>DEKZ01000231.1 GCA_002354135.1 Massilia sp. UBA2709 | reverse complement strand
CGGTTTGCTCAACAAAGCCCGTCGCGGTATATGAATGCAATGCGGAAGAGATCAACCGGAACATGGTCGAGACCTGCTCGCGTGAATTTCCCGCACTGTCGGCTGAAGCGGACAAGGCCCTGACCGCATGGCGCGGGCGCAACCTGGCAAAGGCGAATGCCGCCAGGGACAAATGCGCCCGCGAACGGAGCGAGGCGTCGAAGCGTCCGCGTGCACCGAATCGTCCGGATGCCGGCCAGCTGATGGCCGATGCAAAGGCAGAAATGCGCGCGAGTTTCGATGCGCGCATCCGGAAGGAAGGTGAAGCGGCCTGCCTCAGGTCCATCAAGCAGCTTGGCCAGGCCGGGGGACCGGTCGATTTGCGGTAACGCGGCCAGGCCAGGCGCCGCTGCCCGGGGCGCCAGCATCGGGATCGGACTGCTGGCAAAAGCTCTTCAGAACTCCTTCGTGCACTTGGTTCGCTCGCGCTTCTTGCCGCCACGGTAGACCGTTTCGATGTGCAAGAAGCATTGGAACTCGCCCTCCTTGTTGTAGCGTGGCGAGACGTCGTACTCGCTCTCCAGCACGAGCTTGCCTTTGCTCCAGCAAAGCCGCTGGCTATATAAATCCTGGGCGCCGCCTTTCCAGTCGCCGGTCACGCAATTCCTGTCGCGTGAATCGAGTTGCAGCCCGCCAACAGCGGACAAGGCTGCGCTGAGTTCGAAGCGGCGCGTCCTGGGGTTGTACAGGAAGGCGGTCACGCTTTCGTTGCCGATCGCCGCCATGCTGCTGGTCACCACCAAGTCCGGACAGCCATCGTTATTGAAATCCGTAGCGGTTCGTAGCGACGCGCTGTCCTCCCGGTAGTTTTCCACGTTCTCCAGCACTTGCACGATCCTGCCGTTGGCATCCCTGATCCGCACGCTGCCGAGCGAGGGCTCGGCCTTGTCCTTCGGCAGCCATTCGAAGCTGAGCGCAGGCTGCGCGCCGGCACTGCACCATGGGTCTACTGCCCAGGCGGACATGGCCCAGCAGCACAGCATTGCAATCGATAATTTTGTCCACGCCAAGTTTATTCTCCCATCAACAGTTTCTTGCAAATCATACAAGAGCAGACGCATGTTTCTGCCCGGCAGATCGTCGAAAGAGAAGGAAACTCACACTTTTCACAGGGAACGGTGTCGGTTTGTTACAATGGTCTAATCAATACAAGGTGATCATCATGCCGCGCACATTTCTCCGCCTGAGCGTCCTTCCCTTTGCCCTGCTGACCGGCTTTGCCTGGGCCCAGCAAGCGACGACGACCCAGCAGCAACCGCCGACGGAACGCATCGAACCGGGCAGCGATGTGCCGACGACCAATATTCCGCCGCGCCGCGGCACGCAGATCAAGGAAAAGCGCGCCAACGACGGCACGGTCACGGAGATCGAAGTTCAAAGCGGCAAGAGCCACTACATCATGCGTCCGAACAACCCGGCCGGCAACGCCCAGGCCGGCGATGCCCAGAGCAGCGCCTTCCGTGCGCCGCAATGGCAAGTGATGGAATTCGACATCGGTCCGAAGAAGCAGGCCGCGGGCGAAGACGCCTCTGCCGCTCCAGCAGCCGCGGCAGGCTCGCGCGGCACCGCTGGCGCCGCAGCAGCAGGTGCGCCCGCTGGCAAGCCAGCTGGCAAAGTCCCGCCGGCAACCGTGCCGATGACGACACCGGCCGAGGTGCCGCCGCCGCCACCGCTGCCGACCACCCAGCGCTGACCCGACCACCGCGGGGCAACCGCCCCGCCGCTCCACTTTTTCATTCTTGCTCCCACGATGGCAGTTTTCACCGCGGTCACACTGGATGACCTCACCCAGTGGATCAAGCAGTTCCCCCTTGGCCAGGCACTCGCCCTCGACGGCATTGCCTCCGGCATCGAAAACAGTAACTTCTTCCTGACCGTCGAACGCGGCGAGTATGTGCTCACCATCTTCGAGAACCTGGATTTCGAGCAGTTGCCCTTCTATATAGGCCTGATGCGCCACCTGGCCGAGCGCGGCATTCCGGTGCCGGCGCCGGTCGCCAACCACGATGGCGAACTGGTGGTGCCCTTGCAGGGCAAGCCGGCGGTGATCGTCACCAAGCTGGCCGGCAGCTCGCAGATGGATCCGCAACCGGTGCACTGCGCGGAAGTCGGCGCCATGCTGGCGCGCATGCACCTGGCGGCCCGGGACTTCCCGCTGGCGCAGCCCAACCTGCGCGGCCTGGCATGGTGGAGTGCGACGACGCCGACCGTGCTGCCCTTCCTGTCGCCAGACAACGCGCGCTTGCTGCGCGAGGAAGTCGCTGCCCAGGAAGCGTTTGCCGCGAGTGAAGCGTATGCGCGCCTGCCGCGCGGGCCCGTGCATGCCGATTTGTTCCGCAATAACGTGATGTTCGTTGGCGAAAAGCTGACGGGCTGCTTCGATTTCTATTTCGCCGGCGTCGACACTTGGCTGTTCGACCTGGCAGTGACCGTCAACGACTGGTGCATAGCCTTCGACAGCGGCAAGCTGGACCACGCCCGCGTACAGGCCCTGCTGGACGCCTACCGCGCGGTGCGGCCTTTCACCGCCGAGGAAATCGATGCCTGGCAGACCATGCTGCGCGCGGCCGCGCTGCGTTTCTGGCTGTCGCGCCTGTACGACCTGCACGTGCCGCGCGCGGCGGAAATGCTGACGCCGCACGACCCGACCCATTTCGAGCGCATCCTGCGCGACCGCATTGCCAGCCCGGCGCCGGGCCTGGCCCCCTGACACGATGAACAACATGCCTGCAATGACCGGCTGGACCTGGCTCAAGGAAGGAGCCGGCCTGTTCCGCAAACAACCCGCCGCACTGACCACCCTGCTCTTCGCGAACATCCTGGTCAGCCTCCTGATCGGCTTCGTGCCGCTGGTCGGCCCGATGCTTGCCGTGGTGCTGATTCCCTCGTTCTCGATGGCCTTCATGAAGGCCTGCCTGATGATCGAGAACGGCGAGCGCGTCACCCCGGTCGTGGCGCTGACGGGGTTTCGCCAACCGGTGTTTGCGCAACTGTGCAAGGTAGGCCTGATCTACCTGGTCGTCTCGCTGCTGCTGAACCTGATTGCCCGTTTCGCGATCGATCCTGCCTTCTTCCAGCAGTTCCCCGGGGGAGAGGCGAGCAAGATGCCCGAGGTGACGGGCTCGACCATGCTGACGCTCTTCCTTGTGTCGGCACTCAACATGAGCGTGCTGATCGCGCTGTCCTTCGCCGCGCCCCTGGTCTACTGGCAGCAGATGGGTGCGGGCAAGGCGGCCTTCTACAGTTTCTTCGCGGTCTGGAAGAGCGCGCGCGTGTTCGTCGTGCTCCTGATGGCCTGGTTCGCTTTCCTGTTCGCGCTGTGCATCGTGTTCACGCTGCTGCTGGGCGGCTCGAACGTGGCGCGCGTGGCCATCATGTGGCTGATCTTCCTGTTCATCCTGCTGCTGCAGTGTTCGCTGTACGCAGCTTACCGCCGCATCTTCGGCAAGCCCGTCGAGGCCGGCGCCGCGACGGTCAGCCTGGAAAAGTAAGACATGCGTTTGCTGAGTGTCGTTCTTGCCATACTGCTCGCTGGGGGCGGCCTGTTCGCGGCAGTCGCCGCCGGCAGCAGCCTCCTCAACGGCTTCAGCATGCTGAGCGACGGCCAGCAACGCCTGGTCAGCGGCGCCCTCCTCTGCCTGACGGCCGTGAACCTGGCCGTCGGCGGCCTGCTCAAGCGCCGCCGGGCAGCCCGCGAAAACAGCGACGCCTGACGCCGTTCGACGCAGCCTGGGCCGCTCGGCGCAAGTTAGCGGCGCAACTTAGCAACGCCACTTGGCGCCCCGGTTTAACGCGACACGCGTTCCAGCTTGGCCACCGACAGGTCGAGCACCTTGATGCCGGACGGGCCGAAGTTGATCTGGGCCCGCGCCGCGCCCGCCCCGCCTTCGATATTCACGATCACGCCCTCGCCGAACTTGGCGTGCGCCACCGTTTCGCCGATGCGCCAGCCCGAGCCGCCGCCCGACTTCTGGGTGATCTGCTGGGCGATCTTGTTGTCGCTGCCGGCATTGCGGAAGGCCGCGTCGTCCCAGGCGGTCGGCGCCTTCTTGTTGGCAAACCAGTGGCTCTGCACGCGCGGCGACAGCCACTTCAGCGACTCCTCGGGCAGCTCGTCGAAGAAGCGCGACTTCATGTTGAAGCGGGTCTGGCCGTGCAGCATGCGCTGCTGGGTAAAGCTCATGTAGAGGCGCTTCCTCGCGCGCGTGATCGCCACGTACATCAGGCGCCGTTCTTCGTCGACGCCGTCCATCTCGCGCGAGCTGCTCTCGTGCGGGAACAGGCCTTCCTCGAGGCCGGTGATGAAGACCGCGTCGAATTCCAGGCCCTTGGCCGAGTGCACGGTCATGAGCTGCATCGCGTCCTGGCCGGCTTGCGCCTGGGCGTCGCCGGCTTCCAGCGACGCATGGGCGAGGAAGGCCGCCAGCGGCGACATGACCGAAGGCAGCGGCGCGTCGGCCTCGATGATCTCGAGGCCGTCCTGGTTCAGGATCGCGTCGCCCGCCTGGGCCTGGGCCGGCGGGCCGAGGTGGGCCGGCGCCTGCTGTCCAAAACCTTCTTCCTGCACGAACTGGGTGGCGGCGTTGACCATCTGCTCGAGGTTCTCGATGCGGTCGGCGCCTTCCTTTTCGTTGGCGTAATGGGTCAGCAGGCCGCTGCGTTCCAGCACCACGCGCACCATTTCCGGCAGCGGCAATTGCTGGGTCTCGAAGCGCGCGCCTTCGATGAGTTTGACGAAGCTGCCCAGCGCGCTGCCGGCCTTGCCGGTCATGTAGGGCACGGCCGCGTACAACGAGACGCCATAGGTGTCGGCCGCCATCTGCAATTGTTCGATCGAGCGCACGCCGATGCCGCGCGTCGGGAAATTCACCACGCGCAGGAAAGCCGAATCGTTGTGCGGGTTGTCCATCAGCTGCAGGTAGGCGATGGCGTGCTTGACCTCGGCGCGCTGGAAGTAGCGCAGGCCGCCGTAGACGGTGTACGGCAGCCCGGCCGCGAACAGCGCGTGCTCGATCACGCGGCTTTGCGCGTTCGAACGATAGAGGATGGCGATTTCGCTGCGCGGCATGCCGTCGGCCATCAGGCTCTTGGCTTCCTCGATGATCCACTGGGCTTCTTCCAGGTCCGACGAGGCTTCGTATATGCGCACCGGCTCGCCCTGGCCCGCATCGGTACGCAAATTCTTGCCGAGGCGCTTGGTATTGTTGGCGATCAGGTAGTTGGCGCTGTCGAGGATGTGGCCGTGCGAACGGTAATTCTGTTCCAGCTTGATCAGGTTCTGGACCTGGAAGTCGCGCTCGAAGGCGGTCATGTTGCCGACGTTCGCGCCGCGGAAGGCATAGATGCTCTGGTCGTCGTCGCCGACGGCGAAGATGGCGCCGCCGCTGCCCTCGCCATGGCCGGCCAGGAGTTTGAGCAGGTTGTACTGCAGGTCGTTGGTATCCTGAAACTCGTCGACCAGCACGTGCTTGAAGCGCATCTGGTAGTGCTGGCGCAGCGGGGCGTTGCGCGACAGCAGCTCATACGAACGCAACAGCAGCTCGGCGAAGTCGACCACGCCTTCGCGCTGGCATTGCTGGTCGTAAAGTTCATACAGCTCGACCATCTTGCGCTCGATCGGGTCGTAGGCCTCGACCTGGCCGGCGCGCAGCCCCTGTTCCTTCGCATTGTTGATGAAGTACATCAGGTTCTTGGCCGGGTACTTCTCGTCGTCGACGTTTGCCGCTTTCAGCAGGCGCTTGATCATCGACAGTTGATCTTGCGAATCGAGGATCTGGAAGGACTGCGGCAGCGCGGCGTCCTTGTAGTGCGTGCGCAGCAGGCGGTTGCACAGGCCGTGGAAGGTGCCGATCCACATGCCGCGCGTGTTCACGGGCAGCATGGCGGACAGGCGCGTCAGCATCTCCTTCGCCGCCTTGTTGGTGAACGTGACGGCCATGATGCCGGCCGGGCCGACCTGCCCGGTCTGGATCAGCCAGGCGATGCGCGTGGTCAGCACGCGGGTCTTGCCCGAGCCGGCCCCCGCCAGGATCAGCGCGCTCTGCGGCGGCAGCGTCACGGCCGCGAGTTGTTCGGGATTGAGGTTGTGAAGGAGATTCTGCATGCGCCCATTATACCGCCGGGATTTACTGTATGCCCATCCAGTCGAGGCGGTATCTTGGGGGAGCATGCGACGAAATAATATTTCATCAATTCAATAATTATGAAATATTCTTTCAAGACAGATCACCCTCACCACTACCACTCGTCAACTTCTTTTCCATACAAAAAGATTCTTCAAGCTTACATCTGGCGACAACTGCGCTTAACTCATCAGTATCGACGCGCAATTCTACCGCGCGCCCCCTGTTCCAGAATTCGCTTAACTTAACAACAAAGACGCGAACCCATCGCGTGGCCCACTACGACCCAACCATTTTCAAGCCGCAAGGCCGTGCACGCGTTTTCGGGTCGGGCTCAACTTCGTCACCGCGTGCAGGCCGGCTTACTGCCAAAGGAGAGTCACATGCTTAATCGAGTGGTTACTGTTGCCGCCCTCGCTGTCGGCGGGATGATGCTGTCGAAACAGATGAAGAAAAACCGTGGTTCGGGCAATGACTCGTCAATCATCGAATCGATCGAAGTCAACGTGCCTCTGCGCACTGCCTATAACCAGTTCACGCAGTTCGAGGACTTCCCGCAGTTCATGAAGAGCGTCCACGAGATCCGCCAGCTCGACGACAAGCGCCTGCACTGGAAGGCCAATGTCGCCGGCGAAGAGAAGGAATGGGATGCCGAAATCACCGAGCAGATCCCGGACAAGCGCATCGCCTGGCGCAGCATCGGTGGTGTGCGCAACGGCGGCGTCGTCACTTTCCACAAGATCTCGGACAACGTGACCCGCGTCACCCTGCAGATGGACTACACGCCGGAAGGTGTGCTGGAAACCATCGGCGATGCCTTCGGCGCGGTGCGCATGGAAGCGCGCGGCAACCTGTCGAACTTCAAGGAAATGCTCGAGAAGCGCGGCTCGGAAACGGGTGCATGGCGCGGCAAGATCAACCAGCACTAAGCTGGCGCTGAGTAGCCCATGAATGGAAACGCCACCTCGCGGTGGCGTTTTTTTCGCTTGCTCGAACCGTAGGGTGGACACGCCGTGCCTACGCGTCACGTGCGTATCCCTTCCTGTTGGCGGTGAAGCGTCGCTCGCAACATTAAGCGAAGCCCAGGCTGCTGGTCATCGCAGATTTTGCGGGCGATATCTCGCTGCTGACGACTACGGGCCTGTGCGTAACGCGTGGGCACGGAGTGCCCACCCTACGGGTCTACGGACCTGTGGGCAACGGTGGGCACGGGGTGCCTACGCCGGCCGCGCCCACCCTACGGGTAGCGCCGCGGGCCGACGCCGAACGCCCCGTCCGCGCATCCGGTTTTCGATCACCACACCCGGCACCGCTTCACCGCCGCCATCGGCTGGCCCGGCTTGCAGTTGAACGCTTTCTCGAACTCCGGCATGTTGATGACCACGCCGTTGACGCGGTACTTGCCCGGCGAGTGAGGATCGGTGGCGGCCGAGACGCGCAGGTTTTCCGGGCGGTCGTTTTCGCAGGCCCATTGTGCATAGCCCACGAAGAAGCGCTGCTCCGGCGTGAGACCGTCGCGCAGGGGCTGGGCCTGTTGCGGCATGCTCGCCATCTGGTTCTTCCAGGCCATCCAGCCGAGGATCAGGCCGCCCAGGTCGGCGACGTCTTCGCCCAGGGTCAGCTTGCTGTTGATCTTGATGTCGTCGACCACCTTGTACTTGCCGTACTGCTCGACGATGCACGCCGCCCGCTCCTCAAAGGCCTTGCCGTCCTTCTTCGTCCACCAGTCCTTCAGGTTGCCTTGGGCATCGAACTGGCGGCCTTCATCGTCGAAGGCGTGGGTCAGCTCGTGGCCGATGGTGCCGCCGGTGTTGCCGTAGTTCGGCGCGTCATCCATCTTCGGGTCGAACAGCGGCGGCTGCAGCACGCCGGCCGGGAAGTTGATGTCGTTCATCTGCGGGTTGAAATAGGCGTTCACCGTCGGCGGCGTCATCAGCCATTCGGCGCGGTCGAGGGGCTTGCCGATCTTGGCCAGCTGGCGGCGGTTCTCGAAGGCCTTGCCGCGCACCACGTTGCCGGCGAAATCGTCCGCACGCACGTCATAGCTTGAATAATCGCGCCAGGTGTCCGGATAGCCGATCTTGTTGACGATGGCGTCGAGCTTTTCCTGCGCGCGCTTCTTGGTGTCCGCGCTCATCCACGCCAGCGATTCGATGTCCTTGGCCATTGCCTCCTCGATCTGGCGTGTCATGTGCAGGGCCTTGGCCTTCAGTTCCGGCGAGAAGGCGCGCGCCACGAATTCCTGGCCGAGGGCTTCGCCGAGCTGGCGGTCGACCAGCTGCACGCAGCGCTTCCAGCGCGGCTGCTGGCGCTCGACGCCGCGCAGGGTCTGCATGAAGAAGGCGAAATGGGGCTGGTCGAACTGCGGCGACAACACCGGCGCCATCGCCTCCAGCACATGCCAGCGCAGATAGGTCTTGATCGCTGCCAGGTTGTCCTTGCGCAGTTGCCGGTTGAAGGCCTTGAAGAAGGCCGGCTCGGTGACGTTGAAGCTGTTCACGCCCGGCTGGTCGAGCGCGGCCAGGTAGGCTTTCCAGTCGAAGCCCGGCGTCAGTTTCTGCAGGGCCTTCAGGTCCATCTTGTGGAACAGCTTATAGGGGTCGCGCTTCTCGACCCGGGTCAGCGAGGCCTTCGCCAGTGCGGTCTCGATGCGCATCACGGTCGCGGCCGAACGTTTGGCCACCTCGGGCGCCTCGCCGGCCAGGCCGAACATGGTGGCCAGGTGGGCCTCGTACTTGGCGCGGATGTCCTTCGAGCGCGCATCAGTCTTCAGGTAATAGTCGCGGTCCGGCAGGCCCAGGCCGCCGCCGCTGGCAAACGCGATCACGCGGCTCGAGTCGCCGAAGTCCTGGTTCGAGCTGAAGCCGAAGAAGAAGTCGTCATCGGACAATGCCAGTTGCAGCGCGGCCAGCACCTGCGGCAGCTCGCGGGTCGACTTCATTGCATCGATCCGCTCGAACCACGGCGTCAAAGGCGCGGCGCCGCGCTTGGCGATCGCGCCCTCGTCCATGCAGGCGCCGAAATAGTCGCCGATCTTCTGCTGGGCGCTATTCCTGCCCTCGCGCTGCTGCGCCAGGCCGTCGAGGATGCCCCAGAGATAGCGCTGGTTGTCCTGCGCCAGCTTGCTGTAGACCGACCAGCGCGCCTGGTCGGCCGGGACCGGGTTGTTCTTCATCCAGCCGCCGCAGGCGTACTGGTAGAAGTCGACGCAGGGGTCGGCGCCCTTGTCCATGGAGCTCACGTCCAGGCCGGGTGTGTAGGGGAAAGTGGTGGCCGGACGCTCGGGCTGAGAAGTCTGGGCGGAAGCGAAGGCGGCGGTCGCGCCAAGCGACACGGCCAATGCGATGCGGGTGAGGTGCAGCATGAGTAGGCATCCCGGAAAAGTGATCGCTCATGCTGACACAGAAATATTGCCTAAGCAACATCAAAAAGATTGCCATACTGCCAGGGCCGCATCATACTCAGGCGCCGCCTTGTCCGCCCCGGGTCAACTTCGATACCGTCAGATCACAGCCTCCATGAGTCCCAACCAAAAGCAAGCATTCGTATCGATGTTGCTGGTCGCCGCCTTGACCGGCCCCTTGTATTACCTGATCGCGGTGTTCACGATACCGATCGGTCTCGGGTTCCTCATGCTGGTATTCGACAAACCGGTACTGGCCATGTATCCGCTCCTGTTCGCGGGACAGGAATATTCCAGGGACGTCGTCAGGTATGCCCTGGATACCCGCCTGAGTTTCCTGCTCACACTGCTCCAGTGGGTGCTGATCGCGTGGCTGTACAGCCGCAAGGCCCCGGATGTCAGCCGCCCGATGCAGATCGGCGTGGCCCTGCTCGTGGCCCTGCTCGTCGGCCTCGCCTTCTTCGTCCTGTTTTACGCGACGGGCATCCAGATCGTCTCGCCGATACGCTGGCATATGTAAGGTAACGCCGTCCAGCGCACGCAGCACGAAAAACAAAGGCCGCTGCCCAACGGGCAACGGCCTTTGTTTGGCCTTTATTATTGGCCACTTCCCTAGCCTTTCCTGCGGCCGGCCCTCAGGGGCCGGCGGCTGAACATCAGGCCAGCGGATCGATCACGAAGGCCGGCATCGCCCCGTTGCCGCGGGCGGCTTCGAGGAACTTGTCGGAGGTGATCAGGGCCTCGTTGATGGTGACGTCCATGTCGAGGTAGCGGTAGGTGCCGAGACGGCCGACGAAAGTGACGTTGCTCTCGTTCTGGGCCAGCTTGACGTAGCGTTCCAGCTGCTCCTTGTCGCGCGCCATGCGGATCGGATAATAGGGAATGTCTTCCTCGCCGCACTGGCGGCTGTATTCCTTGTAGAGCACCGTGCCTTCGTGCTGCTCCCACGGCGAGAAGTGCTTGTGCTCGGTGATGCGGGTGTAAGGCTGGGCGTCGTCGCAGTAGTTGACCACGGCGTTGCCCTGGTAGTCGCCCTTGTCGCGGAACATCTCGAAGTCCAGGGTGCGGTAAGGCAGGCGGCCTTCGACGTGCTTGAACCAGGCGTCGATCGGGCCGCTGTAGAACACGTGGTCGTACTGCGATTTCTGGTCCGGGTCGAAGCGGGTTTTCAGGTGGACGGTGACGCCGTCGACCTTCAGGATGTTCTCGACCAGGGCGGTGTAGCCCTCGGCCGGCATGCCCTGGTACTTGTGGTTGAAGTAGTTGTCGTCGTAGTTGAAGCGCACCGGCAGGCGCTTGAGGATGCTCGCCGGCAGTTCCGACGGCTCCATGCCCCACTGCTTGACGGTGTAGGTCTTGAAGAAGGCTTCGTAGAGCTCGCGGCCGACGAAGCGCAGGGCCTGCTCTTCGAAGGTTTGCGGGTTCTCGATCGACTTGTCGCCCAGCTCGGCCAGGAAGACCTGGGCCTCGGCCGGACGCATGGTCTTGCCGAAGAACTGGTTGATGGTGAGCAGGTTGATCGGCAGCGTGAAGACGCGGCCGCCGGTGATGGCCTTGACGCGGTTCACGTAAGGCTTGAACTCGGCGTAGCGGTTGACGAACTCCCAGGCACGCTCGTTGTCGGTGTGGAAGATGTGCGGTCCGTAGACGTGCACCATGACGCCGGTCTCGGCGTCGCGTTCGGAATGGCAGTTGCCCGCGATATGCGGACGCGATTCAAATACTTCGACCTTGTGGCCGGCCTGTGCGAGCTGGTTTGCAATGACAGCTCCGGAAAACCCAGCGCCTACAATGGCGATATTCTTTGTCATTTGATCATCCTAACTATTTTAGTAGCCATCTCTTGCGGCGAAATTTGGTCCAGCGTTTCCTCCGTCGCGACGTGCGCATGTCGCGGGGCGGCACGCGGAATTTACGGAGGCAGACGCGTCGGGAAAACACGCGAACTGCATACCGTAATCGATCCGATTATACGGAGCTGGTCCGTTTTTCGTTGTTCGATAGACTACAGCAACATATTTGCACTTAATGCAACTTTTTGTGTTTTTGTACATGCATACGAGCAACACCACGCTCAAAAACAGGCATACTGGCGGATGCATGAAAATGCTGTCCGGACTGCATGACGCCTGACGCGCCGCGCGGTCCTCATCCGAGCCGATACGTAGAAAAGGAATGCAATGCTGCCTACCCGTCCCCTGGTCCGTACCCTCCTTGCCGGCCTGCTGGCCGCCGCTCTCGCCGCCCCCGCCTTCGCCGCCGAGCCGGCCTGGGTCACCAAGAGCAACGAGAACGCCAAAGTCCTGCTGAACGTCCTGGCCAAGTACTCACCGGAAAGCGCGAGCACGCTGGGCGTGAACGGCTACGACGAACAGATCACCGATTTCTCGCGCGACCAGTTCGAGGCCACCAACAAGGACCTGCGCGCGGCCATCGCCGAGTACCAGAAGCGCCTCAAGCTTGAAACCGACCCGAAGGTCAAGCAGGACCTGGAAATCCTGATCAACAAGGCCAACGACCAGCTGCGCACCGCCGCCCTGGACCGCAAGTACTTCATGCCCTTCATCGACCTCACCGGCATGATGTTTGGCGTGATGCGCTCGACGCTCGACCCGCGCATCCCGAAGGAGCGCCAGCAGGCGCTGCTGGTGCGCCTAGACAAGTACGCCGGCCTGGCCAAGGGCTACCGCCCGGTCACGGAACTGGCGCACGAGCGCCTGCAGGAGCGCCTGAAGGCCAACAAGAACCTGCTCGGCCCCTACAAGGGCGAGATCGAGCAGTCGCTGAACGATGCGCCGACCCTGCTCAAGGGCATGCGCGAGCTGCTGGCCAAGAGCGGCCTGCAAGGCTGGGAACAGCGCTTCGACACGCTGGAAAAGCAGTTGCTCGCGTATAACGCGCGCCTGAAGACGGAACTGCTGCCGCGCGCGCGTACGGACCACCGGCTGCCGGCCGAGGTCTACGCCAACAACCTGCGCGAATTCGGCGTCGACATCAGCCCGCAGGAGCTGATCGCCAAGTCGCTGACCTCGTTCGCCGAGATCCGCAACCAGATGCAGATCACGGCCAACCTGATCGCCAAGGAACGCGGCTTCAAGAACGCCGACTACCGCGCCGTCATGGCCGAACTCAAGAAGGACCAGATCCCGCTCGACAAGGTGATGCCGATCTATGCCGAGCGGCTGGCCGCGCTCGAGCAGGCCACGCGCCAGAACCGCATCGTCACCCTGCCCGAGCGCAAGGCCGTGATCCGCCTGGCGTCGATGGCCGAGAACGCGCAGCAGCCCGCGCCGCACATGAGCCCTCCGCGCCTGATCGGCAACACCGGCGAATACGGCGAATTCGTGCTGACCACCGGCATGCCGCCGGACGCGTCGGGCAAGCGCATGGTGTTCGACGACTTCACCCACGAGGCCGGCACCTGGTCGATCACCGCGCACGAAGCCCGTCCCGGCCACGAGCTGCAGTTCGCCAAGATGATCGAGACCGGCGTCTCGACCGCGCGCGCGGTGTTCGCCTTCAACAGCGTCAACGTCGAAGGCTGGGCCCTGTACGCCGAAGCCGAGGTGCAACCCTACGAGCCGCTCGACGGCCAGCTGTTCGCCCTGCAGGCCCGCGCCATGCGCGCGGCGCGCGCCTTCCTCGACCCGATGGTGAACCTGGGCGAGATCACCCCGGACGGCGTGAAGCAATTCCTGATGCATGACGTCGGCCTGTCCGAAGGCATGGCCACCCAGGAAATGCAGCGCTACACCTTCCGCGCGCCGGGCCAGGCGACCTCCTACTTTTACGGCTACCAGCGCCTGATGGAAACCCGCCAGGCCGCCGAAGTCGCCTTGCGCGATAAATTCGACCGCCAGAAGTTCAACGACTTCGTGCTGGCCCAGGGCCTGGTGCCGCCAGCGCTGCTGCGCAAGGCGGTGATGGAAGAGTTCGTGCCGGCGATGCGCAAGTAAGCGCCCGAGCGACATGAGCGAAAAAGCCGGGATGCCTGCGCATCCCGGCTTTTTTATTGTTTGCGGTAACCGTAGGGTGGGCGCCCCGTGCCCACGCGTTACGTGTTTGTCCGCAGTCAGCGGCTGCGGGTTGTCGCTCCGAAACGCGGAACATAACCTGACACGCTAACGAAACGCTTTTGATACGTCGGCAACCGGCGTGTTGCTCGACAGGTCAACTGTCAGCATTGTTCATATTTTCGCGTGGGCACGGGGCGACCACCCTACGGGAAATGCCGCGTCCCAGAATAAGAGGCCGGGATGTGCGAGCAGCCCGGCCTTCTCAATCACGCGGCGACCACGTCAACCGCGCGCCGCCACCGGCCTGGCCGTCCCGTTCTGCAGCGACTCCTGGATCACGCCGCGCGTGGTGCGCTCGGCGTTGCGCTGCTCCTGTTCCATCTTCTTGCCCAGGTCTTCCATCTTCTTGCCGGCCGCTTCCATCGGTTTGCCGGCCTCTTCCATCTGCTTGCCCAGCGCTTCCATTTTTTCTTCGTTGAAGGTGACGGCGGCCAGCGCCATCTTCGCGCCGAGCGCGCCCATCGATGCGCCATGGCGGCCCATTTCCGCGCCCTGCCCGCCCATCTGGGCGCCGATCGCCTCCATCGGCGCCCAGGCGTCGCCCGCACGCTTCAGGGCCGCCGGATCCTGCACGATGTACTCCTTGCCCTTGCTCTGGAACCAGAGGAAGTCGCCTTTCACGCTGCGCTTGAGTTCCTTGACGCGCTGTTGGGCGGCATTGTCGCCCGTGATCGAACTGCCCGCGCCGCGCACCAGCGCGAAGGGCTCGCCGCCGTCGCTCGCCTGCATGGTGCGGTTGATGGTGATGCCCTCAAAGGCTTGGACCGGCAGCAGCGGCAGCGCGCAGGCGGCAGCCAGGGCCGCCACCAGCAAGGGGCGCTTCAGCGAATTGGATACAGACTGGGATGCAAACGGGGAGGCAAAGCGGGTGTCCTGCATGATCTTCTCCATGAGCGTGTGTCGATGGAGAAAGAGTAGGACAGGCGGCTGGCGCCTGCCCGCGCCGTGCGACGAACGGTCGCTTTCGCGGAACAGGCGACAGAAAAGCGGAGGTTTTAGTAGACCACGACCGAGCGGATCGACTCGCCCGACTTCATCAGGTCGAAACCTTCGTTGATGCGGTCCAGCGGCAGGTGGTGGGTGATCAGGTCGTCGATGTTGATCTTGTTTTCCATGTACCAGTCGACGATCTTCGGCACGTCGGTGCGGCCGCGTGCGCCGCCAAAGGCCGATCCCTTCCATTCGCGGCCGGTCACGAGCTGGAACGGACGGGTCGAGATTTCGGCGCCGGCTTCGGCCACGCCGATGATGATCGACTGGCCCCAGCCCTTGTGGCAGCACTCGAGCGCCTGGCGCATGGTGTTGACGTTGCCGATGCACTCGAACGAGTAGTCGGCGCCGCCGTCGGTCAGCTGCACGATGGCGTCGACCACGTTGCCGACTTCCTTCGGATTGACGAAATGGGTCATGCCGAACTTGCGCGCCATCTCTTCACGGGCCGGGTTGATGTCCACGCCGATGATCTTGTCGGCGCCGACCATCTTCGCTGCCTGGATCACGTTCAGGCCGATGCCGCCCAGGCCGAACACGACGACGTTGGCGCCCGCTTCCACTTTCGCCGTGAAGATCACGGCGCCGATGCCGGTCGTGACGCCGCAGCCGATGTAGCAGATCTTGTCGAAAGGCGCGTCGGAACGGACCTTGGCCAGCGCGATCTCAGGGACGACGATGTAGTTCGAGAACGTCGAGGTGCCCATGTAGTGGTAGATCGGCTTGCCGTCGAGCGAGAAGCGCGACGTTGCGTCGGGCATCAGGCCGCGGCCCTGGGTCGAGCGGATTGCCTGGCACAGGTTGGTCTTTTGCGAGAGGCAGAATTTGCACTGGCGGCATTCCGGCGTGTACAGCGGAATGACGTGGTCGTCCTTTTTGACGCTGGTGACGCCCGGGCCGACGTCGACCACCACGCCCGCGCCTTCATGGCCGAGGATGGCCGGGAACAGGCCTTCCGGGTCGGCGCCTGACAGGGTGTAGTAGTCGGTATGGCAGATGCCGGTCGCCTTGACTTCGACCAGTACCTCGCCCGCCTTCGGACCTTCGAGTTCGACTTCTTCGATCGTCAGCGGCTGACCCGCCTTCCATGCAATCGCTGCCTTGGTTTTCATGTGCTTTCCTCTACATGAGATGGATGAACGCGGACTGGAGATCAGCCGCACAATTTTGCCATCATACCAAGCCAGCACGATCCTTGCCGCGCTCCTCCCCGCCAGAATTGCTGCAAATGCACATCGGGCAGGGCCAAAATATAGCACCGTTTATCGGTTTATACGGTTTTCAATTGTGCCCTGACGCAACGTCGCAACAACGCTTGCGCACGCTTGAGTTGACAATTGCCAGATACATACTTCCATGCCTACACTGGCTGAACCGTGTTTACGGTAATCAACGTTTGTACCAAACGTGCACGCGACCATAGAGATCGCGGCATTCCTATAGGCTTTCATACGGAGAAGTCACATGGTTCAACGATTCACCCGCGCGTCAACCACCCTCAGCCTGTGCATGCTTGCGGCCGCCGCCGGGATGCTCTGCAATTCTGCCAGCGCCGCGCCAGCGGACACCACCCGCGTCATCGTTGCATTCAAGCCAGGTGCGAAAGCGGCCGTGAAAGGCGTCGTCGCTGCTGCCAAAGGCGCAGTGAAACACGAAATCTTCGGCACCAACGCCATGGCCATCGAGGTCCCGGTCGCCGCGCTCAAAGGCCTGCAGAACAACCCGAACGTCGAATACGTCGAAGAGGATGCGAAACGCTATCCGCTGGCACTGACCAGCCCATCGACCGGCACGCCGTACGCGACCGGCCAGCTGGTGCCATATGGCATCAAGATGGTCCAGGCTGACCAATTGACCGACTCCGTCGCCGCCAACCGCAAGGTCTGCATCATCGACTCCGGCTACGACAACAGCCACGAAGACCTGTCGGGCAACGCCGTCACCGGCGAATACGACAGCGGCACCGGCTGGTGGTACACCGACGAGAACCACCACGGCACCCACGTCGCCGGCACCATCGCCGCGATCAACAACAGCGGCACCGGCGTGGTCGGCGTCAACGCCAACAAGCAGCTCAAGCTGCACATCGTGAAGGTCTTCGGCAAGGACGCCTGGGCCTACTCGTCGACCCTGTCCTCGGCCGCCAACAAGTGCAAGGCCGCGGGCGCCAACGTCATCTCGATGTCGCTGGGCGGCTCGATGTCGAACAACACCGAGAAGAACACCTTCGCCTCGCTGGAAGCGGCCGGCATCCTGAGCATCGCCGCCGCCGGCAACGACGGCAACACCCGCGCCTCCTACCCTGCCGGCTACGCCAGCGTGGTCTCGGTCGGCGCGGTCGACGAGAACAAGCAGTGGGCCACCTTCTCGCAGTACAACAGCAAGGTCGAGCTGGCAGGTCCCGGCGTCGGCGTGCTGTCGACCGTCCCGATGGGCGCCGGCCAGGAAGCCGTTCTGACGGTGGGCTCGACCACCTACGCGCCGGGCGCGATGGAAGGCTCGCCGGTCAAGACCGCGACCGCACCGCTGGCCGACTTCGGCATCGGCGACAAGATCAACACCGCCGTGTCGGGCAAGGTCTGCCTGATCCAGCGCGGCACGGTCGACTTCGCGGTCAAGGTCTCGAACTGCCAGAACAGCGGCGGCGTCGGCGCCGTGGTGTACAACAACGTGGCAGGCGCCTTCGGCGGCACGCTGGGCACCACCGTGACCAACATCCCGTCGGTCACCGCCACCGATCTTGACGGCGCTGCAATGAAGGCCCAGCTGGGCCAGAGCGCCACCGTCGGCATCAAGACCTCGAACTACGCCTACTACGACGGCACCTCGATGGCCACGCCGCACGTGTCGGCCGTTGCGGCACTGGTCTGGAGCTACTTCCCGACCTGCACCGCCGTCCAGATCCGCAGCTCGCTCGGCAAGAGCGCGCAAGACCTGGGCACCGCCGGCCGCGACACCAAGTACGGCTACGGCCTGGTGCAGGCGAAGGCAGCCTACGACCGCATCAAGTCGCTGGGCTGCGGCAACTAATGCCGTAACCAAGCCAGCCACGCCAGCGTGAATGCCGTCCGGCGCAAGCCGGGCGGCATTTTTATTTGCACGCCTATTTCGAATGGGGTTGCATCGTCAGGCCGATCAGGCGCGCCACCACCGCCGCCAGGTACATGACGCCGACGAACATCTCGATGCTGGTCAGGGCGCGTGCGTGCACGGTGAGCGGAATCACGTCGCCGATCCCGGTGCTCGACAGCAGCGCGAAGCTGAGGTAATTCAGTTCGCTCCAGGTACGCGGCAGCTCGGGATTGACCGCGGCGGCGAACGAGCCCGGCACCAGCGCCTGCACCACGATGTACAAGTGGGTGAAGCCCCAGGCCAGCAGGGTAAAAGTGGCGCCGGCGGCGAACAGCTCGTCGCGCGTGACCTTGCGGTCTTCCAGCATGTAGGCGATCAGGCTGCCGGCCGCGTAGAAATAGAACAGCGTTTCCAGGGCCGAGGACCAGGGCTGCAGCCAGGCGAGCCCGAACAGCATCTGCGCCGTCAGGAGCGCGATGATCGGCACGGCCATGGCGGCGCTGATCCAGGTATGGCCGGGCGTGCGGCGCACCATGTTGGTGGTGAAGGTGAGGATGACGATGCCGAAGGCGTTGAAGGCGACGTGCCCGAACTGGGTCTTTTCCAGGAAGGGATACAGCAGCATGCCGAGCAGCTGGGCCAGCAGCAGGATGGCGGACGGGTGGCGCCGGGTGTGGACGAGCAGGCGGAGCAGGCGCATCGGCTTCTCTTCTTGAGCATGGAGACGCGCCTATTGTATGCAAACCGCCGAGCGGGCCGGGCACGTATTGTGCCCGGCCTGTGCCCTGCCCGTAGGCCTTCGAAGCCTGGTCAGAACTTGTGGGTCAGCTTCACCGAGGCGAAGCGGCCGCGCGGATCGGTCTGGGTGTTGTCGAAGAACGCGCTCGACGAGGTCCACGACGGCTTCTCGTCGCTCAGGTTCAGCACCACGAAGTTGAGCGAAGTCGCCTCGCTCAGCTTGTAGCCGACGTTCAGGTCGAAGGTGCCGATCGAGGCCACGCGCTCGAAGCTGCGCGTCGGCTGGGCGTAGCCGTCCACGTAGTTCCAGGTCAGGGTGTTGCTCCATGCGCCCAGTTCCCAGGTGGCCGAGGTCACGCCGCGCCACTTCGGGATCGAGCCGAACCAGTTGGTGCCGGCGCCGTTCGTCAGCGGCGCGCCGACGGACAGCGGCTCCGAGAACTTGAACACGCGGCTCAGCTGCGCATTCAGGTTCAGGCTGCCCCAGCCGGTGTTGCGGATGCGGTGGCGCAGGTCGATGTCGATGCCGCTGGCCAGCCTGTCGCCCATGTTGGCGTACTGGCGGTACAGGGTCACGATACGGCCGTCGGCGTCGCGCGCGACCTTCTCGGGCGCCGCCGCCTCGTTGGCGAGGATGTTGTCCGCGCTTTCGGTGCCGATCACGCCGCTGGTGCGGATGCGGTAGTAATCGACGCCGATGCTGCTGCTGGCGGTGGGCGCGATCACGAAGCCGAGATTGATGTTCTTCGCGCGCTCCGGGCGCAGGGCGTCGTTGGCGATGGTGATGTTGGTCACGCCGCGCGCCTGGGTCGGCGAGATCGGGTCGCGCGCATCGACCACGGAACCGTAGCTGACCGCGGTCGAGTTGGTGATCTCGGGCAGCGAAGGCGCGCGGAAGCCACGCGACACGGTGCCGCGCAGCAGCAGCCAGGGCGCGGCCTGCCAGCGCACGCTGCCCTTGGGCGAGAAGGCGCTGCCGAAGTCGTCGTAGTGGTCGGCGCGGCCGGCCAGGTTGACCGTCAGGTCCTTCAGCACCGGAATGTTCAGCTCGCTGAACAGGGCGCCGACCTTGCGCTGGCCGTCGATGATGTTGATGGCCGGGCGCAGTTCGGTGCCGGTGAGGACCTCGTTTGAAGTCTGCGAGTCCATCTTCTCCTGGCGCCACTGGGCGCCGACCGCGAAGCCGAGCGCACCGGCCGGCAGCTCGGCCAGGGTGCGCGAGGCGGTGAAGTCCGCGACCAGCAGTTGCGCTTCGGCCGGGCGCAGCGTCGACAGGCGCAGGCGCTCGCGCACCGCCTCGCTGTTCTGCGACTGGTCGGCAAAGTTGTAGCTGCCATCAAGCAGCACCTTCTCGAACTCGTAGCGGTTGACGAAGTTCTGCACCGTTTCCTTCATCTTGCTGGCCGAGTGGCCGAGCGAGGCGTCATAGTCCCAGCCCTGCCAGTTGCCGTTCACGCCGAACAGCACGCGATGGAAGTCCACCTTGTCCTGCTTCATGCGCGGACCGAGGTCGAACAGGGTGGCGTTGAAGGGCAGCGGCGTGCTGCCCGGGTTGTTCGGGTGGCCCACCGGCAGCACCACCGCAATGTCGTCCAGCGCCTGGCGTTCATTGTTCCAGGCGCGCAGGCCGCTGCCGACGGTGAGCGGGGCGCTGAAGGTCTGTTCGGCCTTGCTGTAGCCGTACAGCAGGTCGGCATAGGCTTCGGCGTTGTCGTTCAGCTTCAGGGTGCCGCGCAGCGACGTGTGCACGCGCTCGACGCCGGGGATCAGGGTCTTGTACTGGGCCGGGTTATACGCCAGCACCTGGCCGCTCTTGCCCGGGGTGATCGCGCCATAAGGCGTCAGCGCCAGCGGGCCCTGGACGCCGCCGAGCAGGCGGGTCGGATCGGTGCCGAGGTAGTTGGTCGGAGTCCAGGCCAGCATGCCGTTCGGCTGGTCGCGGAAGTCCGAGTCGCGCATCCACGCGACGTCGCTCTGCTGCAGCTTGTCGCGCTTGGTGCCGTCCACCGAGAACACCACGCTCCAGCCCTTTTCCGCCAGGTCGCCGGCGCCGGTCTGCAGCGCGAAGCTGCGCTCGTCCTGGCCGGTTCCCTCGGTCGACTTGCCGACCTGGACGCTGGCCTGGGTGCCGGTGAATTCCTTGTACAGGATGATGTTGACCACGCCGGCCACCGCGTCCGACCCGTAGACCGAAGAGGCGCCGTCCTTCAGCACTTCGATGCGCTGCACCGCCGCCATCGGCAGGCTGTTCAGGTCGACGAAGACTTCCTGCAGGTTCTGTGCCGTGGCGTAGCTGCTGACGCGCTTGCCGTTGACCAGGACCAGGGTGTTCTTCTGGCCCAGGCCGCGCAGCGACAGGCCCGAGGTGCCGGCCGAGAAGCTGGCGGTGAACTGCTCGTTGTAGCTGTTGCCGCTGTTGGCCGAGAGCGAGCGCAGGACGTCGGCGACGCTGGTCTTGCCGGTGGCCGCCAGCTCCTTGGCGCTGAGCACCTGAACGGCGCTGGCGCCCTCTTTCTGGGTGGTGCGGATACTCGATCCGGTGACGACGACGCGCTCCATCTGCTGGGCAGCGGAGATGGCGGGGAAGGCTGAGGCGACAGCGAGGGTAATAGCGAGTGGTTTGAACATAGTGTTTTATGAAGTAAGAAAAATATAAAACGCCGCCGTCCCAGGCAGGCAGCCGGGTCGGGTGAACAGCGCTGTTAAAAATGGTGGTGCAGGGCGGTGCGATTCAGGAAGAGGTGCACATGCTCGGCCGCATCAAGGAGCGGCGGCACAGTGCGGAACAGCAGCGGCAGGAATCGCGGAAGTGGGGCATACGGCTTATGAGTGTTGCATTGACAGGCGAACTATAGCCGCCAGGTATTGCGGTTTGGAACGAATTAATTTGACTATGCTTATGCTCTTGGCGGATTCGGCAGCCAGTGCCCACCAGGACGTAGGCTGAAATACAAACCCCGCCTCTCGGGCGGGGTTTCTTGTCACGGGCGACCGGTCAGAACTCTTCCCAGTCGTTCCCGGCGATAACCGGTTCCCTGCGCTGCGCTGCCGCCTGCGGCCGGCTGGCGACAGGCTTGGCCGACGACGCCTTGGCAAGCACGGGCGCAACGGCGCGCGCTGGCGCCGCCACCGGCCCGCCCTGCCCTTCGGCGAGGCGGAACACCGCCACCAGCGCGTTCAGGCGCCCGGCCTGCTCCTGCATGGACTCGGCCGCGGCCGCGGCCTCTTCGACCAGGGC
>DEKZ01000364.1 GCA_002354135.1 Massilia sp. UBA2709 | reverse complement strand
CTCTTGCCGGCAACGCGCTGGTAGAAGGTGTTGCGTTCTTGGGAGCCGAGCGGCTGGTCGACGGCCTCGGCCAGCGCGCCGCCCGGGAAGCGCGGGCTCTGGCCGAGGAAGATCGCGGCCACCTGGTCGGGGCGCAGCGTCTCGACGGGACTGCGGGCCGAGACGATCACCACCAGCTCGGCGGCCTGGCCGGCCGCGCAGGCAAGCAGCAGCGCCGCGGCGGCAAGCAGCCTGGAAATTGGGTTGCGCATGGCTGCCTCAGAACACGAAGTCGAGCGTTGCACTGCTGACGTGCGCCGTCCGGCCCGAGCGGAAGTCCGGGCCCAGGTTCATCATCGTGCCGCGCGAGCCGGCGCGCGGGGTCATGCGGTCGTACTGCAGCTTGAGGGCGGCGTTCGAGGCCAGGTCCCAGCGCAGGCCGGCGCTGACGGTGGACTGCGAGGCGATCGTGCGCAGCATCGTGGCGACGCCCTCGTTCAGGGCCGCACCCGCCGCGGCGAGGTCCGCCGGCAAACCGTCCAGCACCAGCGCATGCGGGCCTTCCGGCTTCTTGCCCCAGATGCGGGCGTAGCTGAGATAGGGGGTGAGCGCGCCGCGACGGAAGCCGCTGCTGGCATAGACCGAGTTGGTGGTCCCGAGGAAGGAATTGACCCGGTAGTGGCCGGCTTCGGCCATGACGAACCACTGGCCCGGGTCGTAGTTCATGCCGATACTGGCGGCGTTGGCGCGCTTGCGCTCGGTGGCGATGGCGCTCGCCACCGCCTCGCCCTGTTCGCCGAAGGCGCGCAGGCCCGCGAACAGTTGCGGGTAGAGCGACACCGTCAGGCGCGTGGTGAGGATCGAGGCGCGCACGCTCAGGTCGCCGCGCTCGATGGTTTGCGACAGGCCGGCGATGTCGCTGCCGCGCAGCCGCGCGCCGTCGTACAGCGCGATGTCGGTGCGGCCGGCGAAGGCCTGGGTGGTGCCGTGCAGCGTGTCGCCGTTCCAGCGCCAGCTGAGATCGAGGCCGTCGCTGCTCGACAGCGGCACGGCGCCATAGACTTCGACCGGCGTGCGCGCCCAGGGATAGGCGTAGCCGACCTTGCGGTAGTCGGCGGCGACGAACATCGGCAGCGCGATGCGCCCGACGCGCAGCGCCACTTCCGGCGTCGCCTGGTATTTCACGTTGGCCCATTCCACACGCGGCCGGTAGCTGTAGTCCAGGCGCTGTTCGCTCACCACCTGCAGCACCGCCGACCAGCGCTGGTCGATGTGCAGGTCGACCTGCGCGCCCAGCTTGCTGTCCACGTGCGGACTCCAATCGTGGGTGCGGCCGGCGCCGTTGCCCTTCATCGCCGACGAACTGTAGTCGGCATTGTGCTCGCTCGAATGGGCGGCGCCGAGCGTGCCGAAGCCGGACAGCTTCCAGGTCGGTGTCGTGTCGTCGGCGGCCTGGGCGGCGCCGGTCAGGGTCATGGCCAGCAGGCTGGCGCGCACGGCGCCGGGCATACGCCTGCCGCAAGATTGGAACGGGTGCATGGTGTCAGTGTCTTCAAGAATCCTTCGCGGCGGCGAAGGCGGCGAAGGAAATCGGGCGGCCGCCGAGGCTGGTGCTGGCGGACCGGTTACGTGCACGATCTTATGTGCACGATGTTACGCGCACGATGTTACGTGCGCGATCCTGCGTGCATGACGCACGGAAAGACTTTAGCGAACGCATACGTGAAAGTCGATAAATTTGCGTGAGGAAACTTAGAGTCGGTCCACTATCGTTGTGCTGTGGCAACGAGTGTTATCGGCGTTATATCGATCGTCATCCGGCTTGTGCACTGTGCTGGAGCGGACAGCCCGCACAGGGGTCGCCAGTTGGCGCATTAGCAAGTATGATGGCGCATACAGGCCCTCACGTCGACGGCCTTCTCGCCGGAACCGATCACGAAACGATGCGCCGCTGGGTACTCATCATTCTGCTGCTGGTCTATCCCTTCCAGGTCGCCCTGGCAATGGCCGATCGCTGCTGCGTGACGACGCCGGCCGGCCTCACCCATCACGTCGCCGCGGACGGGCAGGGCGCCGCAGCGCTCCAGCCGGTATTCGTGGCCGACGACGGCTATTCCCTGCTGGCCGATCCGCATTGCGCCGCCTGTAGCCTGGGCCACAGTGTCGGCCTTCCTTCCGTTGCGTCGGCCCTGCCTGGCGCTGCGCATCAGTCCAGCATTGCCGCCGCCGCGCTGCCTTTCCTGGCGCCGCCCCCGGTGGCCCGTCCCGAACGTCCCAAGTGGCCTGCCGTCGCTGAGTAGCGCGCAGGTTTTCATCGCAGGATCCCCCTGTCGCCGCGAGCCCTTGCCGGCCCGCGCCCGCCTGCGCGCCTGATCGATATTCTTATCAGGAGCAAGCATGAACACGACTACCCGGAGTCTGGGCGCCCTGGCGCTCGTCTCGGCATTGGGCTTCGGCTGCGCCGCAGCCGCTGGAGGCACCACCCCGCTGCCGGCAATGCGCACGGACGCCTCGCCCATCGACCTGCCGGCCGCGATCCGCCTCGCGCTCGAACAGCCGCGCCTGCGGGCGGCGGACCACGAAGTGGCGGCCAGCCTGGCCGCCATCGAACAGGCCGGCCGTTATCCGAATCCGACCCTGGAATACCTGCGCGAAGGCGAGCAGGCGGGGACCCGGACCACCACCATCCAGCTCAACCAGCCCATCGAACTGGGCGGCAAGCGCCAG
>DEKZ01000332.1 GCA_002354135.1 Massilia sp. UBA2709 | reverse complement strand
TGGCGACCTGTGCGGCGGCGGGAGCGGCGACGAGGGCGGCCAGGGCCGCGCGGCGGGAGAGGGGCATGATCAGCCTGCTGTCGTTAAATAAACGGCAAGCTTACCAGAATGAAAATGTGATGGCTTCCATATTGTCGACCCGGTCATCCGGCGCGATCACGGCGCCGATAACGGTCGCCGCGTGCCCGGGAAGCCGCCACCCTGCGGTCAGAACTGCTCGTCCGGCCGTAAATAGCGCCACTGCCCCTGCGGCAGCTCGCCCAGCTTGACGCGCCCGATGCGCACGCGCTTCAGGCCGATGACCTTCAGGCCGACCATCTCGCACATGCGCCGGATCTGGCGCTTCTTCCCTTCGCGCAGGGTGAAGCTGAGCTGGTCCTCGTTCTGCCAGCGCACCTTGGCCGGCAGCAGCGGTTTGCCGTCCATCCAGAGGCCGTGGTTCAGCTTCTTGAGGTCGCTGTCGGGCAACTTCCCCGGCCTGGTGTACTGCACGCGCACCAGGTATTCCTTCTCGATCGAGGTGTCCTGGCCGATCAGCTGCTTGGCGATGCGGCCGTCCTGGGTCAGCACCAGCAGGCCGACCGAGTCGATGTCGAGGCGGCCGGCGGGCACCAGCGAACGCAGCTGGGTTGGATGGAAGTTTTCCTCGGACGGGTCCTCGGCCCAGCGGTTCTCCGGCTTGACCAGCGTGACCGCCGGCTTGTAGCCGTCTTCGGCCTGGCCGCTGACATAGCCGACCGGCTTGTTGATCAGGATGGTCACGCGCTTGGACTGCTCGGCCGTGGCCTGGCGCTCGACCGTGATGCGCTGGGAAGGCAGCACCTTGCTGCCCAGTTCGGAGACGACCTTGCCGTCGACCCGCACCCAGCCCCGGGCGATCCATTCATCGGCTTCGCGGCGCGAGCACAGGCCGAGTTCGGACATACGTTTGGACAGGCGGAGCGGTTCGGTCATAAGGCAAAAACAAAAAAAAAGAGAAAAAATCAGATGGCCAGCGCGTCGAGCAGCTCGGTCTCGAGCTGGACCTGCACGCGCGGGTTGTTCAGGTTGGGGCCGTCGATCAGGAACACGTCCTCGACGCGTTCGCCCAGGGTCATGATCTTGGCGGTATGCAAATTGATGCGGTAGCGCGTCAGCACGTTGGCGATCGCATACAGCAGGCCGGTGCGGTCGTGGGCGGCGATCGAAAGCAGGTAGTGCTGGCCCCGCTCGTCCGGCCGCAGGTCGACGGTGGGCGTGATCGGGAAGTGGCGCGACAGGCGCGACAGGCGCGCGCGGGTCGGCGCCGGCAGCGGCGCCTGGGTCTTCAGCAGCTCGCACAGCTCGTGCTCGATCAGGCTGATGATGTCGCGGTAGTGCTTGGCGAAATTCTCCTCGGTGACGAGGAAGGTGTCGAGCGCATAATCGTCGCGTGTGGTGTGGATCTTGGCGTCGAGGATGCTGAAGTTCTTGCGGTCGAAATAGCTGCAGATGCGCGCGAACAGGTCGGGCTGGTCCTTGACGTAGACCGTCACCTGCAGCCCTTCGCCGATCGGCGCCAGGCGCGCCTTGACCACCGGCCGCGCCAGGCCCAGCTTGTCGTGCAGGCTGCGCGTCTGCCAGGCGATGTCGGAGGCGTCGTGGCGCAGGAAGTAGACCACGTCGAGCTGGTCCCAGAGCGCCTCGTGGGCATTTGCGGGCAGGCCGAACAGGCGCAGGGTGGCGAGGGCTTCCTGCTGGCGCATGCGCAGTTCGCGGTCGGCCGAATGCGGCTCGCCGCCGAGCACGCGCAGGGTGATGCGGTAGAGGTCTTCCAGCAGCTTGGCCTTCCAGGCGTTCCACACCTTGGGGCTGGTGCCGCGGATGTCGGCCACGGTCAGGAGGTAGAGCGCGGTCAGGTGGCGCTCGTCCTTCACCACGCCGGCAAAGGCCTGGATCACGTCCGGGTCAGACAGGTCCTGCTTCTGGGCCACCTGCGACATCGTCAGGTGCTGCTCGACCAGGAACACGACCAGCTCGGTGTCTTCGCTTGATAAGCCGTGGTCGCGGCAGAACTCGAAGGCGTCGACGCGCCCGAGTTCGGAATGGTCGCCGCCGCGGCCCTTGGCGATGTCGTGGAACAGGGCGGCGACATACAGCAGCCAGCGGTCGCGGAAGTTCGCGATCAGCTGGCTGCAGAACGGGTATTCGTGGGCGTGCTCGCTCATCGTGAAGCGGCGCAGGTTACGCACCACCATCATGATGTGCTGGTCCACGGTGTAGACGTGGAACAGGTCGTGCTGCATCTGGCCGACGATGCGGCGGAAGTTCGGCAGGTAGCGCCCCAGCACGCCGAAGTCGTTCATGCGCCGCAGCGCGTGCACCAGGCCGACCGGCGCCTTCAGGATGCGCAGGAAGTGGGCCTTGTTGGCCGGGTCGGCGCGGAAGGCATCGTCGATCAGGTTGCGCGCATGCCAGAGCGCGCGCGTGGTGCGCGCGGTCATGCCCTTGATGTCGGGGCGCTCGGTCATGGCCACGAAGATCCCGAGCACGGCCGATGGATGGGTCTCGAAGGTGTCGTCGCGCGCGATGTCGATGAAACCGTTGACGTCGTTGAAGTGCTCGTTGATCGGCGCCGGCACCGAAGGCTGGGGGAAGAGCCGGGCCTCGATGTTCTGCAGCAGGATCGTGTTGAGCTGGGTGACGGTCTTGGCGGCCCAGTAGTAGCGCTGCATCAGGTATTCGGAGGCGCGGCGTGCGCCCGGACCGGGCGCGTCCGAGGCCAGGCCGAACGACTCGGCGATCGCCGTCTGGACGTCGAACAGCAGGCGGTCTTCGCGCCGGCCGGTCTGCAGGTGCAGGCGCACCCGGATGTCCTTGAAGGCGCGCTCCTTTTCCATCAGCTGGCGCGCCTCCAGGCGCGTGATCAGGCCACGCGTGGCCAGCTGGCCCCAGGAGTTCGCCAGCCCCGCCGCTTTCGCCACCCACAGGATCACCTGCAGGTCGCGCAGCGCGCCCGGGCTCTCCTTGCAGTTCGGCTCCAGCGCGAAGGCGGTGTATTCGTATTTCGCGTGGCGCAGGCGCATCTCGGCAGTCTTGGCCTGGAAGAAGGCGCGCGGGTCGAGCGCCTCGCGGTAGCGCTTCTGGAGCTGGGCGAACAGGACGGCGTCGCCGGTCACCAGGCGCGCCTCGAGCAGGCTGGTCTGCACCGTGATGTCGGCGGCGGATTCGCTCAGGCATTCGTCGACGGTGCGGATGCTGTGGCCGATCTCCAGCCCCAGGTCCCACAGGAGCTGCACGAGGTTTTCCAGTTTCGCCTGGGTGATCGCGTCGGGCGGGGCGCCGAGCAGGATCAGGACGTCGACGTCGGAATGCGGAAACAATTCGCCGCGACCGTAGCCGCCCACGCCGACCAGGGCGGTGCTGGCGGGCAGGCCGGCTGCGCGCCAGGCCTCGAGCAGGACGCCGTCGACGCAGCGGCGCAGGCTGCGCAGCAGCTTCTCGGGCCGGTCGTCGCGCCGGAAACGCTCGAACAGCGCCTGGCGTTCGGCCTTCAGCCGTTGCCTGAGGTGTTGCCTGAGCTGTTGGCCGAGTTCGGGCCCGGCCCCGTCAAGCAGCGCGGCGGTCATGGCGCGGCCTTTACGCCGGAACGGCGTCTTTGGAGAGCACGATGGCCGGCGGCGGCGGGGTGCCGGCCGACATCGTCAGGACCTCGTAGCCGGTCTCGGTCACGAGGATCATGTGTTCCCACTGGGCCGAGAGGCTGCGGTCCTTGGTCTTGATGGTCCAGCCGTCGGGCAGGGCCTTGATCTCGCGGCGGCCTGCGTTGATCATCGGCTCGATGGTGAAGATCATGCCCGGCTCGAGCTTTTCCAGGGTGCCGGGTTTGCCGTAATGCAGCACTTGCGGCTCCTCGTGGAAGACGCGGCCGATGCCGTGGCCGCAGAACTCGCGCACCACGCTGTAGCCGTTCTTCTCGGCGTGCTGCTGGATGACGTGGCCGATATCGCCCAGGTGCGCGCCCGGCTTGACTTTCGAGATGCCCAGCCACATGCATTCGTAGGTGACTTCGGCCAGGCGCTTGGCCATGATCGACGGTTTGCCGACAAAGAACATGCGGCTGTTGTCGCCGTGGAAGCCGTCCTTGGTGATGACGGTGACGTCGATGTTCATCACGTCGCCGTCCTTGAGCGGCTTGTCGTTCGGGATGCCGTGGCAGATCACGTCGTTGAGCGAGGTGCAGACCGATTTCGGGAAGGGCGGATAGCCCGGCGGCGCGTAGTTCAGCGGGGCCGGCGTCGTGCCCTGCACGTTGACCATGTATTCGTGGCACAGGCGGTCGAGCTCGGCCGTGGTCACGCCCGGCTTGACGAAAGGCGTGATGTAGTCGAGCACTTCGGCGCCGAGGCGGCCGGCGATGCGCATGCCTTCGATTTCTTCCGGGGTCTTGATGGAGATGGACATAAAAGTGTGGGTAAAGCGAATGGTTTTGGTAACAGGGCGTAACAGCTGAGCTGTAATTGCGCGCACTGCAATATTCTTCGCATTATAAATTATGTGCCGGGGCGATGTGGTCCTGGCCCGGGAGGGAAGGGCGAAATGCCCGGAGCGCATGGTGAAGCGCAGGCATGCAAGAAGCTTGAAATACAGGCCAAATCCCGCTAGAATCTCGGGTTGCTTGGGCTCTGGTCCGGCAATGTTGTCAAAGTAGTCTATTTTTTTATTCAAATCGCGAATGCGACCGCCATAGGGTGCCCTCGAGGTGACTGGTCGTTATTCAAGAATTTAACCCTGGAGAATTACATGTCCGTTACTATGCGCGAAATGCTGGAAGCCGGTATCCACTTCGGCCACCAGACCCGTTTCTGGAACCCGAAAATGGCCCCGTTCATCTTCGGTCATCGCAACAAGATCCACATCATCAACCTGGAAAAGACCATGGCGATGTACCAGGATGCGATGAAGGTCATCAAGCAGATCTCGGCAAACCGCGGCACCATCCTGATGGTCGGCACCAAGCGCCAGGCTCGCGACATCATCGCCGCTGAAGCACAGCGCGCAGGCGTTCCTTACGTCGACCAGCGTTGGCTGGGCGGCATGCTGACCAACTTCAAGACCATCAAGACCTCGATCAAGCGCCTGAAGGACATGGAAGCGCAGATCGAATCGGGCGAAGTCGAGAAGCTGTCGAAGAAAGAAGCGCTGATGTTCTCGCGCGAAATGGAAAAGCTGCAGAAGTCGATCGGCGGCATCAAGGACCTGGGCGGCATCCCTGACGCGATCTTCGTCGTCGACGTCGGCTACCACAAGGGCGCCATCACCGAAGCCGGCAAGCTGGGCATCCCGGTCATCGGCGTGGTCGATACCAACCACTCGCCGGAAGGCGTCACCCACGTGATCCCTGGCAACGACGACTCGTCGAAGGCGATCACTCTGTACGCACGCGGCGTTGCCGATGCGATCCTGGAAGGCCGCGCCAACGCCACCAACGAAGTCGTTGAGATGGTCAAGGCCGGCGGCGACGACTTCGTCGAAGTCTCCGAGCAGGCGTAAGCGCCAGGCAGGCCCCGCGCCTGCCTCTGGCTTACACACTCTCCAAGGGGTGCCGGTAATCTGAGCACCCCTTTTTTCAAGCAAAAGAATACCCCCGGGCGGACGCCGCTTTGACTGGCGGCCGCATCTTAGGAATCACATTTAGGAGAATACACATGGCAGCGATTACTGCAGCGATGGTCGGCGAACTGCGCGCGAAAACCGACGCACCGATGATGGAATGCAAGAAGGCACTGACCGAAGCCGAAGGCGACATGGCACGTGCCGAAGAGATCCTGCGCGTCAAGCTGGGCGGCAAGGCATCGAAGGCATCGTCGCGCATCACCGCCGAAGGCGTGGTGGCAACCTACATCGCCGGCAACGTCGGCGCGCTGGTCGAAATCAACAGCGAAACCGACTTCGTCGCCAAGAACGAAGAATTCCTGGCCATGGCCAACCTGGCAGCCAAGCTGGTCGCCGAGCAGAACCCGGCGGACGTCGCCGCCCTGGCAGCCCTGTCGGCTGGCGAAGGCAAGACCTTCGACGAAGTGCGTACGGCACTGATCGGCAAAATCGGTGAAAATATGACCGTGCGCCGCTTCCAGCGTTTCGAAACCACCGGCAAGCTGGCTTCCTACCTGCACGGCACCCGTATCGGCGTGATGGTCGAGTACGAAGGCGCGGACGAGCAGGTCGGCAAGGACGTGGCGATGCACATCGCCGCGATGAAGCCGGTCGCCCTGTCGGCTGAGGCGGTTCCTGCAGAACTGATCGAGAAAGAGCGTTCGGTCGCCGAGCTGAAGGCCAAGGAAGACGCCGAAAAGGCCGCCGCCGAAGGCAAGCCGGCCCAGTCGCCGGAAATCCTGGCCAAGCGCCTGGAAGGCTCGGTTCAGAAGTACCTGAAGGAAGTGTCGCTGCTGAACCAGGCGTTCGTGAAGAACGACAAGCAGTCGGTCGAGCAGATGCTGAAGGCCGCCAACACCACGGTGAAGGCATTCACGATGTACGTCGTGGGCGAGGGCATCGAGAAGAAGGTCGACGACTTCGCAGCAGAAGTGGCAGCGCAAATGGCTGCCAACAAGCAGTAATACGAAAGCGGGCCGCAAGGCCCGTTTTTTTAACCGTCTGTTTTATTGCAGGCGGTTTTGCAGGGTGGACACCTGTGTCCACCCTGCAAAGGCGCGCAGCCCGTGCGCGCTTGTTTCGCCGCCATCTGTACATTGCAGATGAGGCCGTCAGCCACGAGCGGGCGGCCGGAACCGAATTCGAATCAACACTACAGGAGCCCGCTTCATCATGACAAAACCAGCCTACCAACGAGTCCTCCTTAAACTGTCTGGCGAAGCGCTGATGGGCGACGATCCGTTCGGCATCAACCGCGCCACCATCGATCGCATGGTGGCCGACGTGGCGGAAGTGGCGAAGCTGGGTGTCGAGCTGGCAGTCGTGATCGGCGGCGGCAACATCTTCCGCGGGGTCGCCCCGGGCGCCCAGGGCATGGACCGCGCCACCGCCGACTACATGGGCATGCTGGCGACCGTCATGAACGCCCTGGCGCTGGCCGACGCCATGCGCCACGTCGGCATCACCGCGCGCGTGATGTCGGCCATCGGCATCGAGCAGGTGGTCGAGCCCTACGTGCGCCCGAAGGCGCTGCAGTACCTGGAAGAGGGCAAGGTCGTCGTGTTCGCCGCCGGCACCGGCAACCCCTTCTTCACCACCGACACCGCCGCCGCGCTGCGCGGTTCGGAAATCTCGGCCGAGATTGTTTTGAAGGCAACCAAGGTCGATGGCGTATATACTGCCGATCCGAAGAAAGATCCGCATGCGACGCGCTACGAGTCGATCTCGTTCGACGAAGCCATCGCCAAGCACCTGCAGGTGATGGACGCGACCGCGTTCGCCCTGTGCCGCGACCAGAAGCTGCCGATCAAGGTGTTTTCCATCGTCAAGCCGGGCGCGCTCAAGCGCGTGATCATGGGCGAAGACGAAGGTACACTGGTACACGTTTGATTTAACTCTGAATTACCCAAGAACAGGAGAGCAGCATGTCCTTAGCTGACGTGAAGAAGAACGCGCAGGAGCGCATGACCAAGTCGATCGAGACGCTGAAGGCCGACCTGGCCAAGGTGCGCACCGGCCGCGCCCACACCGGCATCCTCGACCACGTGATGGTCGACTACTACGGTTCGCCGACCCCGCTGAGCGGCGTCGCCAACCTGAACCTGGTCGACGCGCGCACGATCGGCGTGACGCCCTACGAAAAGAAGATGCTGAGCACGATCGAAAAGGCGATCCGCGATGCCGACCTCGGCCTGAACCCGTCGACGATGGGCGACATGGTCCGCGTGCCGACCCCGCCGCTGACCGAAGAGCGCCGCAAGGAAATGGTCAAGCTGGTCAAGTCGGAAGCCGAAGACGCGAAGATCGCCGTGCGTAACATCCGCCGCGATGCCAACGAGCAGCTCAAGAAAATGGTGAAGGACAAGACCGCGTCGGAAGACGAGGAGCGCCGTGCTTCCGACGAGATCCAGAAGCTGACCGACAAGTTCGTCGCCGACATCGACAAGCTGGTCGTCGAGAAGGAAAAGGAAATCCTGACCGTCTAAGCAGAAGAGGGAGGCCGTGCTCCGGTGCGGTTCTCGAAAGGTCTGGCCTGGCCGCGACGCCGGGCCAGGCCCTTCTTTCTTTTTCTCCGTATCACCGTCATGGCAATGGATTTATGATCTTCAAGAGTTCGACGACTGCAGTTCCCGATGTGGCGGCCGTCCCGCGCCATATCGCGATCATCATGGATGGCAATGGCCGCTGGGCGACCAAGCGCCTGCTGCCCCGCGTGGCAGGGCATGTGAAGGGCGTGGAAGCGGTGCGCGGCGTGGTCGAAGCCTGCGTGCTGCGCGGTGTCGAGTACCTGACGCTGTTCGCGTTTTCGTCGGAAAACTGGCGCCGCCCGGCCGAGGAAGTCTCGCTGCTGATGCGCCTGTTCGTCACCGCGCTCGAGCGCGAAGTGGCGAAGATGCACGCCAACGACATCCGCCTGAAAGTGGTGGGCGACCTCTCCCGCTTCGACCCGAAGCTGCAGGACATGATCGCCAACGCCGAGCGCAAGACCGCCGGCAACAAGCGCCTCACGGTCTCGGTCTGCGCCAACTACGGCGGCCGCTGGGACATCATGCAGGCCACCAGCAAGATGGTCGCCGCCAATCCCGGCGTCACCGACTACACCGAAGAGATGCTGGCGCCGCACCTGGCCATGGCCTATGCGCCGGAACCGGACCTGTTCATCCGCACCGGCGGCGAAGAGCGCATCTCCAACTTCCTGCTGTGGCAGCTCGCATATTCCGAGCTCTACTTCACCGATACCTACTGGCCGGACTTCTCGGCCGAATCCCTGGACGCGGCGATCGCGTCTTACCAGAGCCGCGAGCGGCGCTTCGGCCGCACCGGCGAACAAGTGGCGAACAATACCTGATGCTGAAAACCCGGATCATTACCGCGCTCGTGCTGCTGGCAGTCCTGCTGCCGGTCCTGTATTCCAACAATTTCACAGCCTTCGCGGTGGTGGCGACCGTCTTCTTCGGCGCCGCGATCTGGGAATGCTTCCGCCTCTTCAACCCGAAGTCCGGCAAGGCGCTGGTGGTGGCCGCATTCTGGACTGCCGCCTTCGCCTGGGCTTTCTTCGGCCCGAACAACAGCAGTCCGGTGTTCTGGTTCGCCATCTCGCTGCTGCTGTGGGCGCTGCGCTTCGCGCCGTCGCTGAAGGTGGGCCTGCCGCCGCTGGACTCCACCGCAAACACCCTGCTCAGCGTGGTCTATGCGGTGTCCCTGGTCGGCTGCTTCGCCGCTATTGTCTCGCTGTTCTCGTATTCCCCGCTCTACCTGCTGTCGGTGATGGCCATCGTCTGGGCCGCCGACATCTTCGCCTACTTCTCGGGCAAGGCCTTCGGCAAGCGTAAGCTCGCGCCGTCGATTTCGCCGGGCAAGTCCTGGGAAGGCGCGATCGGTGGCGGCATCGCCGTGCTGGTCATCGCCACCCTGGTGATCGTGTTCGGCCGCGACGCGCTGGCCAATACCTTCCCGGTCCGCGTGCAGGCCAGCCTCGGCTGGGCCGCCACGTTCGCCATCCTGATCCTGATCGTCGCCGCCAGCATCGTCGGCGACCTCTTCGAATCCCAGCTCAAGCGCCGTGCCGGCATGAAGGACAGCAGCAACCTGCTGCCCGGCCACGGCGGGGTGCTCGACCGGATCGACGCCCTGGTGCCGGTGCTGCCGCTGGCAGCGCTGATCGGCGCCTGGCTGTAGGTTCAAACGGAGCAAACGGAGTTTCACATGCAACGCATCACCATCCTGGGCGCCACCGGCTCCATCGGCGTCTCGACCCTCGACGTGCTCGCGCGTCATCCCGACAAATACCAGGTGTACGCGCTGAGCGCGCACAGCCGCGTGGCCGAACTGGCCGCGCAGTGCCGGCAATTCCGCCCCGCGCGCG
>DEKZ01000429.1:1434-2586 GCA_002354135.1 Massilia sp. UBA2709 | reverse complement strand
CGCCATCAGGCGCGGCGCGAACTCGACCACGTGGGTCTCGAGCCCGAGGTCGCGCAGCGCCTTGGCGCATTCCAGCCCCAGCAGCCCGCCGCCGACGACCACGCCGCTGCGGGCGCGTTTGCCGCAGGCCTGCAGCGCTTCCAGGTCCTCGATGGTGCGGTAGACGAAGCAGTCGCGGCGCTCGCGTCCCGGCACCGGCGGCACGAACGGCGCCGAACCGGTCGCCAGGATCAGCTTGTCGTAGGCAAGCACCTCGCCGCCCGCAAGGCTTACGGTGCGCGCCGCCCGATCGATGCCGGCCACTTTCGCGTTCAGTTTCAGTTCCAGGTTCGGCCGCGCGAAGAAGCCGGGCGCGACCAGCGACAGGTCGTCCGCCGTCTTCCCGGCGAAGAAGTCGGACAGGTGCACGCGGTCGTAGGCCGGGCGCGGTTCTTCGCCCAGGACCGTGATCCGCAGGTGCGGCGCCGCAGCAGCCAGGGTCTCGACGAATTTGTGGCCCACCATGCCGTGGCCGATGACGATGATCTTCATGCTGTTCTCCTTACTGTCTTGCTCAAGCCCGGTTCAGGACCGGGGCCGTCGCTGCCGCGCTGCCGAAGCGGGCCCCGATCGCGCACAGGCTCGACGCCACCACCAGGACGCCGAGAATCATCAGGGTCTGGCGCAGGTCGCCGGTGCCCTTCATCAGGAAACCCGCCAGCACCGCGCCGACGTTCCCTCCGGCGCCGACGATGCCGGCCACGCCGCCCAGCGCCTGTGGCGCGACGAAGGGCACCAGGGCATAGGTGGCGCCGCAGGCCATGTGGGTGAACAGGCCGAAGCAGAGCATGGCGACCAGCGCCCAGGCCACGCCGTCGGCGTTTGCGAACCACAGCAGGCCGACGCCCTCGCCGATCATCAGGACGAAGAGCACGGTGACGCGGCTGTTCAGGCTGCCGCGCGCCGCGCTGCGGTCCGACACCCAGCCGCCCAGGGCGCGGGCGAACAGCGCCAGCAGGCCGAAGCTGCCGGCGGCCAGCCCGGCCGCGCCGAGCGAGAGGCCGAAATGCTCGACGTAATAGATGGCGGCGATGTTGTGGATGAAGATCTCGATGCCGAAGCAGGCGCCGTAGGTGACGAAGAGCAGCCAGGCGCGGTGGTTGCGGCAGGGGG
>DEKZ01000429.1:880-1372 GCA_002354135.1 Massilia sp. UBA2709 | reverse complement strand
CCCAGCCGCCCTTCCCGCCGCCTTCGACTTGCAGCCCGGCCGCACGCAGTTCACTGTAGTTACCGGCCGGGCAGTCCTGGGTATAGCGCCAGTAGACGAAAGCCATGACCAGCATCGCCAGGCCCGGCACCACCAGCGCGATGCGCCAACCCAAGGTTTCGCTGACGCCGGCCATGACCAGGGCGCCCAGCAGCAGCGGCATCAGGGCCTGGGCCGCGCCGCCGCCGCTGTTGCCCCAGCCGGCCGCGGTGGCGTTGGCGGTGCCGACCACCTTCGGCGCGAACATCACCGAGGTGTGGTACTGGGTGATCACAAAGCTGGCGCCGACCGCGCCGATGCCGAGCCGGAACAGCAGGAAGCTTTCGTAGCTCTGGGCCATGGCCACGCCGAGCACGGGAATCGCGCCGAGCACGAGCAGGCCGGTATAGGTCTTGCGCGGGCCGTAGCGGTCGCACAGGGGACCGACGACCAGGCGCACCAGGATCGTGATCG
>DEKZ01000429.1:0-824 GCA_002354135.1 Massilia sp. UBA2709 | reverse complement strand
GAAGAAGCACACGAAAAAGGCCACCCAGGTCAGGTGGAAGGCACGCATCTGGGGCGTGTTGAAGGAAAAGAACTGGATGCTGCTTGCTTTGCTGGCCATGTCGTCCCTCGTCTGAAAACAAAAAGGCGTCCGCGTCCCATCGCTTGCAGCGCGGGAGGCGGACGCCGTTGTCCGGGTGCCGGCCCATCGTTGGGCCGGCGGAATATGGAAGGGATCGCCGTTGATCCTGTTCCAGGTGATTGCAAGACACGTGCCAGCGGCGGCCCGGGGCAGGCGGCCCGCGCCGCCTGGTCGCCACGCCCTGTTGCAGTGCACCATGCGCGAAAATGATGCAGTCAGGCGCACCGGGAGCGCGCCTGACTACATGGCGTGGATCGCGAATGACCTGGCATAAGTTTGTAGGGTGGGCACCCCGTGCCCACGCGTTACGCACGTAGCCGCTAGTCAATGGCCCCGACGTGTCGCCCGCACAGTATGCGATGGACACAAGCCGGGCCAGGGTCGACGTTAGCGGGCGACATGTTCCGGCCAACGCAGAAAGGGCACGTCCGTAACGCGTGGGCACGGAGTGCCCACCCTACGATTTACCGGAGGTCGTGAATCGGGAAGGAATGTGAATAGCTGACTGGATCGCTGCCATCCCAGACCTTGCCGTCGATCAGCGTGGCGCTGCGCAGCATGGAAGCCGGAGTCTCGACGCCGGCCATCAGCGCCGCCTCGCGGTACAGGCCGGCCTGGTTGACGGCGCCCGCCACGGCGGCGTAGTCGGGATCCTCGCGCAGCAGTCCCCAGCGCCGCTGCTGGGTCAGGAACCACATGCCGTC
>DEKZ01000333.1 GCA_002354135.1 Massilia sp. UBA2709 | reverse complement strand
AGCGCTATATCGCCGGCGGCTGGGTCAGCGTCGACGGCGTCGTGGCCGAGGATCCGGCCACCCGCGTGACGCCGGCGCAGCAGGTCGCCCTGCTGCCGGGCGCGAAGGCCGAGGAGCCGGCCCCGGTCACGATCCTGCTGCACAAGCCGTCCGGCATGAACGCCGGCGTCGGCGTGCGCGGCGCGAACGCGCTCGGCTGTCTCACGCCCGAAGCGCTGGTCGCCGTCCACGGCGCTCCGCGCTTCCTCAAGCGCCACCTGTCGCGCCTGACCCTGTGCACGCCGCTGGAAACCGATGCGACCGGCCTGGTCGTCTATACCCAGGACTTCCGCGTCGCGCGCAAGCTGGTCGACGACGCGGTGAGGGTCGAATACGAATACGTGGCCGAGGTCGACGGCGGCATCAAGGAAGGCGGCCTGGCCTTGCTGAACCACGGCCTGCGTTTCAACGGCCGGCCGATCGCGCCGATGAAGGTGAGCTGGCAGAGCGAAGGCCGCCTGCGCTTCGCGGCCAAAGGCGTGCAGCCGGGGCAGATCGAGCACATGTGCGCCGAAGTCGGCCTGACCTTGACCGACCTGAAGCGCCTGCGCGTGGGCCGTATCCCGATGGCCGGACTGCTCGAAGGGCAGTGGCGCTACCTGGCCGAGTACGAGCGGTTCTGACCAACGCCGCCGCCGTGGCGATCCAGCTTCGAGACGGTGGGCCGATAGCGATAAAAGGCGCGCAATAGAATCGCGCTGCTGATCACGAACACGACCAGCTCGACAACCCATTCGCCGGGCTGGTGCAACCCGTCAGCGGTGCGCGCGAGCACAGGCCACGCAACGTATTCCATGATGAAGACGCCCGCGTTGAAGCTGCCGTGGATGGCGATGCAAAGCAGCAGCGAGCCCGAGGCCATGTAGAGATAGGCGAGGGCGAAGGCGAAGACCAGGCTGCTGACCAGGTAGAGCTTCGGGTAGTGAAGCAGCGTGAACAGGCAGCTGCTGAAGATGGCCGCCGCATGGATGCTCTTCGTTTTTCTCAGCGTCGGAACCAGTAGACCGCGGAAGAAGAACTCCTCGACGACGGGAGCGAGAACGACGAGCCTCAGGGCGATCGCCACCAGTTCGCCGGGCCGATAGGAGCCTGGCGCCGCGTCGGCGTGATAGGCCCAGGTGGAATAGGCAAACTCCCGGTCGAATTGGGCGGCAACGAGGGTTTCGACGGCGTTCTCGCTCCAGGCGAAAGCCAGGAGGGCGAGGCCGTAGAAAACGGCCGTGAGCACATGCCGCACGCTCGGCGTCGGTCCAGTCAGCCGGATCAGGCCTGTCGGACGGAGCTTGTAGAGCAGGACCGGCATCCAGAACAGCAGGGCGCATGAAAACACCTGCGCGAACCACCCCAGATACCTGCGCGCGTCGTCCGTTGACGCGGTGAACGCGAACATATCCCGAAACAGGCCCTTTGACAGCAGGGCAAGGACGAGAATGGCAAGCAAGGCGCGGAGGGTCATCGTCCGCTTACTCTATGGGCTTTGTCGGTAGGAATTTTAGAAGAGCCGAGCAGGTGTGAGCTGCATCAACGTGTTTTGACTACCCCCAGGATTCGAGAGCAGTAGCCGGGTCGGGCAGGAGTTGGCGCGGGCAAGCCCTTGTTTTACTCTGGTGCGGGATCGAGACGCCGATATGGGCGATAATCATTGTCGTTCATTCAATTTCCCGCCGCATGAGCCTGCAACCAGTCCTTGACCTCATCAACGCGATCCCGCGTGACCTCATCCTTCCTCCCGCCAACCTGTTCCTGCTGATCCTCATCGGCCTGCTGCTGTGGCGCCGCTGGCCGCGTGCCGGTCGTGCCGTCGCCGGCGCCGGACTGGCAGTTCTCATTCTCGTGTCCAGCAACGCCGGCGCCCACTTCTTCGTCGCGCCGCTGGAAGCCATGACTGTACCGCTCAGGGCGCCCGAAGCCAGCGGCGCGCAGGCGATCGTCGTCCTCGCCTCCGGACGCCTGCAGGATGCGCCGGAATACGGCGGCCGCGACATCCCCGATTACATTGCGCTGGGACGGCTGCGCTACGCGGCGCACCTGCACCATCGCACCGGCTTGCCCGTCCTCGTCACCGGCGGCAATGGTTCCAGCGGACGCCATCCCGGCCTTGCAGACCGGGCCTACGCCAAGGCCGACGCCATGGCCACGGCCCTGCGCGAGGATTTCGGCGTGCCGGTGAAGTGGGTCGAGCCGCGCTCGCGCGATACCGGCGAGAACGCGGCCTTCAGCGCCGCCTTGCTGCGCGCGGACGGCGTCCAGCGCATCCTGCTCGTGACCGACGCCATGCACATGCCGCGCTCCTGCGCCGCTTTCGCGCGCGCGGGGCTGGATGTCGTGCCTGCACCGACCATGTTCTTCAGCGAGCAGTCGCGCGGACTGGGGGCCTGGGTGCCCAGCCCCGAGGGCATGCGCCGCTCGCGTTATGCCTTGTACGAATTGATCGGCATGGGCTGGTATCGGCTGCGCTCGGCAGGCAAGACTGGGGGCGGTTCGTCCGCGAGCGCTGCGCCGGGTTCGCCGGCCGCCGTGGACGCAAAGTGCCAAGGCTGATGGATTCCGCGGAAGCGGCAGCAGGCGCTTCAGGGCATCGCGGCCAAGGCTTTGATTTGTCTCAGAAACTAGCGTAAAAGAAATGGACGCTCGTCATGGGATGAATTAACGTCGATCAATGCTGTAGAGCCTGTTCTTCCTGTCGACATTGATGCCTGACGCGGCTGTGCAAGGTGAGTCTGTTGCAGGCATGTTGAAGCGAGCGGAACCGAGAATGAAAACGCAATGCAAAGCTGCGTCGTTTTGCCTGCTCGTGGCGGCGGTGGTGCTTGCCCTCCACCGCGAGCCCGGCGCGCTGCTGGCGGGTGCGGTTGCGCTGCAGTTGTACGCGCTGACCCAATGGCAGGCCAACTGGTACGAGCAACTGGCCATGCGATCCTGGACCCGGGTGCTCAGGCGGCGCTACCAGACGTCGCTGGCGGGTCTGCTCTGCGCCGTGGCCAGCACCTTGCTGCTGGTCGGTTACTTCGCCTTGGCCTGAGCCTGCTTCTTCGGCAACGCAATCAAGCGCGTCCCCGCGATCCGGTCATGCAGGAACTGCCGGTCCTTGTCGAGGAAGGCTGTCAGCGCCCAGGCCGCCAGGCCGATGCCCAGGGTGATGGCCCATTCCCTCAGGTGATGCAGGTCGAGCAGGGCGCCCACGGCCAGCGCGGGGGCGAACCAGCCCCAGGCCAGCAGGTAGCGGATCGCCGCGTTCCTGAAGGGCACCTTCGCATGGCCGACCTTGACGACCTTGATGCGCCAGGTTTTCATCGCCAGCGTGAAGCCGCTGCCGCTCCAGGAATGGACGAAATACGCGGCAGTGACGAGGAACAGGAAGGCCATCAGGCCCGCGCGGTAGGCCGGCTCCTGCCGGTTGCCGGTAGCGAGAATGAAGAGGAAGACGGCCAGGGCCTCGACCGCGACGAGGAGGAAGGCTTCGTAGACCATCGCGATGAGGCGACGCTTGACGGTCGGCGTGCCGATCGCGGGAGGATTAGCCGTTTGCATTCGACAGCCCTGGGGTGGCGGCGGGTTGGGTGGCGCCGCCGGGAGCGCTCACGCCCGGCGTCGTGGCGCCCGGCGCGGCGGGAACGGATTCCGGCGGCATGGCC
>DEKZ01000403.1 GCA_002354135.1 Massilia sp. UBA2709 | reverse complement strand
ATTGAAACATCACAGCTAGGCGCGCGCCTGTTGCGCCTGATGCGCGAGCAACTGTGCGCGCAGGCCGGCGCTGGCCGCGCCGTCGAGCTTGCGGCAGAAGTGGGCGTTCGATGCCAGCACGCGCGGCAGGTCGCTTTCGGTCAGTACTGCCGGATTGCGCGCCCCCCCCTCCGGCCACTGCACGTAGCGGAAATTATTCGTCAGCACACGGTCACGGAAAGGCGAGTTCATCACCAGGGTCTGGAAGACCATTTCGTCCGGACACAACACATACCGGCAGAAGCGCAGCAGCGCACGCTGCCTGCCGGCGTCGGCCAGGAGTTGGGCGATGCAGGGCCGCGACAGGCTCCACCAGGTCGAGCCGCCCCAAGGTTCGATGCCGCCAGGCAGCCGGCGCGTGCGGCCGCCCAGGCGCAACATCCTGTTCAGCAGCGCGCAGGCCAGTTGCTGCGCACGATTGCCGCCCTCGCGGTAGAAATACTGGTAGCGGAAGGCGACCTGCCAGCCCCCTGGCCGGATGGGCGCCGCCTCGATCAGCTCGCGCCCTTCCAAACGCGCCAATTCCTGTTTCAGGCCACTGTTCGACAGCACGGGAAAATCCTGGCCCGAGAGGAAGAGCAGCTTGTCGAATGCGGGCTCGCTGGCCAGGATCCGCCGCAGCGAGGCGAGCGTGGCCGCGACCTGGCTGTAGCCGCCCCAGCGTACGTCGATGCGCGGCGCGATCTGACGCGCGCCCGGGTGGACACGGGTGGTATCGACTTGCCACTTGCGGTCGAGGTGGACGTAGATGGCGAAGTCCGGATCGCACAGTTGCGCCACCAGGGCATTGAGCTGGTCGAGGTCCTTGTGCGCGTGGATCAGGAAGACCTGCCTCATGCTGCCTCCACGACGGCGCGGCCGCGCCAAAAAAAACGTCCCCGGGCGCGCAGCCGCCAGGACGTCCGCCGCGCCGGGAGGCGCAGCCAATATAGCGCAGGCGTGAATCAGGCCTGCATTCAGTTCAGCGTGACACTTTGCCCGGCAACAGTGACCGTGCGCACGGTGCCGGATGTGGCGACCTGGACCTCCGGTCGCTTGCAGCCCACGTCGAGCAGCACCAGGAACTCGGCGGCCGACTTGCCGTCGTTCGGCAGGTAGAAGGCGCCGTGGTCCTCCACCACGTTGGGCTTGGCTCCCGGACCGATCCACTTGGCGAACTTGGCGTCGGCATTGAGCGAACGCACGCAGACCGACTGGCCGCCCGCCGCGATCTTCACCGCGCTCGGGCTTTCCACCGTCATGATTACCGGGGTGTGCAGGTTGAACTCGTAGGTGTGGGGCACGGTCGCGGAGAGCTTGTCGCGCACCAGGATCGCGTTGCCGGCATTACGCAGGTGCCAGACCTGGCGCTTGGCCATGGTCAGCTGGCCGCCATACGAGGGCGTGGCGTCGCCTTCGGCATAGTCGTAGCTCGGCTGCGCCGCATAGGACGTGATCCTGCCGTTGCGCTGCAGCTGCTCGCGGTAGCCGGTCACCAGCTGCCCCTTGCCGCCGTCGAAGGTGATCGCATTCTGCGAGCGGGTCTGGTGGTACCAGTCGGTCCAGTAAGGCGAACCGTACCAGTCGTACCAGCCGGCCTTCACCAGCAGCGGCTGGCCCGCCACCGACAGCAGCAGGCCGTTCTGGTCGCCGTGGCTGTGGCTGAACGAGCCGTAGGGGCTGGACTTGAAGTACAGCGAGCTGCGCGAGCTCAGGCCGATATCGCTGTGCATCGAGACCCAGCCGGTGCTCGGGTAGTATGCCGTGCTCGACGGCGGCAACTGCACCTTGGTGTCGGCCACCGGCATCGGGTAAGGCGCCTGCAGCGGCGACAGCGTGTCCTCGGTGCCGCCCAGCTTGGCCACGTACCAGGCCGCGCGCGGCGAGACCATGCGCGAGCCGAAGGCGTGGAACACGCGGGTGTCGGGCTTGGTCTCTGAGCCGTCGCCGAAGGCGTGGACCTTCGAGCCCGGCGGCGTGAACTGGATCGCGAAATCGAGGAAGCCCAGGGACCAGGGCTTGGCGTAGAAGTTCACGCCGGTGGCCTGGGTCAGCGGGTCCCACAGCGACACCAGGTAGCCGGCCGCGTACTCGGCATAGGCGGTGCCGTTGGCGAAGCCGCCTTCCGGACCGGCCCAGGGGGACGGCGCGTTGGCGTAGGCGCGGAAGGAAAAATCGAACCACTTCTGCGCTTCGGGGATGTCGCCCAGCGACAGCGAAGAGATCAGCACCAGGAACACCAGGCTGGTGTTGCCGTGCGAGTCGAACGGATACTGGTCGAGGCGGCCATTGTCGCCCGCCAGGTTGCGATAGATTTCCTCGGTACGCACGCGCACGGTCTCGAGCCACTTGGCCTTGCGGGTAGCGTCGAGGTCGCCCGCCAGGCTGTCGATGGCCTTGATCAGCGACACCGAGATCTGGCGCGTGGCCTGGTCCTGGTTGGCGTAGCTGGTCGGCCCCTTCGGATCGAGGCTGGCCAGCTGGTCGCCCTTGCGCAGCGCTTCGGTCAGGAACATCGGATCACGCTTCATGCGCCACATGATGGCGGCCGCTTCGAGCTGTCGGCTGGCTTCGTTGATGCGCTGGCGGATGTCGGTCTGCTGCGAGGCCATCGCGGCGGTCAGGGGCGAGGTGATCGCGATCGGCCAGCGCGCGTCGTTCAGGACCGGCAGCGCGTTGATCTGCAGCTTGATCTCGTTGGTCATGCGGCTGACGTAAGGATCGAGTTCGGCCTTCTTGCCCGCGCTCCAGGTCGAATACAGGGTGAAGGAAGGCGGCAGCGCGCGCGGACGCGGCTTGGCGCTGATGCGCTTGCGCAGGGTGTCGTTGTCGGGCACCTCGAACACGGTCGAGCGCGTGGTCAGCTGGAAGCTGCGCGGCGTCGACCAGTCGCTGCCGCCGTTCGGGCGCACACGCCAGGTGTAGCTGCCGAGCGGCAGGGCCGTGGTCGGGAGATACCAGTTGCGTTCGACAATCGCCTTGATCGGCGCGCCGCCGACGGGCGTGATCTCGATTTCATAGGCTGCCGGCCCGGTCGGGTGGCGCGCCCAGGTGAAGCCCGGCGGATTCTGGGCCTGGACGGTATTGTTGGTGGGACCGGGCTGGACCACCAACGGATCGGTCGACTGGGCCCAGTCGGCACGCGCGTTCAGCGACAGCGCGCACAGGGACGTCAGGGCGAGGGCCTGTAGCAGGCCCTGTCGGTTGAATTTCATGAATGATGCTCCGAGACGATGGGATGAATTCCGGGCAGGCCGTCCGAGAGTGGAAGGCCTTGTCACACGCGACAGGCACTTAGAAGGAACAAGTGTCGATCGGGACGAACTGATGTTACCTCACCAAGAAATTGAACAGAGGCAACTTTTTTCCCAAAATCATCCTTTTTTTGTTTGCATCGCAGAAATCCAACGCAAGAATATTAAGTTTGTTTTACCTGCATTTTCACTGTGGTAACGGCTGTGTGTTGTTCGTAAAGACGTTCCGTTATTTTCCTTTCCGCACAGTCAAGTTGCGTAGTCAGACTGCACTCTGCGCATGCAGCGCCCGCATGCGTTTCAGGTAGCGCAAGCAATACACCGCAAAGGCCAGCGGCGCCCTGCCCGCGTAACGCCGGCGTACCGCGAACTCTTCCTGGCGGGCCCGGATCTTGTTGCTTGAAGAGACGCTTCCGGCGTGCTCACGGAACACGGCCAGCGGCCGTTCGATCAGTGCCGGCGCCATGCGCGCGCCGAGCCGCAGCCACAGGTCGATGTCCATGGCGTAGCGCAAGCCCTCGTCGAACATGCCGACCTGGGCGAAGATCTCGCGCCGCAGGAACACCGCCGGGTGCGCGACCGCTGCCCGCCCGGAGCAATAGCTGCGGTAGCTGAACGGCCGCATCGGATACGGCTCGAACAGGCGGCCGTCGCGCAGCACCCGGATCTGGCCGACCACCCAGGCTGCGCCGGTTTCGTCGAAGCGGCGCTCCACCTGTTCCAGCACGTCGGGCGCGGCGTAGTAGTCGTCCGAGTGCAGGTGGGCGACGAATTCGCCGCGCGCGGCCAGGATGCCCTGGTTCATCGCGCGGCTGATGCCACCGCCGACGTCGCGCAGCACGCGCTTGGGAAGCGGATGGGCCGCGACCAGGTCGAGCGTGGCGTCCTGCGAGCCGCCGTCGACGAAGATGTGCTCCACATCCCGGCAGGTCTGGGCGCGCACGGAGGCCAGCGTATCGGCAAGCGTGGCGGCGCTGTTCCAGGTGCAAGTGACGATCGAAAACCGCGGTTCATTCTGCATACAGGTCCACCAGGCGGGGAAGGATGAAGTTGACGTCGGCGCCGAAGCGTTCCGGCCGCGGCATCCAGAGCGGCGGCGTGGCCAGCCGGGCGACCAGGCGCTCGACCAGCTCGG
>DEKZ01000404.1 GCA_002354135.1 Massilia sp. UBA2709 | reverse complement strand
GTTTTGTTCGTCAGCAGCAGAAGATGAGATTATGCAGTGTTTCGCGATACTCGTCAACCCCTTGTTTGCTTCGGCTCAGTTTCCTGAGTTTGCTGTTGCTAGATCAACTACTTGATTTCGTTGAGGTTTGCTGCAGCGGTGAAGCGGGGGCGAACTATAGCAAAAGGGATGGCTGTTCGCAAGTGTCGTTATGCAAGCGATGAGACCGCGTGGACACAGGTGTCCACCCTGGGGGGGTAACGCGAGCAATGATGGCATACAGCTTTTCGCAGGTCTGCACGCCGCTAGACTGGGTGGGGTCGAGACCCCACCCTACGTGCGACGGTTCGGGCCTTGCCGGACCGTCGCACCTTACTATTACTATGTAGGGACCGCCTTATTCCTTCAGCGTCACCCGCGCATAGTTCGGGTCGGCCTTGATCTTTTCAGGCGTGAACGGCAGCACCGGCCACTCCTTGCGCGAGTAGACCTGCACCTGGTCCGCATACCAGGGCGACTTCGGATCGACCGACTGGCCATAGGTCAGCATGGCCTGCGCCACCGGGCCCTGGTCGTCGAACGTGACGGTCTGGATATAGCTCTGCCCCCAATGCACGCCCTCATAGCCGCCGGCGCCCAAGGGGTTGCGCATGGTCAGCGAGTTGTAGGAGCCGTCGATATTGCCGACGCCGCCATGCAGGGCGATACGCACGCCGTTGCGCGGTTCCACCTGGTAGTCGCCGAGGCGGCCGTCGAGCGGGATGCCGAAGGACTGCAGCTTGGTGGCGGCGTTCTTCAGTGCGGTCAACATCGCCGGAATCGCCGCCGGCGCCACGCCGTAGGGGGTATGCACCGGGTCGGCCGGGTTGAAGGGCACCGCCCACTTGTTGGGGATGCTGGCGGCCGCATTCCAGAACTCGCGGAACAGGACCGCGCCGCGGCTGTCGACATTCACGCGGCGGTCCCAGGAACCGAGCACGGTGCAGGCCTGGACCACCAGCGCGTCGCCGCTCGCGGCGCAGGCCGGCAGCAGCTCGGGCAGCACCAGCTCGGCCGAATACAGGCGATTGGCGAAGGCCAGCTCCTGGATGTCGGCGAGATTGAGCTTGCCCTTCTGCGCCACCATCTGCTCGAGCTGGAGGAAGCCGATCCGCGTACGCAGGCTCTGCTCGACACCGACGCGGCCATACAGCGGCGAGAAGCCGAGCGGCGCCGGGCCGGTCAGGAGCTGCTTCGGATTGGCAAGCCAGTAGCTGTCGTTCGAATTGCCGACGTAGTCGGTGCGGATCATCCAGGGACCGGTGGCCGGCGCGTAGATGCCGGCCGGCGCGCCCGGATCCTGGCCCCAGCCGCAGCTGCTGCGCGAACCGTCGAACAGCAGCGCCGCCTGCAGCAGCAGGCAGCCGTTCGCGAACTTGTCGGCGTTCATGTGCGGCACCACGCTGGCGTCGGCATACAAGGCGTTGCCGTTGCGGTCGGCCGCGACCGTGTTCACCCAGGGCAGGCCCACCACTTTGTCGAGCGAGGCCTTGATCGCCTGTACGCTGCCGGCGGTGCCGATGCCCAGCCACTGCTCGAGCATGCGGGTATTGTTGCGGTTCGGGTCGGCCAGCACATAGGCGGCGCTCGAGGTCCAGGTCATGCCCGCTTCCGGCTTGACGATGACCGCGCCCTGCTTGCTGAAATAAAAGGTCTTGCTGCGCTTCTGGACCGCACCGTCGGCCGTCAGCACGTCGACCGTCACCGTCTTGCTGGTCATCTTCTGGCGCTCGCCGTCGACCAGGTAGGTCGTGCCGGTGGCGTCGCCGGCATCGAGCGCCAGGCGGAAGGTGGTGAAGTGGATGGCCGTGGTGACGGTATGGCTCCAGGCGATGTCTTTATTGAAGCCGATCACGATGGCGGGCACGCCGCCGATGATCACGCCCATCGCGTCGTAGCGGCCCGGCACGGTCAAGTGCGCCTGGTAGAAGCGGTCGGTGGTCGTCCAGGGGTAGTGTGGATTACCCAGCAACAGGCCGCGGCCGCTGCTTGATAAATCCTTGCCGACCGCCAGCGCATTGCTGCCGATGCCTTGGGTATTGAGCTTGTCGAGCCGCGCCAGCATGAAGGACGGGTCGAGCTTGCGCGGCGCGGCCTTGGCCAGGCTGACCGGACTGCCCGGCGCGCGGCCGGCGGCGACGAATTCCTTCGAGAACACCTGTCCCGAGGCGTGCAAGGCCTTCTCCGCCATCACCAGATACATGTCGTCGAGCGTAATCGGGCGCACCCACTTGGCGTTCGCGCAGGCGGCCGGCAGCTTGCCGGTGTAATCCTTCAGGTAGCGGTTATAGCCGTCGACATAGCCTTCGAGGATGTCGCGCGGCTCCTGGGCGCCGGCGGCATAGTTGGCGCGCAGCTGGTCGAGGTCGAGGTAGCCCTTGAAGAAGAAGTCGCTGTCCTCGTTCTTCAGGTCCATGAAGCCGCTGGCGGCGCCGTATTCGTCGGCGGTGCGCTTCGGCGCGCGCGCTTCGCCACCGAAGAACAGCGAGCGCTCGCCGCGCACCGTCAGCAGCGAGTCGGCGAACATGCAGACATTGTCCTGGGCATAGGCATAGGCCAGCCCGTAGCCGAGACTGCGGAAATCGTCGGCGCGCACATGCGGCACGCCATGCGTGGTGCGGGCCAGCTCGACGTTGATGCGCGCGGCCGTTTCCGGCGGTGGCGGCGCGGCGTCGTCATCGTCGTCGTGGTGGCAGGCCCCGAGGGTCAGGGCAAGGGAGAGTGCAAGGATAAGTCGGCGCGGAACGTAGGCCGCGCTGTTACTACGCTTCATATGGACGCTTTCTGCGGCTGCAGCCGCGTGACCGGTAGGGGAAAGTGAACCTTCATGGAGCAGGACCCGCTCCAAATTGATGCGGAGATACAGTTTGCATGCTGGCATGGCCGTTACAAACTCGTCAAGCTGATGAACTTGCCTCGCGGGTACATGGGGCCGCATCTGTCGTTTTTATGGCGGGCTGGCCTGCTTTGGAAGGACGAGCGGCGTCACGACGCCGGTCTTCATCCCGGCCTGGGCGATCGCGGCCTGCAGCGCCGCGATGCGTGCCTGCATTGCCGGATGGGAAGCGAAATAATGCGAGCCCGGGAGCGCATCACTCTCCTTTTCCGCGAGCGCCTCGAAGAACTCGGTGGCGCCGCCGGCGTGGCCATAGCGGCAGGCGAGCACCCGCAGCGCCAGCGCGTCGGCTGCCGACTCGCGCCCCTGCGAATACCTGGCTTCGCCCAGCTGGTGCACCGGCGCCAGCACGCTCGCCAGGCTTGAGGTGTCGCCGCTGACCAGGGCCGCCAGGCCGTACAGGACGATGCCCCGCCCCAGCGCGCGCAAATGGTCGCGATGGGCCAGGTGGGCCAGTTCATGCGCCAGTACGAAGGACAGGCCATTCTCGGATTGCACCTGCTCGAGCAGGCCGGTCAACACGTAGATGGTCCCGCCGGGCACGACGAACGCGTTCGGTGTCGTCGAACGGGCCAGGCGCACCGTTGCCGGGCCCTGCTGGCCGGCGCAGCCGCGCAGGCTGTCGACCAGCGCCTGCACGCGTGCTTCGCGCGCGTCGCTTCCGGCCGGGACGGCGGGCGTTTTTTGCGCAACGATGCGTGTGAGCGAGGCCTCGGTGGCGGGATCCATGCGGTCGACTACGGCATCGACCAGCAGGCCCAGCAGGAAAAACCCGAGCAGCGCCAGCGCCGCCAGCCCCGCCAGGATTTTCAGGAAATCCTTCAGTGGATGTTCCTGGCTGACGTTGTCGTTATGGCCGGGCAGCGACGGCTGGTATTTCATGCGGCGGGCGCCTCGGTATAGTACAGCGCGGTAGCGAAGGCGAAGACCTCGACGGCGCCGATGCCGCCTTGCGTGTTCTTCGACAGCGGCGCCGTTTCCAGGCGCAGGTTGACGATCTCGTGCGCATCCGGACAGCTTTCCTTCAGGCGCAGCACGGCTTCGCGCTTGGCGCGGTCGAGCAGGCTCTCATACGACTTGACCGGGCCGCCGACGACCGTGCGCAGCGAGGCGGCGGCGCGCTTGAAATAGTCGACCGAGACCACGACGCTCCCGCCGACCAGCTCGCAGCGCGCGACCTGTCCCGACAAGACCGGCTGCCTGCTTGCCGTGGCCGGCAGGTGCAGCAGCGCCTTCTCGCGCGCGTGGATCGAATCGTAGTGCTGCTTTTCGATGATCCGCCCGCAGAAGAAGCCGAACACGATGGGCACGCCCCAGAACAGGAGCAGAAAGAGGATTTCCATCTCAGGCGACCGTGACCGCGGTGCCGTAGACATAGATCTCGGCGGCGCCCACGGCCACCGAGGACGTCGAGAAGCGCACGTTGACGATGGCGTTCGCGCCCATCTGCTGGGCCTGCGCCTTCATGCGCTCGATCGCCTGGTCGCGCGATTCTTCCAGCAGTTCGGTGTAGCCGCGCAGTTCGCCGCCGACGATGTTCTTCAGGCCGGCCATGATGTCGCGGCCCACGTGCTTGGCGCGCACCGTGCTGCCGGAGACGACGCCGTGGCTGGCGGTGATGGTCTTGCCGGGGATGGTTTCGATATTGCTGAGGAACATGATCTGCTTTCATGAAAAATCAGGGAACATGCATTTTATGCATGGTTATTTGATAGTTTCAATACGGAAAGCATAAACATCCCGGGTCTCGCACTGCAATGCGATGTGCATCAACAGAAAAAGGCAAAAAAAAACCCCAGCACATGGGCTGGGGTTCTTCTCTATAACTAGCCTGACGATAACCTACTTTCACACTGGTTGCAGCACTATCATCGGCGCAAAGTCGTTTCACGGTCCTGTTCGGGATGGGAAGGGGTGGGACCGACTTGCTATGGTCATCAGGCATAACTTGCTGGAAAACTGTTCCGCAACTGGGCAACAGGCTTCCTGAATTCCGGCGCGTATTCTAACAGGCAACATCGCACAGCGCCAGACCCGGCCGGCGCGCCAGCGCGTAAAATGGCTGTTTTGCTTCATTTGCCGCCGCCATGACCATCCTGCTTTCCACCCTGAACGCCCGCTACGCCCACGCATCGCTGGGCCTGCGCTATCTGCTGGCGAACATGGGGCCGCTCCAGGCCGAGACCGAACTGCAGGAATTCGTCATCGGCGCCAAGACCACCGAGGTGGTCGAGCGCCTGCTGGCGCGGCGTCCGCGCATCGTCGGCTTCGGTGTCTATATCTGGAACGTCGAGGAGACAACGAAGATCGTCGCCATGCTCAAGCGCGTTGCGCCCGAGGTGACGATCGTGCTCGGCGGGCCCGAGGTCTCGTTCGAAACGAACGAACAGGAAATCTGCCGCCTGGCCGATTACGTCGTCACCGGCTGGGGCGACGTGACTTTCCCGAAGCTCTGCGCCGAGATCCTGCACGGCCCCAAGCCGCTGATGAAGGTGCATGCCGGCGTGCAGCCGCCGATGGCGGAGATCTCCCTGCCCTACTCTCTATATAGTACGGAAGACATCGCGCACCGCACGATCTACGTCGAGGCCTCGCGCGGCTGCCCCTTCAAGTGCGAGTTCTGCCTGTCCTCGCTGGACAAGACCGCCTGGCCCTTCCCCCTCGATGATTTCCTGGCCCAGCTGGAAGACCTCTACGTCCGCGGCGCGCGCCTGTTCAAGTTCGTCGACCGCACCTTCAACCTGAACGTGAAGACCAGCCAGCGCATCATGCAGTTCTTCCTCGACAAGCTGGCGGCCAACCCGGACGACCCGGTCTACGCCCACTTCGAGCTCGTGCCCGACCACCTGCCGGAAGCGCTGAAGGAAACCATCGCCCAGTTCCCGGCCGGCGCCCTGCAGTTCGAGATCGGCATCCAGAGTTTTAATCCGGAAGTGCAGGCCCTGGTCAGCCGCAAGCAGAACAACGAGAAGGCGGCCGACAACATCCGCTGGCTGTGCACGCAATCGCAGGCCCACCTGCACGTGGACCTGATCGCCGGCCTGCCGGGCGAAGACATCGCCAGCTTCGCGCGCGGCTTCGACCAGCTGGTCAGCCTGGGCGCGCACGAAATCCAGTTCGGCATCCTGAAGCGCCTGCGCGGCACGCCGATCATCCGCCACACCGGCCCCTTCAAGATGGTCTACGATCCTTATCCGCCCTACACCGTGCTGGCGACCAGCCTGATCGACTTCCCGGCCATGCAGCGCCTGGTGCGCTTCGCGCGCTACTGGGACCTGGTGGCCAATTCCGGCCGCTTCGCCAACACGGTCAAGGAGCTGCTGGGCGCGCGTCCTTTCGAGAACTTCATGGCCTTCTCGGACTGGATGTACACGAGGACCGACGCCACCCACCGCATCGCGCTCGACCGCCTGGCCAGACTGGTGGCCGAGTGGCTGGTCATGACGGGCCTGCCGCAAGAACAGGCAGCCGCCCTGCTGGCCAGCGATTACGCCGGCAATGTCGACAGCGCGCACAGGAAAGCGGCGGTCCAGCCGGTGGCGGCGCCGGCGCGCCAGGTACGCCATCTTGCAGCCTGAGCACTCTACAGGCGCGCCAATATGCAAAGCCGGCCAATTCCTTTTATACTGCAATAATGCAGATTGATAAACCGCCAATATTAACCATCCAAACATCCGCCGGCGGCGCGGCGCAATCTGTCATGGTGAGCGGCGTCTGGCAGGTCAGCGTCCTGACAGGCTGCGGCCTGCTCAAGGGGATCAACCGCACGCTGGCCAAACTGAAGAAGCAGCCAGGGCTCGCATGGGACCTGACCGAAGTGGACAGCATCGACCACATCGGCGCCCAGATGTTCTGGAACGCCTGGGGCAAGAAGCGCCCCGCCCAACTGCGTCTCGATCCGCGCCAGGAAGAACTGTTCAACCGTATCGAGAGCGCCAGCCAGCAAAGCCTGCCGCGCACCCGCGTGAGCGCGCTGAACTGGATCATCGTGCTGGGCCAGGGCCTGCTCACCTTCTTCGAGCACCTGCATGGCTTCGTCGCCCTGATCGGGCGCCTGGTGCAGGACCTCGGGCGCTTCATCCGGCGTCCAAACACCGGTCCCTGGCGCGAGATCTCGGCCAACATCTACCACTCCGGCTTCCAGGCGCTGGGCATCACGGCCCTGGTGGGCTTCCTGATCGGCGTGGTGCTCTCTTACCTGTCGGCCCAGCAGCTGCGCATGTTCGGCGGCGACATCTACCTGGTCAACATCCTCGGCATGAGCGTGATCCGCGAGCTCGGGCCGCTGCTGGCGGCGATCCTGGTCGCCGGCCGTTCCGGTTCCTCGATCACGGCGCAGCTGGGCGTGATGCGCGTGACCGAGGAACTCGACGCCATGCTGGTGATGGGCATCTCCCATGGCTACCGCCTGATCATGCCGAAGGTGATCGCGCTGGCCGTCTCGATGCCGCTGCTGGTGGTCTGGACCGACGCCATGGCCCTGATCGGCGGCATGGCCTCGGCCAAGCTGGAGCTGGGCCTGTCGTTCCGCTACTTCCTGCAAAAGCTGCCGGACGCGGTGCCGCTGGTGAACTACACGATCGGCCTGCTGAAAGGGATGACCTTCGGCGTGCTGATCGCGCTGGTGTCCTGCCACTTCGGCCTGCGCATCAAGCCGAACACCGAAAGCCTGGGACGCGGCACCACCACCTCGGTGGTCACGGCGATTACGGTGGTGATCCTGGCCGACGCCGTGTTCGCGATCATCTTCAGCGGAGTGGGTTTCTGATGCAGATGGAGAAAAAATCGGACGACAAGGTGGACAGCACCGCACGCCGCCAGCGCCTGAACCGCAAGCCGGAAGAAGACGTCGGCCCGCCGGTAGTCGAGATCCGCAACCTCTGGACCAAGTTCGGCAAGACCGTCGTGCACCAGGACCTGAACCTGGAAATCTACTCGGGCGAGATCCTCTCGATCGTCGGCGGTTCGGGCACCGGCAAGACCGTCCTGCTGCGCCAGATGCTGGGTTTGAACCGCCCCACGCGCGGCTGCGTGCGCGTGTTCGGCCAGGACATCAGCGCGGCCGGCCCCGAAGAGCTGCAGCAGATGCGCAACCATTGGGGCATGCTGTTCCAGCAAGGTGCGCTATATTCGGCCCTGACGGTCTTCGACAACATCGCCCAGCCGATGCGCGAACTGCGCGCCCTGCCGGAAGACGTGATCCGCGACGCGGTGCTGCTGAAGATGGACATGGTCGGCCTGGGCGCGGAACACGCCAACAAGATGCCGTCCGACCTGTCGGGCGGGATGGTCAAGCGCGCCGCGCTGGCGCGCGCCCTGGCGCTGGAACCGCGCCTGCTGTTCCTGGACGAGCCGACCGCGGGCCTGGACCCCGACCTGTCGGATGCCTTCGTGGCCCTGATCCAGGCCCTGCACCGCGAACTGAAACTGACCGTGGTGATGGTCACCCACGACCTCGACACGCTGTTTGCGCTCTCTTCGCGCATCGCGGTCCTGGCCGAAAAGCACGTGCTGGCGCTCGGTCCGTCGCGCGACGTGCTGCGGGTCGACCATCCGTTCATCAAACATTTCTTCCTCGGCCCGCGCGGCCGCCGGGCACTCGCGGTGCTCGACGAACGCGACGAGGCGGCGGAGGACGAAGCGAAGGAGTGACATGGAAAACCGATCGTATGCCCTCATGACAGGCGTGTTCACGATCGCCCTGCTGGTGGCGACCGTGCTCGTGGGCCTCTGGCTCAACCGCGACAAGACCGAACTCACGCCCTACGAGATCGTCACCACCCAGTCGATTCCCGGCCTGAACCCGCAGGCCACGGTGCGCTACCGTGGCCTGGAGGTGGGACGCGTCGACGAAATCGTGTTCGACCCCAAGGTCACCGGCCAGATCCTCATCAGGATGTCGGTCGAGGAAGGCTCGCCGATTACCACCACCACCTTCGCTTCGCTCGGCTACCAGGGCGTGACCGGCATCGCCTTCATCCAGCTCGACGACGACCGCACCGGCTCGCCCCTGCTCAAGACCGACCCGGACCACGTGGGGCGCATCCCGCTGCGTCCGGGCCTGCTCGACCAGCTGGAAAAGCGCGGCCTGGCCATCCTCGACCGCACCGAAGAGATCACCACGCGCATCAACACCTTGATGAGCGACGAGAACCAGAAGACCATCATCGGCGCCTTCGACAACATCAGCAAGGCGGCCGCCGCCTACGGCGAGATCCCGCAGCGCCTGGGCCCGACGATCGACAAGCTGCCGCGCCTGGCCGACAAGCTCGAAGGCAGCCTCGAGTCCTTCGACACCTTTGCCGACAGCGCCACCGCCACGGTGAAGAACTACGACCGCCTGGCCACCGGCCTGCAGGCGCCGGACGGCCCGCTCAACCGCCTGAACGACGCCATCGGCTCGCTCCAGGGCGTAACCTCCGACCTGGAAGCGGAAACCCTGCCGCACGTGGTGCGCATGACGGACGAGGCGCGCACGGCGCTGCGCTCGGTGCGCCGCACGGCCGACTCGCTCTCGGACCGCCCGCAGAGCATCCTGTTCGGCGCGCCGAACGCCCAACCCGGCCCCGGCGAGCCGGGCTTCGTCGCCCCGACCAAATGAGGACCCCCACCACCATGATTTCGTCCCGCCTCCTCGGCGCCGCCCTTGCCCTGACGCTGGCCCTGCCCCTGGCCGGCTGCGGCACCAGCAAGCCCGCCGCCAACAACACCCAGTTCGATTTCGGTCCCCTCGGCGCACCGGTCGCCCAGCTTGCCCAGGCGCCGCTGGCAGCGATTGTCGTGATGGACGCGACGGGTTCGCCGGCGCTCGAGAACGAACGCATGATGTACCGCCTGAACTACGCCGATCCGCTGCAGGCGCGCACCTATGCCAACAGCCGCTGGAGCGCCAATCCCCTGATGCTGGTGACCCAGCGCGTCAAGGCGCGCCTGGCCCAGGCCGGCGTGAAGGTGCTGTCGGCAACCGACACCACCACCGGCGTGCCGATCATGCGCATCGAGGTCGACGAGTTCACCCATGCGTTCTCCAGCGCCAGCCAGAGCGAAGGCCAGCTGGTGCTGCGCGCCTCCGTGTTCCGCGGCCACGCCCTGCTCGACCAGAAGACCTTCAGCCGCAGCGCGCCGGCGCCGAGCGCGGATGCCGCCGGCGGCGTGCGCGCGCTGGCCGCCAGCCTGGACGGCGCCACCGCCGACATCCTCGTCTGGCTGGCAGGCATCGATATGCGAGCACGATGACCAGACCGGAAGTCAACGGGCCAGCCGACCATGACGCGCCGGAAGCCACCCCGCGCCGCGGTTCGCCCGTGGCGCGCGCCGCGCTGCTGGCCTACCTGCTCCTGATCGTCTACGCCAGCTGGTATCCGTTCACCGGCTGGCGCAGCAACGGCCTGCCCCTGCTGTCCTTCCTGAACCTGGTCAAGCAGCGCTACTGGACCGGCTTCGACGTGATGGTCAACATCGTCGGCTACGTGCCCCTGGGCGTACTGCTGGTGCTGGCCCTGTACCCCTTCGTGCGCGGGATCTGGGCGGTGCTGCTGGCGACCATCCTCGGCATCCTGGTGTCGGGCACGATGGAGGCGGTGCAGAACTTCCTGCCGAGCCGCGTGCCCTCGAACCTCGACCTGCTGACCAACTCGGCCGGCGCCTTCATCGGCGCCTGCATCGGTCCGCTGCTGGCGCGCGGCCTGCTCCAGGAGGGCCGCCTGAACCGCTTGCGACGGCGCTGGTTCGCCCCGCACGCGAGCCAGGGCCTGGTGCTGCTCGCGATGTGGCCGCTGGCCCAGATTTATCCGCAAAGTTTCCTGTTCGGCCACGGCCAGGTGCTGCCGATGGTGTCAAGCTGGCTGTCGAACCTGTTCGAGGAGGACATCGACCTGGTCGCCATGCTGCGCCCGGGTCCGGCGATGAGCGTCGAGCAGTACTGGCTGTCCGAGACCATCATCACCGCCTGCGGCATGACCGGCGCGGCCCTGACCCTGCTGTGCCTGCTGCGCCGGGGCGCGCCGCGCTATACCCTGGTGCTCCTGATGCTGGGCGCGGCCCTGCTCACGAAAACCCTGGCCAGTTCGCTGCTGTTCCGGCCCGACAACGCCTTCGTCTGGGTCACGCCCGGCGCCGAGGGCGGCTTCCTGATCGGCCTGATCATGCTGGCGGGGCTCGCCTTCGCGCCGCAACTGGCCCAGCGCCGCCTGGCCGTGGTCACGCTGGTGCTGAGCCTGATCGTGGTGAACACGATTCCGGCCAACCCCTATTTCACTTCCACGCTGCAGGGCTGGGTGCAGGGCAAGTTCCTGAACTTCAATGGCGCGGCCCAGTTCCTGTCGATGAGCTGGCCGTTCTTCGCGCTCTGGTTCCTGCTGCTGCCCTCGCACAAGCTGAATCGGCATGAAGGACGGCATTAAGCTATAGCGCGTATCATTGCGCATGGCCATCCTGCATTGGACGAGAACGATATGAACGACGATAAACCCTTCTACGAACACCACGTCTTCTTCTGCATGAACGTGCGCGAGGGCGAGAATTGCCGCCAGAGCTGCGGCAAGGCCGGCGCCGAGGTCGCGCAGAAGCATGCCAAGAAGCGCATCAAGCAGCTCGGCCTGAACCAGCCGGGCAAGGTCCGCATCAACCAGGCCGGCTGCCTGGAGCGCTGCGAGGAAGGCCCGGTGGTGGTGATCTACCCGCAGGGCACCTGGTACACCTATGTCGACACCGCCGACATCGACGACATCATCGACACCCATATCCTCGGCGGCAAGGTCGTCGAGCGACTGAAGATCTGATCCCGGCTTTATTTACATGAACAAGTTTTCGAAGAAGTTTTATTTGACCGGCCACGCCGGCAAGATGGAATGCCTGCTCGACCTGCCGGAAGAGGCGCCGCGCGGCATCGCGCTGGTGGCCCACCCGCATCCGCTCTACGGCGGCACGATGGAAAACAAGGTCACGCAGACGCTGGCGCGCACTTTCGTCACGCTCGGCTATGCGACCGCGCGCTTCAACTTCCGCGGCGTCGGCGAGTCCGAGGGCGAACACGACCGCGGCCATGGCGAAGTCGACGACATGCAGGTCATGCTGGAGCACATGCAGGAACAGTACCCGGGCCTGCCGGTCGCGCTGTCGGGTTTCTCGTTCGGCACCTTCGTGCAGGCGCAGCTGCAGGCGCGCCTGGCGGCCGAGGGCAAGTCGGTCGAGCGCATGGTGCTGGTCGGCACCGCCGCCGGCAAGTGGCCAATGCCGGCGGTGCCCGAAGACACCATCCTGATCCATGGCGAACAGGACGACACCATCACGCTGCAAATGGTGTTCGACTGGGCGCGGCCCCTGGAAATCCCGGTGATCGTGATCCCCGGCGCCGACCACTTCTTCCACCGCCGCCTCAATCCGATCAAGAACCTGGTCATCCAACTGTGGCGCCGCGACAATTAAGCTTGTATTAAGGCTGCATGAAGACTGTACTGTTGACGGCGGCACTGGCCTATAATTAGGCTCTTCTTTTTTCTCCGGGCAATGTCTTGACAGGCATTGCCTGCGCTTCACCACCTCACTGACTTAGACTTTAGCTCCCATGAAAAAACTGATTGCGGCCGTGGCCGCCAGCCTGCTGATGGTATCGGCCAGTGCGCAAACCGTACCCGCGCCCCAGATCGCGGCGAAATCGTGGCTGTTGCTTGACGCCACCAGCGGCCAGGTCATCGCGGCCCAGGACCCGAACCTGCGTATCGAGCCGGCATCGCTGACCAAGATCATGACGGCCTACGTCACCTTCCAGGCGATCCGCGACAAGAAGCTGACCCTGAACCAGATGGTCAACGTCTCGACCCGCGCCTGGAAAGTCGATTCGAGCAGCTCGAAGATGTTCATCGATCCGGCCACCCCGGTCAGCATCAGCGACCTGCTGCACGGCCTGATGGTGCAGTCCGGTAACGACGCTGCTGTCGCGCTGGCCGAAGCGGTTGCCGGCGACGAAGGCACCTTCGTCACCCTGATGAACCGCGAAGCCCAGCGCATGGGCCTGAAGAACACGAAGTTCGCCAACCCGCACGGCCTGCCGAGCCCGGACAACTACTCGACCGCGCAGGACCTGGCCAGCCTGGCCACCCACGTGATTCGCGACTTCCCCGAGTTCTACAAGATCGACTCGGTCAAGCAGTTCACCTACAACAAGATCACCCAGCAGAACCGCAACCGCCTGCTGTGGCTGGACCCGACGGTCGATGGCATGAAGACCGGCCACACCGACGCCTCGGGCTACAGCATGATCGCCTCCGCCCGCCGCCCGAACGGCAACAGCGGCGAGCGCCGCCTGATCTCGGTGCTGTCCGGCGCCAGCTCGGATGGCGCGCGCACCCAGGAAAGCCAGAAGCTCCTGAACTGGGGCTTCCAGAACTTCGACACGGTCAAGCTGTATTCGAAGGGCCAGGCCGTGGCGACCCCGGAAGTGTGGAAGGGTTCGCAGTCGAACGTGAAGATCGGCTTCACCAACGACGTCCTGGTGACGGTGCCGAAAGGCGTGGCCGGCAAGCTCAAGCCTGTGCTCGAGCGCAAGGACCCGCTGGTCGCCCCGCTGCCGAAGAACGGCCGCGTCGGCACCCTGAAGATGATGGTCGACGGCAAGCCGCTGCTGGTGCTGCCGGTCGTGGCGCTGGAAGAAGTGTCGGAAGCCTCGATCTTCGGCCGTGCCTGGGACTCGATGCGTCTCTGGATGAAGTAAGCGCTTAGTTTGCTTGCCTAGTTGATTCCCGCAACGCCCGCCCGGTTCGCCCGGCGGGCGTTTTGTTTTTCGCAGCGGCTTCGCTGCCCGTAGGGTGGACGGCTCCACCCGGGTGCCTGCGTAGCGCTGGCGTTTGCGCCGCCCACGCGTTCAACCATCCTTCGACACGTCGCGGCATATTTCCTGCCGCTTGAACGCGTGGGCGGCGCCAAGGTTGCCGGTATCCACACGGCCGGGTGCAGCTGCCCACCCTACGGTCCGGCGCGACCTGCATGTCGTGGCTATAATGCCTCGTTACCGTATAAGCAAGAAAGCCCTCCGATGTCCCAGCCTTCCCTCACCTGCCCCCGCATCGCCACCCGCAAGGATGGCCTCGAACTGTCGCGCATCGTTGCCGGCATGTGGCGCATGGGCGAATGGAACATGCCGGTGCAATCGCGCGTCGCCTTCATCGAGGAATGCATCGCGCTGGGCGTGACCAGTTTCGACCACGCCGACATTTACGGCGACTACGGCGTCGAGACCCTGTTCGGCGAAGCCCTGCGCGCACAGCCCTCGCTGCGCGACCGGATCGAGATCGTCAGCAAGTGCGGCATCAAGCTGGTGTCGCCAGGCCGCCCCGCCCACACGATCCAGCACTACGACACCAGTTTCGAGCACATCGTCGCCTCCGCCGAGCAATCGCTGCGCCAGCTTGGCGCCGGCCACCTCGACCTGCTGCTGATCCACCGCCCCGATCCCCTGATGAATTTCGACGAGGTCGCCGAAGCCTTCACCCGCCTGCAGCGCGACGGCAAGGTGCGCCACGTAGGCGTGTCGAACTTCACCCGCCACCAGTTCGAGGCGCTGAACCGGCGCGTGCCGCTGGCGACGAACCAGGTCGAGTTCTCGCCGCTGCACACAGCGCCGATGTTCGACGAGACCTTCGACGGCCTGCAGGACCTGGGCGTGGCGCCGATGATCTGGTCGCCACTCGGCGGCGGGCGCCTGTTCACCTCGAACGACCCGCGCATCGTCAACTTGCGCGCCACCATCCAGGAAGTGGCCGACCGCCTTGGCCAGTCGTTCGCCAGCATGGTGTTCGCCTGGATCATGGCGCTGCCGAGCCGCCCGTTACCGCTGACCGGCAGCGGACGCATCGAATCGGTGGCCGCCGCAGTCGCCGCGACCGGCTTCACGCTCGATCGCGCCGACTGGTTCGCAATCCTGCGCGCGGCGCGCGGACACGAAGTGGCCTGAGGTCGCCATGGCGGAGAGCGTCAAGATCGTCGAGGGACGCGCGCTGACGGCGCAGCAGAAAAAGGATTTGCTCAATCGCCTGGCCCGCATCGAGGGCCAGTTGCGCGGGGTGCAGAAACTGATCGCGCTGGCGGCCGAGCCCTCGGATTGCGAGGCGGTCGCCCAGCAGATGGCGGCGGCGCGCAAGGCGCTCGACCGCTCCTTCGTCCAGTTGCTCACGGCAACGGTCGTCACCCATAGCGAGCAGGCCGACAATCTCGACGATGCCCGCGCCACGGCGGCGCGGCTGGCGGCGCTACTCGACAAGTTCGCCTGAGCGCCTTTTCCTGACCGTCCTAGACGGTCGACTCGTCCTCGTCGTAGACCTTGGGCGGCGCAACGCCGCGCCAGCCGCTCTGCCAGGCAATGTTCAGCAGCAGGGTGGCGCAGATGTAGAGCAGGAAGAAGAGCACGAAAAAGCGTGTCTGCAATATGATCAGCAACAGGACCGCCACGGCCAGGACGATGTACATTCCTTTGGTCAACTTTTGCTTGCTGCTAGGAAACCTTACGGTCGATACCATCAGCGTGCCGATGGCAACCATCAGCGCCATCACGGCAAAGGCCTGGGCGTTGTTGACGACCGGTTCCGGCCAGGCGACGACGACCGAGGCGACGCAGGCCGCGCCCGCCGTGATCGGCATGCCGACGAAGTAGCGCGGATCGGTCTTGCCGACCGAAACGTTGAAGCGCGCCAGGCGCAGCGCGCCGCAGGCAACGAAGATGAAGCAGGCCAGGCCGCCCATGCGCACGATGGTTGGGTGCGCCGCGCCCAGCTGGGCGAAGCCGTAGCAGTAGAGCAGCAGGCCGGGCGCGCAGCCGAAGTTCATGACGTCGGCGATCGAATCGAGCTGGACGCCGAAGCTGGACTGGGTGTTGGTGGCGCGGGCAACGAACCCGTCGAGCGCATCGAACACGCCGGCTAGCACCAGCAGGATGGCGGCCAGCCGGAAGTCGCCCGGCGCGCCGACCTGGGCGTTGTCGACCGAGATGACGATACTGCCGAAACCGCAGGCGATCGACAGCAGGGTAACGAAACTGGGCAGGGCAAACTTGGCGCGCGCCAGGCGCTTGGGTCGGGGCTGGTTCAATTGGTGTCCGGACGTGGGAAAGATGGCCGTATTCTACCGTGGCAAGAGCGGTACGGTCGCGCACGGCGCCGGGAGTCATGCGTTTAGGATTTGCCCTAGAATGTGCATCCACGGATTTGATTCATATCAGGAGTTACGGATGAGCGAAATGCTTCGCGCGCGGACAATACTGGCGGCATGCGTTACCGCCCTGGCCCTGGCTGCCTGCGGTGGCGGTGGCAGCGACAGCCCGGCCCCGAGCGCGCCCCCCAGCGGCAATGCGCCGCCGGGGACCACGACTCCCGATCCGCTGACCCCGGCCCCGCCGGTCGCGGGCGGGCCGACCCAACCCCGCGCCCCCCCCCCGGCCC
>DEKZ01000063.1:19024-19348 GCA_002354135.1 Massilia sp. UBA2709 | reverse complement strand
GTGTCGCCACGCCGCCGGTACGGCGCAACTGTGTCAGCGTCATCAACGGCCTGCAATCCTCGCAGGAATGCTTCTGATCCCTTTTGCGTGCCAGGTGAAACCATGAACTCGAGTTCCAACAAACCCCGCCTCGCTTGCCGCGTCGCGTTTGGCGGTCTGGCGCTGGCACTGGCGGGCGCCGCCCAGGCGGCCCGTCCGGGCGCGCAGTCCGATACGCCCGTCACCGCCAGCGAACGCACCGAAGTCGGACCGCGCTGCAGCGGCGAGGCCGCACGCCCGGCCCAGGTCGCGCTCCAGATGGGCAAGTCGACCCTGATGCGCCTG
>DEKZ01000063.1:0-19006 GCA_002354135.1 Massilia sp. UBA2709 | reverse complement strand
CTGCCCGAGCCGGTGCAGAACCGCAGCGTCGGCAACCCTTCCGTGGTGCAGGCCATGCTGGTTGCGCCCGACGCCATGTACATCGCCGGCGTCGACGTCGGCACCACCAACATGATCATCCAGGGCCGCAGCGGCATGTGCAGCGTGCTCGACATCACCGTGGCCATGGATCCCACCGCCCTGCAGGCCATGCTGGCGGCCGTCATGCCGGACGAGAAGGACATCCGCGTGCTGGCCGCGGCCGACTCGCTGGTGCTTACCGGGACCGTTTCCGACGCCGCCGCCGCGGCCCGCGCCGCCGAGCTGGCGCTGGCCTACGTGCGCAAGCCCTTGCGGCCGATGACCGCGGTGCCGAAAGAACTGGCTCCCGATCAGGCCGCAAGCGGCACCAGCGCCGCTGCCAATGCCGCCAACCTGCGCGTCGTCAATCTGCTGAGCGTCAGTGCGCCGCAGCAGGTGCAGCTCGAGGTGAAGGTCGCGGAGGTGTCGAAGAGCCTGATCGAACGGCTTGAGGCCGGCGCAAGCTGGACCTTCAGTCCCGGCAGCTGGGCCGCCGCCTTGGGATCGAACTTCCTGACCGGGAAAGCCGGCGCCCGGCTTCTTGCCGGCCGGAGCAGCGACAAGGGCTTCGCCCTGGACGCCGAGACCAAGGACAGCCTGGTGCGGGTGCTGGCCGAGCCGAACGTGATGGCGATCAGCGGCCAGGAAGGCAGCTTCCTGGCCGGCGGCAAATTCTATATCCCGGTGTCGCAGGACAGGGACAAGGTCACGCTCGAGGAAAAGGAATTCGGCGTCGGCCTGCGCTTTACCCCGACGGTGCTCAGCGGCGGGCGCATCAACCTGCGCGTTGCGCCCGAGGTGTCGGAACTGTCGCGCGAAGGCATCGGCATCAGCGCGACCGGCCTGACCGGCAACGCCATCCTGCCGGTGGTGACGACGCGGCGCGCCAGCACCACCGTCCAGCTATACGACGGCCAGAGCTTCGCCATTGGCGGCCTGATCAAGAACAACCTCGTCACCAACCTGAAGGGCTTGCCGATGCTGGCCGAGGTGCCGGTGCTGGGCGCGCTGTTTCGCAGCACCGACTTCCAGCAGGACCGCACCGAGCTGGTATTCGTGATTACCGCGCGCCTGGTCAAGCCGCTCACCGCCACCGGCTACGCGCTGCCGACCGACGGCGTGGATGCGCCTTCGCGCGCGGCCCTGATGCTTGGCGGACGGCTCGAGAGCGCCACCAAGCTGCCCGAACGCAGTGCGCCGCCGGCCCAGAGCGCCGACGGTTTCGAACTCAAATAGGAGAAGGTCATGGCTATCCACAAGACGATCGCATGTGTCGCGGCGCTGTTGCTGGTGCAGGGATGCGCGACCGCGCCGCGGTTCGACCGCCAGTTCGGCAAGTCGGTGCGCGCCAACGTGGCGGCGCAGACGATCGATCCGCGCGGCGCTGCCAACGCCAATCCCGCCACCGGCATCGACGGTGCAGCCGCGCGCGCCGCGCATGCCCGTTACCAGCGTTCCTTCGCCCAGCCGCAGACCGAGGTTTCGCCGCTGATCAACACATCCGGCAACGGACAGTAAGCGCCGCTGCCCCGCGATCGCGTTCCAGCCCGCCACGCCCCGCGCGCCCGTCTCCTGCACCAATAACCTGAGCCTCGACGAGGACCGTCATGAAAGCCCTTTTGATCAGCCGCGACAGCTTGCTGTATGCCGAAATCGCCTCGCAGGGCGCGGCACGCGTGCCGCCGCTGAACGTCGCCGCCAGCCGCGTGTCGATGCGGGAAGCACTCGACCGTCCGGTGGCCGAGGCGCCGGGCCTGGTGATCGTCGAAGCCGGCGCCGGCACTGCGGAGGACGCCGACCTGCTCGAGCGCATGGCGCGCCAGTATCCGGAAGCACAATTCATGCTGCTCACGGGCGAGCATTGTCCGGAACTCCTGATTCGCGCAATGCGCGCCGGGGTGCGCGAAGTGCTGCAGCTGCCGCTGGTGCACCGCGCCTTTCACGAAGCGATGGACCGCATCGCCACCGCCGCCGGCGTCGCCCAGCTGCGCGACGGCAAGGTGCTGGCCTTCATCGCCTGCAAGGGCGGCAGCGGCGCCACCTTCATTTCGACCAATTTCGGCTATGCGCTGGCGACGCTGGCCGAAAAGAAGGTCCTGCTGATCGACCTGCACGGCCAGTTCGGCGACGCCGCGCTGTACGTCTCGGACCAGAAGCCGGCCATGACCCTGTCCGACGTGTGCGAGCAGATCGCACGCATCGACGGCCCTTTCCTCGACTCCTGCCTGGTGCACGTCACGCGCGGTTTCGGGGTCCTGGCCGCGGCCGACGACCCCTCCCAGACGAAGGAGGCCAAGCCCGAGCACATCGACGCCATCCTGAGGGTGGCGCGCCAGCACTACGATTTCATCCTGCTCGACGTCGGGCGCCAGATCGACGCGGTGTCCCTGCGCGCCCTAGACAGCACCGACACCATTTACCCGGTGCTGCAGCTGGCGCTGCCCGACATCCGCGACGCCAGGCGCCTGCTCGACATTTTCCGCTCGCTCGGCTACCCGAACGAGAGCATCCGCCTGATCGTCAACCGCTACGAAAAAGGCGGGCGCCTGCGCCTGCCTGACCTGCACGCGGCGCTCGGCTGCGAAGTCGTGCACACCGTACCCAACGATTACATCGCCGTCACCGACTCGGTCAACCAGGGCGTGCCGGTGCTCGAGCTGTCGCGCGCCAGCGCGGCGGCGCGCAGCCTGGCCGACCTTGTCGAACTGGTCACCGCGCGGCGCGCGCCCGAAAGCCGCGGCCTGTTCAACCGCCTGTTCGGTCGCGGCGAAAACGATTACTGAAAGGAGAAGCCATGTCGCTGCGTGAACGCCTGTCCGTATCCGATGACGAGCGCCGCTCGAGCGTACTCCCGGCCGAGGCCGGCAACAGCGCCTATCAGGAGCTCAAGAAGACGATGCACCAGATGATCCTCGACCGGATCGACCTGGAGCGCCTCAAGCGCCTGACCGCCGAGCAATTCAAGCACGAGCTGGCGCTGCTGATCCAGCGCATCATCGAGGAAGAGCGCATTGTCCTCAACCAGAACGAACGCCACAACCTGGTGCTCGACATCCAGCACGAGATGCTCGGCTTCGGCCCGCTCGAGCCGCTCCTGAACGACCCGACCGTCTCCGACATCCTGGTCAATACCGCCAGCCGCGTGTATGTCGAGCGGCGCGGCAAGCTGGAACTGACCGACGTGTCCTTCCACGACAACGCGCACCTGATGAAGATCATCGAGAAGATCGTCTCGCGCGTGGGCCGCCGCGTCGACGAATCGAGCCCGATGGTCGACGCGCGCCTGCCGGACGGCTCGCGCGTGAACGCGATCATTCCACCGCTGGCGGTGGACGGCCCGTTGCTGTCGATCCGCCGCTTCGGCGCGACGCCGCTGACGGTGCAGAACCTGCTCGACTACAAGAGCATGACACCGCCCATGATCAAGGTGCTGGAGGGCCTGAGCATCGCCAAGATCAACATCCTGATCTCGGGCGGCACCGGCAGCGGCAAAACCACGCTGCTGAACCTGCTGTCGGGCTTCATCCCGGCCAGCGAGCGCATCGTCACCATCGAGGACGCGGCCGAGCTGCAGCTGCGCCAGCCGCACGTGGTGCGCCTGGAAACCCGCCCGCCCAACATCGAAGGCAAGGGCGAAGTCACCCAGCGCGCACTGGTGAAGAACTCGCTGCGCATGCGGCCCGACCGCATTATCCTGGGCGAGGTGCGCGGCGCCGAAGCGCTCGACATGCTGCAGGCGATGAACACCGGCCACGAAGGCTCGCTTGCCACGATCCACTCGAACACCCCGCGCGATGCCCTGGCGCGGCTCGAGAACATGGTCGGCATGGCAGGCGTCAACCTGACGCCGCGCGCGATCCGCCAGCAGATATGCTCGGCCGTGACCGTGGTGGTGCAGGCGTCGCGCCTGATCGACGGCTGCCGCAAGGTGGTCAGCATCCAGGAGATCACCGGCATGGAAGGCGACATCATCTCGATGCAGGAGATTTTCCGCTTCGAGCAGACCGGGGTCGACCGCGACGGCAAGGTGCTCGGCCATTTCAGCGCCACCGGGGTGCGCCCGCGCTTCGCCGACCGCCTCAAGATGTACGGCGCCAACATCCCCGACGACACCTTCGACCCCGACCGCATCTACCAATGAACCCCCAGGCCGAGCCTGCAGTGGAGCCGCGCAATGGATGTCCTTTTCTACAGCTTCATCGTGTTCCTGTTCGCCGCCGTGATCCTGCTGATCGAAGGCGTTTGGCTGTGGTGGTCCAGCACCTACGGCAAGGCCGCGCAGCGCGTGGCGCGCCGGCTGCAGGTGATGTCTGGCGGGACCGGGCGCTCGGGCGAACGCATCTCGATCCTGAAACAGCGCCGCTTCAGCAGTCATGATGCCCTGGACCGCCTGCTGCATCGGGTGCCTGTCCTGCAGCCGATCGACGCGCTGCTGGTGCAGGCTGGCAGCTCGCTGTCGGTCGACCGCTTCCTCGGCTGCTCGCTGGTGGCGATGCTGCTGGCCCTGCTCGCGGCGGCGCGCTGGCCCTTGCCCTTGCCGATCCGGATAGCGATCGCACTGCTGGCGCTCGCCTCTCCCTGGATGCTGGTGCGGCGCGCGCGTACGCGGCGCCTGCGCCGCATCGAACATCAGCTGCCCGACGCCGCCGACTTCATCGCACGGGCCCTGCGCGCCGGCCATTCGTTCACCAACGTGCTGCAAATCGTCGGCAACGAGCTGCCCGAGCCCCTCAGCGGGGAATTTCGCATCGCGCGCGAAGAGATCAACTATGGCGTGCCGATGGGCGAAGCGCTGCACAACATGGCCGCGCGCATCCCGCTGACCGACCTGCGCTACCTGATCATCGCGGTACTGATCCAGCGCGAGTCCGGCGGCAACCTGGCCGAGATCCTCGGCAATATCAGCCACCTGATTCGCGGCCGCCTGAAGCTCGCGGCCCAGGTCCGCGTGCTGTCGGCCGAAGGGCGCATGTCGGCCTGGATCCTCGGCCTGTTGCCGTTCGCGGTCGCGGCAGTGCTGATGGCAGTGAACCCGAAATACGTGAGCATGCTGTGGACCGATCCGGCCGGTGTACGCCTGCTCTGGTACGCGGCCGGGATGATCCTGTTCGGGGTGATCTGGCTGCGCAAGATCATCCGCATCCGGATTTGAGGAGCCGTCATGAATGCCGCCCAACTGTCCTTCCTCCTGATCGTCTTCGCGATCGTTTGCGCCCTGGCCTGGTTGGCCATGGCGCTGTTCGCCCCGGAAGTCCTGCGCACCCGGCTGCGCCGCTTCATCGGCAAGTCGGAAACCAACCAGCTCGAATCGAACGGCTGGGTCGAGAAGGTGGCCAAGGTCACCCAGCCGCTGACCAAGCTCTCGATACCCGAGGAGGGCTGGGAAAAGTCGGCGCTGCGCACCCGTTTCATGAATGCCGGCTGGCGCAATCCGGTAGCGCCGACCCTGTTCTTCGCCTCGAAGACGGCGCTGGCCCTGCTGGGACCGGCCATCGTGGGCGTGCTGGTGGCGCTGTCGGTAATCACGCTGTCGGGGGGCAAGCTGATGTTCCTGCTGCTGCTGACCGCTACCGTCGGCTACTACCTGCCGAACATGACCCTGAACCACATCGCGGGCCGGCGCAAGCGCGAGATCTTCGAGACCCTGCCCGATGCCCTCGACCTGCTGACCGTCTGCGTCGAGGCCGGGCTGAGCCTGGAACGGGCTTTCGTGAAGGTCGCCGCCGAGATCCATATCAAAAGCGTGACGCTGGCGCAGGAATTGCAGATCGTCCTGATGGAAATGCGCGCCGGCTTCAGCAAGGAAAAGGCGCTGCGTAACTTCGCGCTGCGCAGCGGCGTCGATGACGTCGACAGCCTGGTGGCCATGCTGATCCAGTCAGAACGCTTCGGCACCAGTGTGGGCGACTCGCTGCGCGTGTATTCCGAAAACCTGCGCAACAAGCGCCGTGTGATGGCCGAAGAATGCGCCGCCAAGATCGGCCTCAAGCTGCTGTTCCCGCTCATCTTTTGCATTTTCCCGACGCTGCTGATGGTGTTGCTGGGCCCGGCTGCGATGCAGCTCACCCGCACCTTGTCCGCGGTCGCGGCGCGCTGAAACACAGGAGCATGATCATGAAACCACACAAGATTCTCAAGAAAATCTCGGTGCTGTGCGCCGGTGCGCTGTTGCTTGCCTGCGCCGACGTGGCGCGCCAGCCGGACATGCAACCGGGCCCGGACGCCGAGGGCGCCTACGGCCAGGGCCGCGCGCACCACCTTGCCGGCCGCTATGAGGAAGCGGTCCAGGCCTACCGCGCGGCGCTGGCCCTTGATCCACGGCATGTGCGCGCCCGCAATGCCCTGGCCGCCGCCTTCGCGCGACAAGGCGACTTCGCCCAGGCCATTCCGATCTGGCGCGAGCTGACCAGGGACGCGACGCTGGCGTCCGGCCCCGGCAGCGCCTATCTATTTGCCAATCTCGGCTACGCCTACCTGCTGGGCGGCGACTACGAACAAGCTGTCGTCGCGCTGGAAAAAGCCTGCCTGCTCGATCCCCTGAACGACCGCGCCTGGCAAAACCTGGGCGAAACGCTGCGCCGGCTGGGACAGGACGAGCGCGCCGAGCTGATGTTCCGCCAGGCCAGCGCACTGCGCGAACACGATTTCCGCAGCGACTACGCGGCTGCCGGCGGCAGTGCCGTGGCGGCGATCCAGGCTGCGGTCGAGGCCCCGCGGCCCGACCCGGAATGGGCGGAAACCCAGGTGCTCACCGGCGCCGACGGCAGCCTGACGCTGCGCCGCATTCCTTCTCTACGCGCACTGGCCCAGGAACTGCCGGCCGGCTTGCCGCCGTCGTCGCCACCGCCGGCGCCACGCGGCAGCCTGGAGCCGGTATTGCTCGAAATTCGTAACGGAAATGGGATAACGGGCATGGCGCGCGCCCTGTCGCGCCAGGTTGCCGATGAGGGACTGCGCGTCACGCGGCTGAGCAACGAACACGGCTTCAACGTACGCCGCACCCGCATCGAACATGGCCTTGCCTATCGCGACGCGGCCAGGCGCCTGGCCGCGCGCTTCGATGGCGTGGCCCTGGTGCAGGTCGACAGCACCAAGCCGGCCGACCTGCGCCTGGTCATCGGTCAGGATTTAGCACGCGGCAAGATTGCCCTGCGTCCGGCGGCAGCTGCCGGGGCGTCGGCTGTTGCGATTGCGTCACTCTCGAAGGCGCCCTGAGGCCGCGTACGCACGGACACCTTTGTTCCGTATCAAACGCGGTCGACAACCTCACCTGAAAATGTGACGATATCGTCTCATCTCAAGGGAGCGTTGCCATGAAAATTGCACAGCGTTTCACCTCCATCCTCGTTGCCGCCGCCGCGTTGTCGCTGACGGCCTGCTCACCGACGGCGCAACACCGCGGCACCGGCGAATACATCGACGATGCCGTCATCACCAGCAAGGTCAAGGCGGCATTTGCTGCCGACCCCTCCGTCAAGGCCACCGAAGTGCAGGTCGAGACCTTCAAGGGTACGGTGCAGCTGAGCGGCTTCGTTGAATCGCGCGAAAGCGCCCAGAAGGCCGTGCAGCTCGCGCGTGAAGTCAAGGGCGTCAAGGAAGTGCGCAACAACACGATCATCAGGTAAGCACGCCCGGAAACTGTCTCGGCAGAACCAACGCAGCTCTGCCGAGACAGGTTTTTATCGCCAGCTGACCTTGCCCATGCCTTCGGTCGTGGCATTGCGCTGCGCCGGCTTGCCGTACACCGTGGCCGACCCCATGCCGCTCAGGTTCAGGTTCGCCGCCGAGCTGGCATACACGGTTGCACCGCCGAGGCCGCTCATGTCGAGGTTCACGACCTCCGCGCGCAGCTTTTCCGCGTCGAGATTGCCCACGCCCGCCAAGGTGGCGCGCAGCGTTTTGGCCTGGCCCGACACGGCCAGTTGGCCGGCGCCGCGCAGCGCCAGATCCATGCGCTCGGCACGGCCGGCATCGATCGTCATGCTGCCGACGCCGCCCAGGCGCGCGTCGACGTGACGGTAATTTCCGTTGAGAGTGACCGTCCCGGCGCCGTCGAGCGCGAGCACGATGCGCTCGCCGCCGAAACCGCTGACCGTGCTTGCACCCACGCCTCCGGAGAGGAACTCGGCCAGGTTCGGCACGGTCAGCTCGGCGCGCAGTTTCGGCTCGTTGCGCCCGCGGTTGTAGTTGCTGCGCTTTTCGGTATCGATCTCCAGCGTCTCGCCATGCTGGCGCGTGGTCACGCGCGCCACGTCCGTGCACTCGCCGGAAATCACGAGCGAAGGCTTGGCGCCCTGGCGCAGGACGAGGTCGACCACGCCATCGAGTTTGACGCGCGTCACGCGGGCGTCGACCGTACGCGCCTCGCGGATCACGTCGGCGGCAAGGGCCGGGCTTGCGCCAAGCATCAGGATGGATGCCGCGAGGGTGGTGCCGAGCAGTCTGGTCATGGTGGTCTCCGTGCATGTTTGAATGGCTGCACTATATGCCGCCGGGGACGGCAGGGCGCGGCCCATGCGACGGACTGCACAATATGCGGAGCGAAGCGGAGGAAAGCCTGTCGAAACCATACGGCAAGCGGTTTGCACTCTGACGAGTGCGCTGTCCCTCGCGCGTGCCTGACCTGTTTGACCTCGATCAATCACAGCACTTTTGCGTCCATCATCGTGGACCTCACGCCAGTTGGCGTGATTTTGAGGAGGAATCATCATGATCAGACACATCACCGCAGGAATCGCGCTCGCGTCCATCGTGAGCCTGCCGGCGCTCGGCGCGCCGGAAAAGATGTCGTCCGCGCAGCTCGACCAGGTGGTTGCCGGCACCGACTGCGGCTGCCCGCCGCCGGAGACCGACAAAGGGAATAACGGCTGGGGCAATGGTGCCGATCCAAGCAACCCCGGCAGCGACAACGGCCTGACTTCGCCATCGAAGATTGCCAACAACAATCTGCCGCCGGGCCAGAACCGGCCGAATACCAACCCGACCGGATCGACCGGCCGATGATCAACACTTTCAGGGGCGGATCACGATCCACCCTTTCTCCGGCGTGATTCCCATGCTCCTGGCAAGCCTGGCAATCGCCTGCCTGCTGATGCACGGCCTCCCTGCATCGGCCGAGCGTCCGACCCGCTCGCTGCTCGAGATCAGGCGCGAAGCCCTGGTGACTCAGCGCTGGGACAATAGCTGCGGCGCCGCCGCCCTCGCGACCATCCTGCGCTATTACAAGGGCGTGTGGGTCGACGAGGAGGGCGTGGCGCGCGGCATGCTGCGTCAGACCGACCCGTTGCGCGTGCGTGTGCGCGGCGGCTTTTCCCTGTTGGACATGCAGCGCTACCTGGCGCGCATCGGCTTCCAGGGCGAGGGCTACACCGGCATGGGCCTGCACGACCTGGCGCAGCGCGTGCCGATGATCGTTCCCATTACCGTCAACGGCTATCCCCATTTCATCGTGGTCCGGCGGGTCACCACGACAGGCGTCAACATTGGCGACCCCAGTTTCGGGAATTATCAGATGGCGCAATCCGAGTTCGCCGCCAAATGGAAGGGCATCGGATTCGAAATCCGGTAACCCTTGGGGACAGAATGAAATTTCTTTTGGTCGGGGCCGCCACGTTCGGCCTCGCGACGGCGTGCGCAGCCCAGGACAGCGACGCCTTGCAACGCAAGATTGCCGAGCAACAGGCAACGATAGAACGCCAGCAGGAGCGCATCCGGCTGCTGGAACAGGAACTGACCCCGGCACGGGTTGAAACCGAGCCGGCCCGCGCACCGCGCGACGACACCCCGGACAGCAATCGGGCCCTGGAGCGCGCCCTGGTCCGGGAAGGCGGCCTGCTGTTGTCGGACGGCGCCATCGAGCTGGAGCCGAACTTCGTGGCGTCGCACAGTTCCGGCGAGGGCGGATTTCGCCGTAACTCCTTCGGCCCCGGGCTGACGCTGCGCGCCGGGCTGCCCTGGCGCTCGCAGGTCGAGGTCTCGCTGCCCTATGTCTTCGAGCGCATCAGGGATGTGGGCGGATCGACGCATTCGGACGGCATCGGCGACCTGTCCCTGGCGGCCTCGCACCAGTTCCTCGCCGAACGCGACAACTGGCCCAGTCTCGTCGGCAGCCTGAGCTACCAGTCCGCCACCGGGCGCAACACGAGCTACGAGCAGGGCCCGCTGGTCGCGCTCGGCAGCGGCTTTCCTTCGCTGCAGGCCTCGCTCATCGGTCTGAAGCGCCTGGATCCGCTGGTCTTCTTCGGCAGCCTGTCCGCCACGCATTTCCGCGAGCGCGACAAGGGCGGCGCCAGCATCCGGCCGGGGAATATCTATGGATTGCGCTTCGGCACCGCGCTGGCGACGGCGCCCGCCTCCTCGCTGCGCGCTGCCTTCAGCGTGAACCTACTGAACAAGACGCGGATCAATGGCGCCGAGGTGCCGACGGAAGACGTGAACGCCTTTCTCGAACTGGGCGGCTCCGCCGTGCTGACGCCGAGCACGGCGATCGACATCCTGTTTGCGGCGGGTCTGACGCGCAACACGCCGGATTTTCGGCTGATGGTGTCGGTGCCGGTCAGGTTCTGATCGGCGCTTGTGCGGCGCTGCTTGCCGCCGCGCCTGCGTGTTCGAAGGCCACAAAAAACAAATGCCCCGCGTGTTACGCGGGGCATTTATCTGTGCTGCCAAATATGGTGCCGGCTGCCGGTTTCGAACTGGCCACCTGATGATTACAAATCAACTGCTCTACCAAATGAGCTAAGCCGGCGTAATCTGTACGGCTGGGATTATACCGCTATTTAATCCGCGTCAGCGTTGGGCGGCCGCCTTTTTTCGGCGGTTCATTGCCGCCATCGTCGGGCGAATGCGACACCTGCGCCGGCTCGGTTTCGCCGGTGCTGGCAGGCACGGCGGACAGGCTCGGCGCGGCGGTTTCCTCGCTCGGCGCCGGCATGTCGGCGGCGGTCACGCTGACGTCGAAGGCCATGCCCTGGCCGTTCTCGTTGGCGTAGATCGCCAGCACGTTCTGCACCGGAACGTAGATCTCGCGCGAAACGCCGGCGAAGCGGGCGCGGAAGTGGATCGCGTCGTTGTCCATTTTCAGCCCCGAGGTGGCGCCGTAGCTGATGTTGAGGATGATCTCGCCCTTCTTGACGTATTCCATCGGAACCGTCGTGGCCGAGTCGACCTTCACCGCGAGGTAGGGCGTGTAACCGCTGTCGGTGCACCATTCGTAGATGGCGCGCAGCAAATAGGGCTTGGTGGAAATCTCAGGCATGGGCAAATGAATTCTGGTTTGTCCGGCAAGGCGCTGGTATGGACGCCGATTCGGGGCGCCGCTTGCGGCGCAGGCAGGCACGGACGGGCAGGGCGGCAGGCGCTTTACCCGGCGTGCATGCGCGAAGCGCCAGTTTACTGCGATTCGCCAAAAGGCGGCGCAAACTGGCGTGGCGGAGAGTAGGGAGCACAGGGCACAGGCGTATTGCGCGTGCCCCGCGGCGCCGATTAACGGCGCATCACCTTTTCCGACGGGGTCAGTGCTTCGATGTAGGCAGGACGCGAGAAGATGCGCTCGGCATACTTCATCAGCGGCGCGGCGGTCTTCGACAGCTCGATGCCGTAGTGGTCCAGGCGCCACAGCAGCGGTGCGATTGCCACGTCGAGCATGGAGAACTCGTCGCCCAGCATGTACTTGTTCTTCAGGAACAGCGGCGCCAGCGTGGTCAGGCGGTCGCGGATTTCGGCGCGCGCCTTGTCGTGGGCCTTCTCGTTCGTCTTGTTGCGGTCGCTTTCCAGGACGTGCACGTGGACGAACAGTTCTTTTTCGAAGTTGAACAGCATCAGGCGGGCACGCGCGCGCATCAGCGGATCGGCCGGCATCAGTTGCGGGTGCGGGAAGCGCTCATCGATGTACTCGTTGATGATGTTCGATTCGTACAGGATCAGTTCGCGCTCGACCAGGATCGGCACCTGGCCATACGGGTTCATCGTCGAAATATCTTCCGGCTTGTTGAACAGGTCGACGTCGCGCACCTCGAAATCCATGCCCTTTTCGAACAGGACCAGGCGGCAGCGTTGGGAGAACGGGCACGTGGTGCCGGAGTAGAGAACCATCATGGTTTATAGTTCCTTAAGAAACAAAGGGGTGAAGCGCCGAGCGACTCACCCCGAAAAATGATTGCCCGTATTATAGCCAAGCGGGCAATGAAAACGAATTACTTCACATCTTTCCAGTACGAAGCGTTCAAACGCCAGGCCAGGAAGGCGAAAATCGACAGGAAAATCAGGACGATAACACCGAGCTTCTTGCGGGTTCCTTGCGCTGGCTCAGCCATCCAGCTCAGGTAGGCAACCAGGTCGGCGGTTGCGGTGTCGAACTCGGTGGCGCTCATTGTGCCTGGCGTCACCTGCTCGAAGCCGGCGAACTTGTGGATGGTCTTGCCCGGCTCGTGAGGATCGGGTGCATCGACCATCTTGACCGTGCGGATGCCCTGCAGCTGCCACATCGCGTGCGGCATGGCCACGTTCGGCACGACCATGTTGTTCCAGCCGGTCGGGCGCGTATCGTCCTTGTAGAAGGTGCGCAGGTAGGTGTACAGGTAGTCCGCGCCGCTGCCCGCCGGCGAGGCCTTGGCGCGGGCGATCACCGACAGATCCGGCGGCACCGCGCCGAACCAGGCTTTCGCATCGGCCGGGCGCATCGCCGTCGTCATCATCTCGCCCACCTTGTCGGCCGAGAACAACAGGTTGTTCTTGATCTGGTCCTCGGTCAGGTCCAGGTCGCGCAGGCGGTTGTAGCGCATAGCGCTGGCCGAGTGGCAGTTCAGGCAGTAGTTGACGAACAGCTTGGCGCCGTTTTGCAGCGACGCCATGTCGTGGCGTTCCGGGGCGCGGTCGAGCGGGAAGCCGCCTTCGGCCGCGAATGCCAGTCCCGGCACCAGCGCCAGGACCGCGAGCAGTTTCTTCGTAAAGTTCATGGTTGTCCTTGGCTTGTCCGTTGATCAATGCGGATGGAAGGTCACGCGCTTGGGCACCGGCTTGAAGCGGCCGGCCGCGCTCCACCACGGCATCAGGAGGAAGAAGCTGAAGTACAACAGGGTGCACACCTGCGAGATGATGGTGTACGCCGGCGTCGGCAGCTGGGTGCCGAGGTAGCCCAGGGCGATGAAGGAGATGCCGAACACCGCATACACCCACTTGTGCCAGTCCGGACGGTAGCGGATCGACTTCACCGGCGAGTGGTCCAGCCACGGCAGGAAGGCGATGATCACCACCGACGAGCCGAACAGCACCACGCCCCAGAATTTCGCTTCCAGCACCTGCGGCAGCATGCCGATGATCAGGAGCAGGGCGATGACCGCGATCGCGACCTTGGCCTTGAACGACAGGCGCGACTTCATCCAGATGAACACGACGTACAGCGCGATCGCCGCCATCAGCACGTACATGAAGTCGGCGGTGGTGGCGCGCAGCACCGAGTAGAACGGCGTGAAGTACCAGGTCGGCGCGATGTGCGGCGGGGTCTTCATCGAGTCGGCCGGGATGAAGTTGTTGTACTCGAGGAAGTAGCCGCCCATCTCAGGCGCGAAGAACACGACCGCCGAGAAAATCAGCAGGAACACCGAGACGCCGAAGAAGTCCTTCGTGGTGTAGTAGGGGTGCGACGGGATCGCGTCGACCGGGTGGCCGTCGGCGCCGATGGTTTCCTTGACTTCGATGCCGTCCGGGTTCGAGGAACCGACTTCGTGCAGCGCGATCAGGTGCGCCGCGACCAGGCCCAGCAGCACCAGCGGCAGGGCGATGACGTGGAAGGCGAAGAAGCGGTTCAGGGTCGCATCCGACACCACGTAGTCGCCGCGGATCCACAGCGACAGGTCCGGCCCGATGACCGGGATCGCGCCGAACAGGTTGACGATCACCTGGGCGCCCCAGTACGACATCTGGCCCCAGGGCAGCAGGTAGCCGAAGAAGGCCTCGGCCATCAGGCACAGGAAGATCGCGAAGCCGAACAGCCAGATCAGCTCGCGCGGCTTGCGGTAGGAGCCGTAGAGCAGGCCGCGGGTCATGTGCAGGTAGACGATGATGAAGAAGGCCGAGGCGCCGGTCGAGTGCATGTAGCGCACCAGCCAGCCCCAGGGCACTTCGCGCATGATGTACTCGACCGAACCGAAGGCGAGATTCGCGTCCGGCTTGTAGTGCATCGTCAGGAAGATGCCGGTGACGATCTGCAGCACCAGCACCAGCATGGCCAGCGAGCCGAAGATGTACCAGACGTTGAAGTTCTTCGGGGCGTAGTAGCGGCCCCATTGTTCGTACCAGAGTTTCGACAGCGGGAAGCGGTCGTCGATCCAGGCCAGCGCGCGGTGGCCGGCCGGCGCGGTGGCCGGCAGCTTGGTTTCCTTGAATGGGCCGCCCATGTTATGCCTCCCCTTTTTCGTCTTTGCCGATCACGATCTTGTTATCGGACAGGTACATGTACGGCGGGATATCCATGTTCGTCGGTGCCGGCTTGTTCTGGAACACGCGGCCGGCCAGGTCGAAGGTGGAACCGTGGCAAGGGCAGAGGAAGCCGCCGTGCCAGTTGTCCGGCAGGTTCGGCTGCGGACCTTCGGCGAAACGGGACGAGGGCGAGCAGCCCAGGTGCGAGCAGATGCCCACGGTAACCAGGACTTCCTTGTGCTCGGGGCGGGCGCGGTATTCGTTCTTCGCGTACTCCGGCATGTCGAGCTGGTAGACCTTTTCGGAGTTCGGGTCTGCAAGCAGCGGATCGTTCTTGGGAAGGCTGGCCATCATCTCCGGCGTGCGACGCAGGATCCAGACCGGCTTGCCGCGCCATTCGACGACCTTCATTTCGCCCGGCTTGACGTCCGAGATGTCCACTTCGACCGGAGCGCCGGCCGCCTTGGCCCGCTCGGATGGCTGGAACGTGCTGACCAGGGCGCCTGCCGTGGCTACACCGACGACCCCGCCCGCCGCACATGTAGCGACGAGCAAGCCGCGCCGGCCTGAATCGACCTGCTTTTCATTACTCATACCAACCCCACTCCGTGAAATTACGAAACTTTAGAATCAATAAAGAGCTTGCAGCAACACAAAATTATATGTGAATGGCAATCTTTATTGGAGAAAAAATATTACGTGCGCGGCAATTGAGGGATGGGCGTCCCGTTGGCAGCCGATGCTGCGGTGCAGCTCAGCCATCCTGCATAAGCGGCGGGCGCGTAGCCGGGCGCGTGGTCGGGTGCGGAACCCCGGGCGTGCGTACGGCATCCAAGACCTTGCGGTATCATCGCATTAGCTATTTCAACAACAACCTTAATCAAAACTAGAGGAAACGCAATGGCGATGATGGAAGAGTTTAAAAAATTTGCGATGCGCGGCAATGTGATCGATCTCGCGGTCGGCGTGATCATCGGCGGCGCCTTCGGCCGTATCGTCGATTCGCTGGTGCAGGACGTCATCATGCCGCCCATCGGCCGCCTGTTCGGCGGTCTCGATTTCGCCAGCTACTATATTCCGCTGAATGGCCAGGCCTATGGCCTGGCGCTGGCGGAAGCGAAAAAAGGCGGCGCCGTCATCGCCTACGGGAACTTCATCACCATCCTCCTGAACTTCATCATCCTGGCCTTCATCATCTTCCAGATGGTGCGCCTGATGAATCGCCTGCGCCAGCGCATGGTGCCGGAAGAAGCGGCCAAGGCCCCGGCCACGCCCGAAGACATCCTCCTGCTGCGCGAAATCCGCGACTCCCTGCGTAACGCACCGAAGCAGTGAAAGACATCGCCAATACATCGCCCCCGAGCACGGCACGCCGGCTGTGGCTGCTGTTTGCCCAGGCGGTCACGATCGTGCTGGCGATCTATTTCGTGCTGACAGTTTTCCGCCCCGACTGGGTGGGGCGCGCGCCGGTCCAGGTGCCGGTCGGACCGAAGGCGAGCACGGTGCCGGTGCTGCAGGCGCAGTCGGCGCCGGCCGCCGGCAGCTACCGCGAGGCGGCCGGGCGCGCCATGCCGGCGGTCGTCAACATCCTCACCAGCAAGGCCTCGCGCGAAGCGCATCCGATCCTGAAGGACCCCTTCTTCCGCCGCTTCTTCGGCGACCGCATGCCGCCCCAGGAGCAGCTGGCCAGCCTCGGTTCGGGCGTGATCGTCAGCGCCGAGGGCTACATCATCACCAACAACCACGTGGTCGAAGGCGCCGACGCGATCGAGGTCGGCCTGGCCGATGGCCGCAAGGCGGCGGCCAAGATCGTCGGGACCGACCCCGAGACCGACCTGGCCGTGATCCGCATCAAGGAGGACAAGCTGCCGGTGATGGTGCTGGGCCAGCCGGACGAAGCGCGCGTCGGTGACGTCGTGCTGGCGATCGGCAATCCCTTCGGCGTTGGGCAGACCGTCACCATGGGCATCATCTCGGCCGTGGGGCGCAACAACCTGCACATCAACCACTTCGAGAATTTCATCCAAACCGACGCCGCCATCAACTTTGGCAACTCGGGCGGCGCCCTGGTCGACACCCACGGCAACCTGCTCGGCATCAATTCGGCGATCTATTCGCAGACCGGCGGCTCGATCGGCATCGGCTTCGCCATCCCCGTCTCGACGGCGCGCACGGTGCTCGAATCGATCATCAAGCACGGCCAGGTGGTGCGCGGCTGGATCGGCATCGAATCGCAGGACATCACCCCCGAGCTGGCCGACAGCTTCGGCCTCGCGCGCCAGAGCGGCGCCATCATCGCCGGCGTGGTGCGCAACGGTCCGGCCGACCGTGCCGGCGTGCGCCCGGGCGACATCCTGCTCGCCGTCGAAGGCAAGCCGGTTGCCAGCACCGGCGACATGCTGAACCTGGTCGCCCAGCTCGAACCGGGCGCCAAGGCGCGCCTGACGCTGATGCGCCAGAACCGCGAAGCGACGGTCGACGTCCTGGTGGGCAAGCGCCCGCGCCAGAGCGAATGATTTTTATAACTTTTCGGACTTTCCATGCACCTGCGTGACCTGACGCAATATCTGACCGAGCTCAAAGAGAACAACACCCGTCCCTGGTTCATCATGAACAAACCGCGCTACGACATCCTGCGCGAGGAGTTCCATGCCGTCGTCAGCGACCTGATCCGCGAACTGGCGAAGTTCGACAAGCAGGTCGCCGCCTGCGACCCGAAAAAGGCGATGTTCCGCATCAACCGCGACATCCGCTTTTCCAACGACAAGACACCCTATAAGACGCGTTTCTCGGCCGGCATCGCGCCGAACGACAAGCGCCGCCCGAGCGCCGGCGCCGGTCCGACCTATTACTTCCAGATCGAGGGCGACGGCACCCTGGGTTTCGGCGCGGGCGAATACCTGCCGCCGCCGAAGCGCCTGAAGGCGATTCGCGAGCACATCGTCAACGATGCGACAGGGTTCGCAAAAATATTAAAGAATAAACACCTGCGCGCGACCTACCGCAGCTTGCTGGAAGAAGACCGCCTGCAGCGGCCGCCGAAAGGCTTCGATGCGGAGCACCCGCACATCGAGTACATCAAGCTGAAGAGCTTTTTTGCCTGGACCGAGGTGCCGCTGGCCCTGAACAAGCCTGAGCAGCTGGTGCCGCAACTGGCGCGCGGATTCGAGGATGCGTTCGCGCTGGTGACCTGGCTGCGCAGCGTGCCCTATACCAACGAAGAGTAGAAAGGAGGCGACATGGCCTTGCAACACGCAGCATCGGGCGAACGGATCGCCTTGCACCGCGGCGAAGACGACATCGCCAATTTCACGTCCATCGCGCTGGCCAAGACCGAGCACATGGAACTTATTCGGCTGGTCGTCCCCAAGGACAAGCCGATGCCCGAGCACCGCGTCGAGGGAGAGATGACGCTGCTGTGCCTGGAGGGAGAAATTGCTTTCGACGCCCACGGCCGCACCATCATCCTGCGCCCGAACGAAATGGTGTATCTCGCCGGCGGCGAACCGCACGCAATCCGCGCCAACGTCGACGCGGTGGCCCTGATGACCATCCTGCTGGGCCCGGTCCGCACCGGCGGCCCGACCAAGGACCCGCGCGGGCAGGGCGGTTGATCCAATAGCGTGTAGCGCAGGGACGTAGGGTGGACCGGGCCGCGCAAGGCGGCTATGCCGTCCACGCGTTCAACCCACGCTAGCGCGCTCCGCTATCAATCGTTTGACGCGACGTCGACAGTAGGGTGGGCACCCCGTGCCNNCCGTGCCCACGCGAAACGTCGAGCCGCGTTAGCTCAACTTGTGTTGCCGCCTTCGGTGTGTCGAAACGCCTCCGAATGATCATTCGGAAGCGTTGACTTTGAACATGTAGCGCGGCGCGGATCGTGCCAACACCGCTCACGCTTTCGCGCGGGCACGGTGTGCCCACCCTACAGGTCGCCGCTGCGTCATTGAACGCGCAGCGACTGAACAATCGGCTTTACGCCAGCTCATTCCTCGGATCGCGCGCCAGCAACTGCGCCACCATTTCCTTGGCGTCGTAGCCGTCGAACAGCACCGCCGCCACCGCATTGGTGATCGGCATGTCCACGCCCAGTTTGGCCGCCAGGTCGCGCACGGCTTTCGAGCAGGGCACGCCTTCGGCCACGTGGCCGAGTTCGGCGACGATGGTATCGAGCGGCTTGCCCTGGGCCAGCGCCAGGCCGACGCGCCGGTTGCGCGAGAGGTCGCCGGTGCAGGTCAAGATCAAGTCTCCCATGCCGGTCAGCCCCATGAAGGTGCTGGCCTGGGCGCCCAGCGCCTCGCCCAGGCGGGTGATCTCGGCCAGGCCGCGCGTGATCAGCGCCGCGCGCGCATTCAGTCCCAGGCCGAGGCCATCGGCGGCGCCGGTCGCGATCGCCAGCACGTTCTTGACCGCGCCGCCCACTTCCACACCGATCAGGTCGTCGCAGGCATACACGCGCAGGTTGCCGCCGTGGACGGCGCCGACGACACGGTCGCGCAGTTCGCGCGACGCCGAGGCCACGGTCAGG
>DEKZ01000064.1 GCA_002354135.1 Massilia sp. UBA2709 | reverse complement strand
GCCGGCGCCGGAACCGTATCGGCGGCGCCGGCGAGGACGGGGGCGGCCAGCAGCATGGCCAGGCAAAGCGGGGACGCGAATCGGCGGAACGTGGGCATGCCATGTTTCTCCTTGTCGGGATGGCGGAGCGTGGAAAGGGAAGGGCGGCGCGCGGCCGCCCGGGGTCGCTGCAGCTCGATGCGGCTCAATGCGAGGCTGCCAGCACCGGTGCGGCGGCCTGCGCGGCCCGCTTCTCGCGCACCAGCAGCCACAGCACGCTCGACACGGCCAGGCAGCCGCCGCAGATCAGGAACAGCAGGTTCTTGTCGGCCGCGTCCTTCAGCACGTAGCCGACGCCCGTCGTCGCCAGCTGCGGCAGCACCACCGACAGGTTGAACAGGCCCATGAAGAAGCCCATGCGGCGCTTGTCGACCAGCTCGCTCATGATGGCGAACGGCAGGCTGACCACGGCCGCCCAGCCGATGCCGACCACCGCCATCAGCACGTACAGCGTGCCTGGGGAACGCGCGAACAGGGCGATCGCAAAATAGGCCAGGGCCATGATGCCGATGCAGATGGCCTGGGTGCGCACGCGGCCGATGCGCGCGCCCAGGGGCGCCAGCACCAGGGCCGGCAGCAGGAAGCCGACCACGTTCATCACGGCGAACGAGATCGCGATCACGTGGCCCGACTGCGCCGCCGCTTCCGCCGCCGTGGCGCCGCTGGCGACCACGTGCTGCTGGATGAAGGCGATGATGTAGACGAACATGGCCTGGACGCCGAACCAGCTGAAAGCGTGCGCCGCCCACAGGCGCCAGAGCTGGCCCCAGTCGGTGCGCGTCGACACCTCGGCGGACGGCGCCGCCGCTTCCTGTGTTGCCAACTTCGGCGGCGCCAGCTCGCGCGGCTCCTTGACCAGGAACACCGGCAGCACCGAGAAGGCCAGCACGACGATGACGCCCACCGAAATGAGGGCGTAGTTGTCGATGAAGGCGCCGATCAGGTAGGCCATCACGCCCCAGAAGCCGGAGATCGTCTGCATCCAGGTGTAGCCGCGCGTGCGCGCCTCGCCCTCCGGCGTGACGTCGGCGATCAGGGAGCGGGTGGGATTGAAGCTGATGTTGATCGACAGGTCGAGCGTCAGGGCGACGATCACCGCGATCACCAGCAGGTTGGTGACGCCCAGCAGGTCGGCCACCAGCTCGATGCGCGGCAGCAGGAAGACCGAGAGGGCGGCCAGGGTGCCGCCGATCAGGATGAAGGGCCGGCGCCGGCCGCCCCAGAACCAGGTCTTGTCGCTGATGAAGCCGATGATCACCTGGCCCAGGATGCCGGCCAGCGGGCCGGCGGCCCAGACGATGCCGATCTCGTGGATGTCGAGGTGGTATTTGGTGCTCAGCAGCCAGCTGAGGGCTGAAATCTGGATGCACAGCGCGAAGCCCATGGCCGTCGCCGGGAGGCTGGTCAAGGCGTAGAAGGAATTGCTCAGCCGACGCTGCATGTCGAGCATGGTGTCTCCGTGTCGTTATGTTATTTGACTACAAAACTCGTCCACAAGCCTGTAGACATGGCGATTCTACTATGTCGCTGTCGGATTGACACTCGGAAAACGCCATGTTATTTTGCTACAAATTACCCTGCAACCAGCCCGTCCTCCTGGCCTTCCGGACGGGGACGCTCCCACCCGCTTCTCCCGCACCGTGCACCTGCCGGCAAGGGGGATCGTGCATGGGGCGTTCGCCACATACGAAAGAGTCCGGCTGCATGCCGGGCCGCTTGGGGACACAGATGGAAATGCACACCAACGCACTCAAGCCACGCCTGTCGTTCTGGCAGCTGTGGAACATGAGCTTCGGCTTCTTCGGCATCCAGTTCGGCTTCGCGCTGCAAAATGCCAACACCAGCCGCATCTTCTCGACCCTCGGCGCCAATCCGGACGACCTCGCGCTGTTCTGGCTCGCCGCGCCCGTCACGGGCCTCCTGGTGCAGCCGGTCATCGGCTACATGAGCGACAACACCTGGCACCCGAAGTGGGGCCGCCGCCGTCCCTTCTTCTTCATCGGCGCGCTGCTGGCCGCGATCGCGCTGTTCCTGATGCCGAATTCGTCGGCGCTGTGGATGGCCGTGGCCGTGCTGTGGATGATGGACGCCGCGATCAACGTGTCGATGGAGCCCTTCCGCGCTTTCGTCGGCGACAAGCTCGATCCTTCGCAGCAGACCGCCGGCTACGCGATGCAGACCTTCTTCATCGGCTGCGGCGCCGTGATCGCATCGCTGCTGCCGACCATCTTCACGCATCTGGGCGTGTCGAACGTGCCGGTCGACGGCAGCATTCCCGACAGCGTGCGCTACTCCTTCTATGCCGGCGCCCTGGTGTTCATGGTCGCGGTGAGCTGGACCGTGTTCACGGCCGACGAGCTGCCGCCGCCCGACCTCGACAGCTTCCAGCATGAGCGCAAGCAGGCGCGCAACATCGGCGTGGCGCTGGCGGAGATCGTCGGCGGCTTCGGCAAGATGCCGAAAACCATGGTGCAACTGGCCTTCGTCCAGTTCTTCACCTGGATCGCGCTGTTCGCGATGTGGATCTATACCGGCAGCGCGATTGCCGACGCGGTCTGGGGTACGCGCGACGCCCAGTCGGCGGCCTTCCAGGAAGCCGGCAACCACGTCGGCATCATGTTCGCGGTCTACAGCGGCGTGTCGGCGCTGGCCGCCTTCGTCCTGCCGGTGTTCGCCCGCGCCACCAGCCGCAAGGTCGTGCACTTCACCTGCCTGGCCATCGGCGGCCTGAGCCTGGCGAGCATCGCCCTGATCGACAGCCAGGACATGCTGATGCTGCCGATGGTCGGCGTCGGCATCGCCTGGGCCAGCATCCTGACCATGCCCTACGCGATCCTGGCCGGCTCCCTGCCGGCCAGGCGCATGGGCTACTTCATGGGCCTGTTCAACTTCTTCGTCGTGATCCCGCAGATCGTCAGCGGCCTGCTGCTCGGTTTCGTGACGCGCGAATTCTTCGGCGGGCACACCGTGCAGACCCTGGTGCTGGGCGGCGCGAGCATGCTGCTGGCGGCGCTGCTGACGCTGGCGGTGACGGACAAGGCGCCGAACCAGGCTTGAGGCTCCCTTGGGATTGGCGACGTGTCGCGTAGGGTGGGCACTCCGTGCCCACGCGTCACGGACGCGTCCTTCCACCTACGGCGGCGAAACATCGCTCGAAACATATCCGAAGCTCATGGCCGCAGCATGCCGTGCGAGCGAACATTCGACGCCACGTATGCCAGAGACGCCCGTACCGCGTGGGCACGGAGTGCCCACCCTACGAAAAGCTGCGCCACGATTTCGGCGCCTGTCGTATCGTAACGTTTTATCAACAAACTGTTGATGGACGAATTCATACACAGGAGCCAAGCATGACGATCCACACCGTGGCGACCACGCCGTTCGCCGGGCAGCGTCCCGGCACCTCGGGCCTGCGCAAGAAGGTTACCGAATTCCAGCAGCCGGGTTACCTCGAGAACTTTGTCGAAGCGATTTTCGTGACCCTGGGCGACTTGAGCGGCCAGACCCTGGTGCTGGGCGGCGACGGCCGCTACTTCAACCGCAGCGCGGTCCAGACCATCCTGCACATGGCCGCCGCCCACGACGTGGCCCGCATCCTGGTCGGGCGCGGCGGCATCCTGTCCACGCCCGCCGTGAGCTGCGTGATCCGCAAGCATGCGGCCTTCGGCGGGATCGTGCTCTCGGCCAGCCACAATCCGGGCGGCCCGGACGGCGACTTCGGCATCAAGTACAACATCGGCAACGGCGGTCCGGCCCCGGAAAAGATCACCGAGGCGATCTTCGTCCAGACGCAAACCCTGTCGTCCTACCGCATCAGCGATGCGCCGCCCGTCAATCTCGACGAGATCGGCACGACCCAGCTGGAGGGCATGCAGGTCGAGGTGATCGACCCGGTGGCCGACTATGCCGAGCTGATGGGCCGCCTGTTCGACTTCGACGCCATTCGCGCGCTGTTCAAGCGCGGCTTCACGATGCGCTTCGACGGCATGAGCGCCGTCTCGGGGCCGTATGCAAAGGCGATCATCGAGGGCATCCTCGGCGCGCCGGCCGGCACCGTCATCAACGCCGAACCGCTGGAAGACTTCGGCGGCCACCACCCAGACCCGAACCCGGTCAATGCGGCCGAACTGATCGCCCTGATGAACGGTCCCGATGCCCCCGAGTTCGGCGCCGCCTCGGACGGCGACGGCGACCGCAACATGATCGTCGGGCGCGGCATCGCGGTCACGCCCTCGGACAGCCTGGCCATCATCGCCGCGAACGCGAAGCTGGCGCCGGGCTACGCCGCCGGCATCAAGGGCATCGCGCGCTCGATGCCCACCTCGACTGCCGCCGACCGCGTGGCCGAGGCCCTGGGCGTGTCCTGCTTCGAGACCCCGACCGGCTGGAAGTACTTCGGCAACCTGATGGACGCCGGCATGGTCACCCTGTGCGGCGAGGAGAGCTACGGCACCGGTTCCGATCACGTGCGCGAGAAGGACGGCCTGTGGGCCGTGCTGTTCTGGCTGAACATCATCGCCGCCACCGGCAAGTCGGTGGGCGAACTCGTGACCGAGCACTGGGCCCGTTTCGGCCGCAACTATTATTCGCGCCACGACTACGAGGCGGTCGATTCCACCGCCGCCGACGCCATGATGGCCGCGCTGCGCGAAAAACTCACCACGCTGGCGGGCCAGACGCTGGGCGACTACCGCGTTTCGCTGGCCGACGACTTCGTCTACACCGACCCGGTGGACAACTCCATCGCCTCGCGCCAGGGCGTGCGCATCGTCATGACCGACGGCTCGCGCATCGTGTTCCGCCTGTCCGGCACCGGCACCGAAGGCGCCACCATCCGCGTCTACCTCGAGCGCTACGAGGCCGACCCGGGCCGCCACAACCTGGAAACGCAGCAGGCTTTATCGGGCCTGATCGCGATCGCCGACGGCGTCTCGCAACTGCGCCAGCGCACCAGCCGCACGCAACCGAGCGTGATTACCTGATTTCGACCCACCACCACAGGAACCCTGCATGAAACTACCCGCACTTGCCGCCTCGCTGATGTTCGCTTTCGCCGCGCAGGCCCAGGCCCAGGTCCAGGCTGCCGCACCCTGGGCGGCGCCGGCCAGGCCCTTCGTCTGGGAGAACGCGACCGTCTACTTCCTGCTGACGGACCGCTTCAACAACGGCGACCCGCGCAACGACCTGGCCTACGGCCGGGCGAAGGATGCGGCCAAGCTGCGCGGCTACATGGGAGGGGACCTGGCCGGCATCACGGCCAAGATCAAGGAGGGTTACTTCAACGAGCTGGGCGTGAGCGCAATCTGGATCACGCCGCCGGTCGAGCAGATCCACGGCAGCACCGACGAGGGCACCGGCAAGAGCTATGGCTTCCACGGCTACTGGGCGCGCGACTTCACCGCGGTCGACGCGAATCTCGGCACCGAGGAAGACGTGCGCACCCTGGTCGACACCGCGCATGCCCACGGCATCCGCGTGCTGCTCGACGTGGTGCTGAACCACACCGGCCCGGTGACGGACAAGGACCCGGTGTGGCCGGCGGACTGGGTGAGGACCAGCCCCACCTGCAACTTCAAGGATGCGCGCGGCACCATCGATTGCACGCTGGTGAAGAACCTGCCGGACATCCGCACCGACAGCAACAAGGCCGTCGCCCTGCCGCCGATGCTGGTCGAGAAGTGGAAGAAGGAAGGGCGTTACGAGCGCGAGGTGAAGGAGCTCGACGACTTCTTCAAGCGCACCGGCTACCCGCGTGCGCCGCGCTACTACCTGATGAAATGGCACGCCGACTGGGTGCGCAAGTACGGCTTCGACGGCTTCCGCGCCGACACCGTCAAGCACACCGAGCCGGGCGTGTGGAAGGACCTCAAGAAGGTCGCGAGCGCAGCCTTCGAGGACTGGAAGCGCGCCAATCCGTCGAAGAAGCTGGGCGACACGCCTTTCTACATGACGGCCGAAGTCTACGGTTACGCGCTCCAGCACGGCCACGACTATGACCTGGGCGGCATGAAGGTCGATTATCCGAAGCAGGGCTTCGACAGCCTGATCAACTTCGCGATGAAGACCGACGCCGCCAACAGCTACGAACAGCTGTTCAGCACCTACTCGAAGGCGCTGCATGGCCCGATGCAGGATTCCTCGGTGCTGAACTACCTCAGCTCGCACGACGACGGCGCGCCCTACGACGCGATGCGCCAGCGCCCGTACGAGAGCGCGACCAAGCTGCTGCTGGCGCCGGGCGCCGCCCAGATCTACTACGGCGACGAGACCGCGCGCCTCTTGAGGGTGGAGGGCGCCGAGGGCGACGCCACGCTGCGCTCCTTCATGAACTGGGACGAGCTGGCCTCGAACGCCCAGCGCGGCCTGAACCGCGTGCGCGACGTGCGCGAGCACTGGATGAAACTCGGCCGCTTCCGCCAGGCGCATCCGGCCGTCGGCGCGGGCGTGCACCAGATGATCCAGCACTATCCCTACACCTTCAAGCGCACCTGGGAGACGAAAGACGCGAACGACCGCGTGGTCGTCGCGCTCGACCTGCCGGCGGACAAACCGACCGCCGTGCCGGTGGCCGGCGTCTTCATGGACGGCCAGACCGTGCGCGACTGGTACACGGGCACCACGGCCGTGGTCAAGGGCGGCAAGGTGCAGTTCCCGGTCGTCGGAAAACTGGCGCTGATCGGGTTGAACTGACCGTAGGGTGGGCGGCTACACCCGGGCTTGTGCATGCCCGGGACCGTGACGCCGCCCACGCGTTCAACCATCGTTTGAAACCTCGCGCCGTGTCACCGTGCGGCATATCTTGCGCCGGTTGAACGCGTGGGCGGCGCACACGCCAACGGTGCGCATGTCGTCGGGTCGAGCCGCCCACCCTACGGCGCTCCGATAGCAGCCCGGTGCATCATGGCTGTCGGTTATCGGCTAGACTTTGACACTCCGATAACCCGACCGCCACTGCCATGACGCTCAATCGCACCTTCCGCATCGCCTGGGCCATCGCCTTCGCGCTGGCCGCCATCACGACAGCCCATGCCGCCGACGAGCCGGCCTACGGTCCCGAACTCGAAGGCTTCAATTACCCCGCGCCGGTCAAGCAGTTCAACTTCAGCTCGCAGGGCCTGAAGCTGCACATGGCCTACATGGACATCGCCCCGCAAGGCAAGGCGAACGGCCGCACCGTCGTCCTCATGCATGGCAAGAACTTCTGCGGCGCGACCTGGGAAGGCAGCATGAAGGCCTTGAGCGCCGCCGGCTACCGCGTGGTGGTGCCGGACCAGGTCGGCTTCTGCAAGTCGAGCAAGCCCCAGCACTACCAGTACAGCTTCCAGCAACTGGCCGAGAACACGCGCGCGCTGCTCGACTCGATCGGCGTCAAGCAGGCCACCATCATGGGCCACTCGACCGGCGGCATGCTGGCCGCGCGCTATGGCCTGATGTTCCCTCAGCAGACCGAGCAGCTGGTGCTGGTGAACCCGATCGGCCTGGAGGACTGGAAGGCGCTGGGCGTGCCTTCGCTGGGCGTCGACAAGTGGTACCAGCGCGAGCTGCAGACCACGGCCGACAAGATCCGCAACTACGAAAAGGCGACCTATTACGTCAACCAGTGGAAGCCCGAGTACGAGCCCTGGGTGCAGATGCTGGCCGGGATGTACCGCGGGCCGGGCAAGGAAATCGTCGCCTGGAATTCGGCCCTGCTGTACGACATGATCTACACCCAGCCCGTGGTCTACGAGTTCCCGCTCCTCAAAATGCCGACCCTGCTGCTGATCGGCCTGAAGGACACGACCGCGATCGGCAAGGACGCCGCGCCGGAAGCACTGCGGCCCAAGCTCGGGAATTATCCGGAACTGGCGCAGAAGACCGCCAAGGCGATTCCGAAGTCGACTTTGGTGACCTTCCCGGACATGGGCCATGCGCCGCAGATGCAGGATCCGAAAGCCTTCCACGAGGCGCTGCTGAAGGGGCTGGCTGCGCGGAAGTAAGCGCGCGCTCCCGGGCAAAGGCAGGGAACAGCGCAAGAGCGGGGCAGGGGCGGCTTGCTGTATCATCCCGTCCCTGAAAACGAAAGCCGCACATGCTCATCATCACCATCAAACAGGGCAAGGAAAAGTCCATTCTTGCCGGCGACCCCTGGATCTATTTGTCCGCCATCGAGAAAGTCGAGGGCAAGCCCCAGGAACGCAACAAGCCGGGCGCCACCGCCATCGTGCAGTCCTCCTCGCGCCGCTTCCTGGCGCGCGCCGCCTATAACGCCAAGTCGCAGATCGCCGCCCGCGTCTGGACCCTGCGTGAGGACGAACCGGTCGACCACGCCATGATCAAGCGGCGCGTCCAGGCCGCCGTGGAGCGTCGCGCGGATGTGCTGCGCGATGCCGATCCGCAGGCGCTGGTGCAACTGGTCGATGGCGAAAAGGACGGCTTGCCGGGCCTGCTGGTGCACAGCTATGGCGGCGCCACGGGCTACCTGGTCTGCCAGTTCAATTCCGGCGGCGCCGACCTGTGGAAGGTGGCGATCGTGCAGGCCCTGGTCAAGGCCACGGGTTGCAACAACGTGTTCGAGCGCACCGACGAATTGCTGCGCAAGGGCGAAGGACTGCCCGTCATCTGGCGCGCGCTGGCGGGCGAGGAGCCGCCGCAGCGCCTCATGGTGCGCGAGGGCGGCAAACTGGTGCCGATGGATATCCGGACCGGTTTTACTTACCCGCGCTGAGCAGCGCAGCGGCTGGGGCCTGGCGCCGGCGAGCCTTGAACGACATGCTCGGCGTCGCAGTGGACTCAGCTGCGCGGGCTGCGAAGCTCGGAAATCTTCATGTCGACCAGTTTGCCGTCCAGGTCATACGCAAACACGGTCGTGATATGCACGAATTCCGTGGCCGTCGTGTAGGTATCGGTATCGGTCTGTACATTGCCCTCGGAATGTTTCGTGAGCTGGCTGTTACGTTTGACGACCATGGCAGGTCCGCGTAACGCGGTTCCTGCAGGGAAATCGATTGCCTTGTTCACGCTCGCGGCGGGCGTGGCGTGCGCAGCCTGCGTCGACGAGTTGTCGTGTGCTGACGCCACCTGCGTGATGCCGGAGATCAGTCCGATTGCAGCCAGTTGGATAAGGCGGTTCATCACTTTCCTTTTCTAAGCGATCGATCAATAGCCGGCGGTGCAGCAGCTTGATCATACTCGACCAGGATTGCTGCCTGAACGCCACCCGCCTGTCAACATTGCTAGCTTGACCATTCGATGGGACAAGACAAGCGGCAGCGCGGACGGTTGAACTGCTCGTCGGACGGCTTGCGAGACGTCCGTGCTGGTTGTGAAATTCACAATGCTTGTGCTAGCGTACGGTTCCCATCATTTGGAGGTCCCATGATCCGCCGTACTGCACTGCTCTCTGCCCTGACCTTGTCTCTCCTGCTGGCTGCCTGTAGCAAGAAGAACGACGACGAAGCCGTTGTCGCCGAGGACGCCCAAGCGCCGGCCGTCAGCGAGGAACAGGCCGGAGCCGAAGCACCAGCCGAATCGCCGCCGCCGCAGATGGATTACTGGAAGGCCCTCGGTCCTCTCCTCGCCGGCAATTACGGCGGCGCGTGCATGCGTACGCCGGATGGACGCAAGATGGACGCCGCCATCACGCTCGGCGCCGACGGCAGGGCATCGTCGAATGGTCTCGAAGTCGATTTCCGTGCAGCGAAGAGCGTCATGCTGTCGCGTTCGCGCGACGACAAAGGCCAGTTCAGCACGATGGTCTTGCTGTCCGTGGACGACAACAAGGCCGGCATGCTGACCTTGAACACAGGCGGACCGCTCAAGGAAAGCACCGCCAGCCTCGCGCGTGACGACATCGGCCTCATGTGCAGCAATGTTGCCGGGATCGAGCGCCTGAACGCAAAGCCGGTCTATCAGGCGCTGCCGCAGCTTTTGGACGGCAAGAAGCAAACCATCGGCTGCCTCGACACCAAGGACCTGCTGGTGCGGCGCGACACCGAGGTCCAGGTGGTGGATGGCGTCGTCAGGATCGGCGACACGTCGTTCGACCTGAAGGAGGCGGTCAGCGAAGGCTTCAATTTCGACGATGCCGGCAGGTCGATGTCGCTGGTCGCGGTCATGCCGGGAGAGCGCGGAATCAACATTGCGTACGATGGCGCCGGCAAGCTGACCAGTGTCACCGTCACGAAAGGGCTCGAACATACCCATTCCTGCAGCGTCCATGGCTGACCGTCCAGGCGCGGGGCAGCGTGGCTGAAGCATCCGGCGGCAGATACCCATCTGGTAGCAATCAAACAATGCTATCCTACAAGGCTCCAGAGGTATCCCAGCCGTATCGGGCTGAATTTCAGCATTAAGCACGCAATGAACACCGTACCAGACAACGAACAAAAGAACAGCCGTGCTTCCTACGCCGACGGTCCGCGCCTGCTGGCCGACATCGGCGCCACCCATGCCCGCTTTGCGCTCGAGACGGCGCCCGGCGTGCTGCGCCAGACCGCGGTCCTGCGCTGCGACGACTACAGCGGCATTGTCCCGCTGCTGAAGGCCTATCTCGACGAGCATGGCGGCGAGCGCATCGCGCACGCGGCCTTTGCCATGGCCAACCCGATCAGCGGCGACTTGGTCCGCATGACCAACCGCGACTGGCAGTTCTCCACCGACGAGGTGCGCAGGACCATGGGCTGGTCGACCCTCCTGATCGTCAACGACTTCACCGCGCTGGCGATGGCGCTGCCGAGCCTGGGCGCCGGCGACGTCCTGCAGATCGGCGGCGGCAAGCCGGCGCCGCATGCGGTGGCGGGCGTGCTCGGCGCCGGCACTGGTCTCGGCGTATCGGGCGTGATCCCGACCGCGGACGGCTTCATTACCCTCGGCAGCGAAGGCGGTCACGTGAACTTCGCACCAAGCGACGAGCGCGAGTTCGCGATCCTGCAGTACGCCTGGCGCGAGTGGCCGCACGTCTCGAACGAGCGCATCCTGTCCGGTCCCGGCATGGAGCTGGTCTACCGCGCGCTGGCCGAGCGCAACGGCGTGGATGCGCCGGCCCGTACTGCGGCCGAGATCGTCGCCTGCGCGCTCGAGGACAAGGACGCGCTGTGCCTGGAAGTGCTCGAATGCTTCGCCGGCATGCTCGGCGGCGCGGCGGCCAACCTGGCGGTGACGCTCGGCGCCTTCGGCGGCATCTTCATCGGCGGCGGCATCGTGCCGCGCATCGCGCAGTGGTTCGCGACGTCGCCATTCCGCGCCCGCTTCGAAGCGAAAGGACGCTTCAGCGATTACCTGGCCGCGATCCCGACCTACGTCATCATGACGCCGAACCCGGCGCTGCGCGGCGTGTCGACGATCTTGTCCGAGCACCTGCGCGGGCGCAGCGGCGCGAACACGCTGATGGAGCGCGTGCAGCACCTGCAGCACGAACTGTCGCCGGCCGAGCAGCGGGTGGCCGCCCTGGTGCTGGAGCATCCGAGGAAAGTCCTGTCCGAGCCGATCGCCGAGATCGCGCGCCTGGCGGACGTGAGCCAGCCCACCGTGATCCGCTTCTGCCGCTCGCTCGGCTTCCAGGGCCTGGCCGAATTCAAGCTGAAGTTCGCCGGCAGCCTGACCGGCTCGATCCCGGTGCGCCACAGCCAGGTGCGCATGAGCGACAGCACCCACGATTTGTCGGCCAAGGTGATCGACAACACGGTCTCCGCCATCCTGAAGTTCCGCGACGGGCTCGACGTGCACGCGATCGACCGCGCCATCGAGATGCTGCGCCGCGCGAACAAGGTCGAGTTCTACGCGATGGGCAATGCGCGCGTGGTGGCGCTCGACGGCCAGCACAAATTCTTCCGCTTCCGCATCCCGACCACGGCGCACGGCGACACCCACCTGTTCCAGCTGGCGGCCGAACTGCTCAAACCCAACGACGTGGTGGTCGCGATCTCGACGGCGGGCCAGGCGCCCGAACTGCTGGCGGCGGTGGACGCCGCGCGCCATGCCGGCGCCAGCGTGATCGCCATCACCAGCAGCAAGTCGGCGCTGGCGAAGAAGGCCAACGTCTGCCTGGCGGTCGACCATACCGAGGACAGCACCACCTTCCTGTCGATGATCTCGCGCATCCTGCAACTGCTGCTGATCGACATCATGGCGGTCGGGATCTCGCTGGGCGCCCAGGCCGAGCAGGATGGCGATATCGAGAAGCGCAAGCTGCTCATTTCGCACCTGGACGTGTAACACCATGACGATCACCCTGCGCGACGTCACCGAAGACAACTTCGAGACGCTGATGGACATGGAGCTGCCGGCGCACCAGCGCGATCTGCTGCACACGAACGCCTATTCGATCGCGCAGGCGAAGTTTCATGACTGCCTGGTGCCGCGCGCGATCTACCAGAACGAGCGTCCGGTCGGCTTTGCGATGTACAACCGCGCCGACGACGGCCGGCCCGGCCACTACGGCATCTACCGCTTCATGGTCGACTTCCCGCTGCAGTCGCAGGGCATCGGGCGGCGCGCGATGGCGCTCCTGCTCGACGAGATCAAGGCGGCGCCGGACGTCGAGGTCATCAACATCTGCTACCACCCGCACAACGCGCACGCCAGCGCCTTCTACAAGCGCTTCGGTTTCGTGGAGATCGGCATCGACTGCAACCAGGAGATGGTGGCGGAGATCCGTTTGCGTTAGCCGCCGGCGGCATTCACGGTTCCAGCAGCACCTTCAGCATGCGCTGCGGGTTGGCGATGAAGTCGTGCATCACGCGGTAGTGCTCGGTGTCCTCGTACGCCACCTTGCGGATTCCCTGCGCGCCGCATTCGTAGATCAATGCGTGCGGGTAGGCCATCAGGATCGGCGAATGGGTCGCGATCAGGAACTGGCTGCCGTCCTGGACCAGGTCGTGCAGGCGGCTGAGCATGGCGAGCTGGCGCTGCGGGGAGAGGGCGGCTTCGGGTTCGTCGAGGACGTAGAAGCTGTTGCCTCTGAACAGCGTGATGCCGCGCGCCAGGCGCAGGTGCTCGTGCAGGCTCGAATGCGATTCACGGGTGGCGAAACGGAAGTTGCGGCTGCCGCCTTCGGCATTGAAACCCATCGCCACCGCGATCGCTTCCAGCAGCGTGGACTTGCCCGAGCCGTTCTCGCCGGCAAAGAAGGTCACCTGCGGATGCAGGGCCAGGTGGCCCAGCGCGCGCACCACCGGCAGGGAAAACGGAAACCTGCCGGCATGGGCCTGGGCCGAGGGCTTGAGGCTGACGTCGGAGAGGTAGGGGCGCGTTTTCATCGTGTGTGCCGAAGCCTTGGATGCTGTCCCGGCCGGTTCCGGCATGATGCCGCATTGTAGCGGCAGTTTCCTTCCCTATGGGTGGCCGCTGCGACCGTTTCTTGCCGCGCGGTCTTGCTCCAGGCATTTTGTTGCCGCACTCCATTGTTATTACAAGAATAACAAATTCCGCCTGCATGATCTAGAATGTCACGACATCCGCTGATCGTCAGCTGCAGCGATCCTTTACCTTATGCAAAAGGCAGCCATGAATCCCGATATTGAACGTGTTCCCACTGGCATCCCGGAGCTGGACGCCATCCTGCGTGGCGGCCTGATCCGCCAGCGGGTCCACCTGATCGAAGGCCGTCCCGGCACCGGGAAGACCACCCTGGGCTTGCGCTACCTGATCCATGCGAGGTCGATCGGCCAGCGCTGCCTGTATGTCACCCTGTCCGAAAGCCGGGACGAATTGGTGGCCGCCGCGAACAGCCACGGCTGGTCCCTGGACGGCATCGGCATCGAGGAAATCATGCCCTTGCCGCCGGAGACGGCTTCCGCGCAGACGATCCTGCTGCCGACCGATAGCGAACTATCGGCACTGGTGAGCCGCATCGCCGACACCATCGCCGCCAGCGGCGCCGTGCACGTCGTGATCGACTCGATGGTCGAGGTGCGCCTGCTGGCGCGCGACAGCGCGCATTACCGGCGCCAGATCATCGACCTGCGCCAGCGCCTCTCCTCCCTCGGGGCCACGGTCATGATGCTCGACGACCTCACGGCCGACGGCCGCGAATACGAATTGCAGAGCGCCGTGCACGGTGTGGTCACGCTCGAGCAGCTCGAGCGTAGCTTCGGCGCCGCGCGCCGGCGCATGCGCGTCGTCAAGCTGCGCGGCGGCGACTTCCAGAGCGGCTGGCACGACTACGCGATCATGAAAAGCGAGATCCTGGTGTTCCCCAGCCTGATCGCGCAGGAACACCAGCGCGACGACGATGCCCTCGACATCGCCAGCAATGTCGCCAATCTCGACCGCCTGATCGGCGGCGCGCTCACCGCCGGCAGCTCGACGATGATCGTCGGCCCTTCGGGCGTGGGCAAATCCACGGTGGCCCTGCAATACGCCTTGTCCGCGGTGCAGAGCGGCTGCCATGTCGGCTACTTCAGCTTCGACGAATCCGAGAGCACGCTGCGCTCGCGCATGGTGGAGCACATGCACCAGGACGCCGCTTCCGAGGAGCGGCGCCGCTTCCACCTGCGCCGCATCAATCCCTCGCGCATCTCGCCCGGCGAATTCATCTGGAACGTCAGGCGCATCGTCGAGGATCGCGGCGCGCGCCTCATCATCATCGACTGCATCAATTCCTACCTCGACGTGATCCGGGAGGAGAAGTCGCTGCTGCTGCAGATGAACGAGCTGTTCTCGTATCTGAGCAACATGAACGTGACCTCGATCATCATCGGCGCCCATTCGGCCCGCCTCGACACCTCGAAGGAACCGGATGCCCTGAGCATCATCACCGACAACATCATCTCCTTGCGCTACTACGAGCACGACAACGTGGTCCACAAGGCGATCTGTGTCCTGAAGCGGCGCGACGGCCGCCACGAGCACGACGTGCGCGAACTGCGCCTGACCGATGCCGGCATCGAGATCGGCGAACGCATCGGCGTGCCGGTGGACGAAGTGGGAGTGGCGAACCTTGAGACCTGAGGCCGGCACCTCCCGCGTCGTCGTCTTCGCGCCGGTCGAAGGCGATGCGGCTGCGCTGGGCCGCATGCTGGAGGACGAGGGCGTCGAGATGCACGCGTGCGCCGACGCCACCGGTTTTTATGCCTGCCTGGACGAGCAGGCCTGGTGCGCCATCGTCACCGAGGAAGGACTGGACCAATGTTCGCTGGACGGCCTGGACGCGAGCCTGCGGCGCCAGCCGGCTTGGTCCGACCTGCCGCTGCTGACGCTGGCCGGCCCGGACCTGGCCAGGGTCGACAGCAACCGTTTCGCGCGCCTGGCGCGGATCGGCAACGTCACGCTGGTCGAACGCCCGACCTCGCGCGAAGTGCTCCTGATGTCGATCCGCTCGGCCCTGCGCGCACGCCGCCTGCAATTCGCCGTGCGCGACCAGTGGCGGACCCTGGAGCAGCATGCCAGCGCGCTCGAGGCCGCGGTGCGGGAGCGCACTGCGGCGCTGGAGCGCGAGATCGGCG
>DEKZ01000186.1 GCA_002354135.1 Massilia sp. UBA2709 | reverse complement strand
GGGCCGGCGGCGGCACCGTCGCCAGCGTGCCGCCCGGAGCCGGCTGGCCATTGCTCAGGGCCGGCAGTTCAGGCGCGCCGAGGTCGCGCAGCAGGATGGTGTCGTCTTTCGCGCGGTTCACTTCGCCGAGTGCGCGCATGTATTCGTAGCGGTCCAGCGAAATGCTGTTGTTCTGTTCCTTGCTGCGCACCACGACCGGGCGCAGGAACACCATCAGGTTGGTCTTGTTGCGCGTGCGCGAACGGTACTTGAACAGATTGCCCAGCACCGGGATATCGCCCAGGCCGCGGACTTTTTCTTCGCCATGGTCTTCGTTATCCTGGATCAGGCCGCCAAGCACGATGATCTGGCCGTCGTCAGCCAGGATATTGCTTTCGATCGCACGCACGGTGGTCACGATGCCCTCGCTCCTGACCACGGAGTTATCGATGCCGGAATTCTCGTGGTAGACCGACAGCTTGATCACGCCACCCTCGGAAATCTGCGGACGCACCTTCAGCAACAGGCCGATGTCCTTGCGGTCCACGGTCTGGAAGGGGTTGTTCGCACCGCTGGTGCCGGTCGTGAACGAACCCGTGATGATCGGGATATTCTGGCCCACCTTGATCGTCGCCAACTCGTTGTCGAGGGTGATCATGTTTGGAGTAGACAAGATGTTGGCGGCGCCGTCGTTTTCAAGGGCGCTGGCCACCGCGCCCAGGCCCAGCTCGCCATTGACCTGGCGGAAGATGCCCAGCGTCAGGCCCGGCAGCGAAGGCACGGTCCCGCCCGTGCCGCCGATACCCGAACGCGCGGCGGCTGCCAGGTTGATCAGGTTGTTCGCGTTGCCCGAGTTGAAGGACTGCACGCCGCCGATGCGGTAGCGGCTGGCGTCGTCGCCCGACAGGCCGAGCCACTGGACGCCGAATTCCGACGCCTTCTGCGCATTCATCTCCACCACCATGGCCTCGATATAGACCTGGGCGCGGCGCACGTCGAGCTGGTCGATGACGCCGCGCAGGTTGCGGTAGATCGCGTCCGGCGCCGTGATGATCAGGCTGTTGGTCGAGGCGTCGGCCTGGATGAAGCCCGAGCCCTGGCCGCCGCCGCCGCCGGCGGAAGTGGCCTGGCCCTGCTGGGCGAAGGTGTTGCCGGTGCCGCCCATGCCGATGCTGCTCTGCTGGCCCTGCTGGCCGCCGGTATTGCCGCCGCCTGCGGTGCCGCCGGTCGTGCCGGCCTGGATCGCGCCGCCCGAGGTGCCCTGCTGCTGCACCGGCACCGCCGAGGCATCCTGCGACACCACGGCGCGCAGGGTTTGCGCGACGCGGGTGGCGTCGGCGTTCTTCAGGTAGACGACGTGGATGTTGCCCTTTTCCGAGGTCGGCTGGTCGAGCTTGGCGATCAGCGACTTGGCGAGGTTCGCGCGTGCCTGCGAGGGTGCGCGCACGACGATCGAATTGGTGCGCGCGTCGGCCAGTACCGTCACGCGGCCCGAGTCGCCGCCGGCGGCCGGTTCCATCAGGCGGCCGACCAGGGTGGCGATGTCGCTGGCGATGCCGTTACGGATCGGAATCACGTCGAGGTCGGCCGCCACCGGCGCGTCGAGCGCGGCGATGATGCGCGACAGGCGGCGCAGGTTGTCGGCGTAGTCGGTGATGACCAGGCTGTTGTTGCCTGGATTCGCCATGATGGAGTTATTCGGCGAAATCAGCGGGCGCAGCACGGCCGTCAGGTTCGCGGCCGATTCATATTGCAAATGATAAATCTGGGTGGCGATCTGGTCGCCCTGGGCGCGCGAACCGCGCGTGCCGACCTGGGTCGGCGAGGACTGCAGCTTGGCCTCGGCTTCCGGCACCACTTTCGCGTAACCCTCGCCGGTGGTGACCACCGCATAGCCCTGCAGGCGCAGGGCGGAGGTGAGCAGTCCGAAGGCCTGGGTCTTGGTCAGCGCTTTTTCCGACTGCAGCGTCAGCGTGCCCTTGACGCGCGGGTCGACGATGAAGGTCATTCCGGTGTAGTGGCCGACCGCTTTAATGACGGACTCGATGTCGGCATTCACGAAGCTCAGCGCGGCGCCATTTTCCTGGGCAAAGGCAGGCAGCGGCGGCAGCGCCGTGGCGAATGCGCAGCACAGCATGACGCCGGCGGCGATCCGGCGCAGCGCCGGGAATTCGGGGGTGCTACGGAAGGATGTTTTCATTATCTGAACTCAAGTGCGATTATGTTTTTACCGTTCACCATGCGGCGCTGCCCCAGCAGGTTCAGCATGTTGCCCAGCGTGTCTTCGTAGCCGTCCGCGGCCGCCGCCTGCCCCGAAAAGCGCAGGCGGCCGTTCTGCAATTTCCCTGTTCCCGACAACAGCAGCGCGCCGCGCACCGTGGAGAGCACCAGGTCGGCCTGCTGGCCGCGCCAGTCCATCGCCATCTCGTAGCTGCCCAGCGGCCGGATCGGCGCCATGCGCGAACCCATGTCGGCCAGGCTCAGGACCGTGCGCCCGGTGACCGCGACGCTGTTGGCCTGGCGTACCAGGTCGAGCCGGTTCCAGCTCAGGCGGATCACCCCCGACGGCGCCAGCGTGTTGAGCGGCGCGCCCAGCCCGGCCAGCCCTTCGGCCGGCAGCAGCAATTGCCCGGCGCTGACCTGCCACTGCGACCAGCTGCCTTCGATCAAAACCGGCTGCGACAGCGCCTGCGGGTTTGCCAGCGTCATGTTGACCTGGCCGAACAGCACCAGCGGCGACAGGCGCCATGCAAAACGTCCCGGCAACAGCGGCGTGACCGCCCCGCCTTCGCCCGGCGCACCACCCACGAAAGCTGAGCCGTTCCAGAGCGTACCTTGCGCATCCCCCAGAGTCAAACGGCCGCCGGTCTGGCGTTCCACGAAGTTGCCGAGCCAGCTGGCAGGCAGGAATGCGAGCACCGTCAGGGCCACCGCAAGCGCGACGACGCCAAGGAACAACAGGCCACGCCTCATCGGGCACCGGTCCCGGTGTCCTGGCGCAGCGTCAGGCTGGCATCGACCTGGCCCACCGGATCCTGGGCCGTGAACGTGGCTTCCTGCACCGCGATGCGGTTCTCGCGCCGCTGGGCGTCGAGCCAGACCAGCAGGTTGGCAAACGAGGTGCCGTTCACTTGCATGCGCGCGAATTCGCCGGTGAGCGTGAGCGAGGCCGGCTTGATGCCGCGCGCGTTGAGGCTGGCGGTGAGGCTTTCCTGGGTCATGGGCGTGACCGGCACCGGCGCCTGGCCGACCAGGCCGCGCGCCTGCTCGGCCAGGCCGGACAGTTCGGCCGCCTGCTGGCGCAGGGCCGGCAGCGAACGCTCGAGGCGTGCGCGGCCCTCGACCGCCGGCTCGACCAGCGCCATGTACACCAGCGCGATGACGACAACGCCGAAGCCGACCGTCAGGTAGCGCCGTTCCTGGTCGGACCGCGCGATCCAGTAGGCCTGGGCGCGCTCGCGCACCTGCCCGATTGTGCTGCCCAGACTCATGGCTTGGCTCCCGTGCTGCGCACCGTCCAGTTGGCGGGCGCGGTTTCTTCCAGACTCAATTTGCGTGCGGACAAGGACGCTTGCAGCTGCCGTAACGTGGCGGGGTCTACCGTCTCCGGTTGGACGCGTACGCGCAGTGAGCGTTCCTTGTATTCCATTGATGTAATGCCGGGCGGACGCGGCAGTTCTCGTGTTGCGTCGCCGAGCGCGCCGGTCAGATACAGGAATTCGTCCGGCCCGATCTGGCCGCTGCCGGCCTGGGCGCGCTGGATGTGCATGCGCATCTGCGCCACCGGATCGGACACCGGCTCGTTCGGATACACCGAGCGGTAGGTCTGCTCCATCTGCTGGCGCACCGCGGTCGATTCGCCGCGCAGGCGCAGCCATTCGATGTTCAGGCCGGCCAGGTTGACCACCACGGCGAGAAAAGCCAGCGCGATCGGCACGCGCCAGCGGCGCCAGTCGCGCTGGCGGGCGCCGGCCGCGCCCAGGCCCGGGACCAGGTCGAAGGTCGTGCTTTTCGCACCGTTGAGC
>DEKZ01000137.1 GCA_002354135.1 Massilia sp. UBA2709 | reverse complement strand
CGCCTGCGACGACGGCAGCGAGGGCGATCAGCGCGACCACGGTCAACACGCGCTTGTTGGGCGGCGTCTTGCCCGCGGCGGCGGGCGCAACTGGTGCAGCGGGAGCGGCGGATGGAACGGCGCCGAGCGGCGCTTGCGCGCCCGAAGTCTGCGGTTGGGACATGAAGGCAACTCCGAAAAAGGAATAAGGGTTGTCCTACATTATTCGGCATCCTCCTCAGTTCGTCAAGAAATGAAACGGTTGCATTTCATTTCTTGGTGATTTACAGTGACGGCATGAGCAAACCATCGCAAGGGAGTATCCAGACCTGCGCGCGCAGCGCCGGACGGCCGAAGGCGAGCGACGTCGAAGCGCGCACCCAGGACCTGATCGACACCGCCGCCACGCTGTTCCTGGCCAATGGCTACACCCGCACCAGCCTCGAGGCCATCGCCCGCGCCGCCCGTGTCGCGGTACGCACCATCTACGTCAAGTTCGGCGGCAAGGCCGGCCTGCTCAATGCGGTGCTGGTGTCGCGCCGCGACCAGTTCTTCCGCATGCGCGACATGGACAAGGACCTGCGCCCTTTCCGCGACGTGGTCCGCGACTTCGCCCACCAGTTCTTCGACCTGCTGTGCAAGGAACAATTGATTGCGATGCAGCGCGTGGTGATTGCCGAGGCGCCGGGCAACCCCGAGCTGGCCGACACCTTCTACAGCGCCGGCCCGCGCCTGACGCGCGAAATGCTCGACCGCTTCTTCGCCCGCCCGGACGTGCGCGCCCAGTTGCGCGACGACCTCCCCTTCGGCCAGTTGCCGGCCATCCTCACCAGCACCATCGCCGGCGACAGCGTGCAGCGCTTCGTGTTTCCGGACGCCCAGCCTGCGCCGGCCGAAGCGCACCGCCTGCTCGATGAACGGCTGGAACTGTTCTTCCGCAGCGTCTTGCGTTAGAGGAATACTGCTGAGCGAATGTGCGTCAACGCACCGACCTGGTGCATCCCTTGTGCGAACCTGACGCCCTTATCAAGGAGGATGTCATGGATCTCAACAAGAACATCACAGCGTTGAATCGCGGGGAGGCGGCATGAGCAAGACCTCCCGTTACGAATGGCGCGACCAGCAGGCCGCGCTGCATGAGCGCATGAAGGGGTTCCTGCAGAACCCGGGCAACGAACAGCTGGAAGCGGTTGTCGCGGAAATGCGCGCCTATGCCGCAGCCGCGAAGACCGGCCAGATCGACATTCCGCAGACCTGGACTGCTTACAGTTGAGCTGACTGAAGCAGCGTTCACACGCAATGCCGCCCGGCGTGAGTCGGGCGGCATTTTGCTTTTGGGACCCTGCATCATGGCTCTAAGGAATGTGCTCGGCGTCATTGGGCGGAATGACCCAGCCGTGCATGCGTTCCTCGTAGACGGACACCGTCGGCGCGGGAAAGCCAGGATCGGCGAAGGCGCCGACGGGAATCGTCAGCCAGGCTTCCAGCCCCTCGGCTTCGTAATAGACGGTCGCGCCGCACTGCGGGCAGAAGTGGAAGGTGGCGCGCGAGCCCTCGTCGCCCACGCGGCTGTACCGCGTCGACGTTCCGCTGACCGTCACGTTCTCGCGCGGGAACCGCGCCTGCTGGCCGAAGACGCTGCCCGTGCGGCGCTGGCAGGCCAGGCAGTGGCAGATCGAGACCCGCACAGGGTCGCCTGTGACCCGGGCCGATAGCTGGCCGCAGCTGCATGATGCAAGTCGGATTGACACATGTCCTCCTGCTGGCGTGATGTTCTCGATAGCGTGCCGCCACCCAGCACGCTCGAACGATAAAGGCATACTTGCACCAAAAGCCATTCGGGCGGAGTATGGCGTCGCGCTCATCCACGATCAGCCTTCATGTCATATAACGCACAAAAATACCCGCTCTACCGCAAGGTTAACACCCAGACGCGGGGTGCATCATCAGACCGGCGGCGACCACCGGACCGGACGCAGGGATGAAGCAAATGCTGAGGCAAGCCGAAGCAGCATGCGCGGCAAGGCCAGGCGCGGACTGGACTACACGCCCTTGTTCAGGTTCCTGCTTTCCAGAGCTGGCGCGACGTGGGACAGCGTCTACAGCGAGGCTATCGGTCGCCTCGATCGGCCCGACCCGATTTTCTGGCTGGTCGCCCGCCATGAAAGCGAGCGACGGGACATGGTCCGTGTGGGCGAGTCGACGTGGTTCAGCGGCCTCTTCGTTGACGAAGATGGGATCTTGCGCCTTGTGAATCCCGGTCTGCGGGCGGAAGACCTGATGCCGGACTGTAGTTGCTGCACGCACACTCTCAATGGCGTGCGCTTCGGCACCAAGACCTGAATCCGCTTACGACTGCATTCCACCCAGCAGGAACACCAGCGGCAGCTCCAGTCCTGCCTCCCACGCCTTCTCGTCGTGGTCCTCCTGCGGATACACCCTGCTGAGGTAATTCGCCTCCGTATAGCCGCGGTCGCGCCATCTGGTCGACGAAGACCTGAATGAGCCGGCATCATGCAGGATCGCCGGCGCCTTCCGCAGCAGCCCCGCCTACGCCGCAGCAACATTGCCCAGCGTCTCGATCAATTTGCGGCTCCGCTCGACGCCTTCTGCCGGCCAGGGCCGGCAAACAAACAATATCTGTCACCAATGCCGAAAAGGCAAATAAACGATGGAAAAATAACAAAAATGCCGAACCCAGCCGGGCCGCACACCGTTGACGTCGTTAATTATTGTTTAACTTTGTTTCCGGTATCATGGTCCACGAATTCATCAATTTTCGACCATCCAGATCTCGGCGGAGGAATGCGCATGACTACGCAAGCACGACGATTCGCCAGGCTCGACGTGGAGAATCAGGAAGACATCGCGGGGGCGGAGCTCGCGCTGGTGCGCCAGGAACTCGAGGAGCGCCTCGCCTTCCTGCTGTCCGACAGCGGCCCCGGTTCCGACCTGCTGGCATCGGCCATGCGCGCCGGCGCCCTCGGCTCGGGCAAGCGCATGCGCCCGCTCCTGCTGATGCTGGTCGCGCGCGACCTCGGCTGCGACTCGCCGGCCCTGATCGACGTCGCCTGCGCCGTCGAACTGGTGCATGCCGCCTCCCTCATCCTCGACGACATGCCCTGCATGGACGACGCCCGGCTGCGCCGCGGCAAACCGACCATCCACGTGCAATTCGGCGAAGACGTCGCCATCCTCGCCTCGATCGCCCTGCTCAGCCGGGCCTTCGGCATCCTCGCCGCGGCCCAGGACGTGCCGCCCGCGGTGCGTGCGCGGCTGGTCGCGCGGCTGTCGGAAACCATCGGCGCCCAGGGCCTGGTGCGCGGCCAGTTCCTCGATCTGCAGGGCGGCGCCCGCTCGCCGCAGGAAATCGCGACCACCAACGAACTCAAGACCGGCGTGCTGCTGGGCGCCGCGGTCGACATGGCGGCCATCATTGCCGAAACTGACGATTGCGTCGCGCAGGCGCTGCGCCGCTTCGCGCTGGCCGCCGGCCAGGCCTTCCAGATCCGCGACGACTTCCAGGATGACCTCGGCATGGATCCGGCCGTCACCGGCAAGGACACCGGCAAGGACATCGGCAAGGCCACGCTCATCAACACACTCGGCTTCGAGGAAGCGCGGCGCCGCCTGATGGACCACCTGCACGAGGCCGACCGCTGCCTCACCGACGCCGTCGGCGGCAAGCAGGGCACGCGGCGTTTCGTGGGCAGCCTGTTCGGCCAGGAAGCGGGGCTGCGCTTCGCCGCCGCCCAGCCCGACTACGCCGTCCACCATTGAACCCGCCGCCGCCCTGAAGGACTTCTCCGCATGGCCCATTTCGGCGTGGTGACACCGGCCTTCTACAGCCACTTCAACGCGATGTCGGCGCTGGCCGTCGAACTGGTCGCGCGCGGCCACCGCGTCACCTTCCTGCACCAGGTCGACGCCGGCGCCTACCTCAAGGACCTGCCGCTGGGCTTTCATGCCCTCGGCGCCGCCAGCCATCCATCGGGCTCGCTCGCGGGCGCCCTGC
>DEKZ01000273.1 GCA_002354135.1 Massilia sp. UBA2709 | reverse complement strand
GGAATTGAAAGGCGCGACGGTCGAGGTGCGCTACGACGGGCCGGCGGCGCTGGCGGCCCTCGACGCCACGGCCGACATCCCGCCCGACGCCGTGGTGCTCGACATCGGCATGCCCGAGATGGACGGCTACGCCGTGGCGCAGCGCCTGCGCGCCGATCCGCGTTTCGCCGCCATGAAGATCATCGCGCTCACCGGCTGGGGGCAACAGGTGGACCGGGCCCGCTCGAAGACCAGCGGCATCGATCACCACCTCACCAAGCCGGTAGACTGGAAGGTCCTCGAGAGCCTGCTGGCCGGGCGTTAAAGCTCTGCCCCTGTCCTGCCCCTGCCCCTGCCCGGCATGGCGCCCTGCGATACCGGTTTCGACAGCGTTCTCCTCGCTCCTGCTCCTGCATCCCCCCTTACTGGCGGCCACCACGGTGCTGCCCGCGATCCGCAGCCTGAACCGTCCGTGCAGGGCCTTGCGCCCTGGCTTTCCTCATTTTTAAGTGTATGTACGCGTTGATAACGCGCGGAAATTTTTTCCCCAAAACATTGAACTTAGGAAGTTTCCTCCCCTCAAAGCTTACTCTTTCACGCTATTTAGCTAGGGTAAGTTCTGATGAAATTCGCTCCTGTTGTTGCAAACGTCCGTATCAACCAACTCCTGTGCGCGAGCGCTTTGGTCCTGCTGGCCGGCGCCGCGTCGGCCCAGACCGCCAAGGAAATGCTCGTCGAACCGGCCTACGATTCGCCGGCTCCGAGCGTCGTCACCGTCCAGCCTGTCGGCGCCGCCGCGCCTGTGCTGTCGAGCGCGACCACCGTCACCGGCCACCTGTACGTGTCGCCGACCGGTTCCGATTCGAACCCGGGCACCCAGGCCAAGCCGGTGAAGACCATCGCCCGCGCTGACGCCCTGGCGCGCGCCGGCTACGTCATCCACGTCGCCCCCGGCACCTATAACGTCGCCGCTCCCTCGCTGTCGAGCGCCGGCATCCGCACCACCAAGAGCGGCACCGCTTCGGCCCGCATCCGCTTCCAGTCGGACGTGAAATGGGGTGCCAAGATCGTCTTCTCGGGCACTGGCCTCGGCTGGAACTCGAAGGGCGCCTACGTCGACATCGTCGGCTTCGACATCACCGGCGCCGGCCGTATCGGCATCCTGGCCGAAGGTGGCCACGAGATCATCTCGAACAACTTCGCGCACGACCTGAAGGTCAGCGGCGGCTGCAACGGCAGCGGCGGCGCGGGCATCGACGCCTGGGGCGCCGGCGGCGGCGCGGTCATCGATTCGAACGTGGTGCGCAATGTCGGCGCGGAATGGGTCGCTGCCCAGAGCTGCAACACCGTCCAGGGCATCTACCTGACCAACCAGAACAACACCGTCTCGAACAACATCATCTCGGGCGTGGCGTCGGTGGGCATCAACAGCTGGCACGGCGCAACGTCGAACACCTTCGTCAACAACACCATCTTCGGCAACAAGATGGGCATCGTGATCGGTCACGGCGACAGCGGCGCGACCGCCGCCGGCACCAGCAACAACTACGTGGCGAACAACATCGTGTTCCGTAACGGCTACGGCATCACCGAGATGGGCAAGGTCGGCACCAACAACCGTTATGCCAACAACCTGGTGTTCAACACCGGCCGCGCATGGCTCGTGAAGGGCGCCGTCAGCGGCACCGTCTCGGCCGATCCGCAGTTCGTCAACTTCCAGACCAGCGGCACCGGTGACTACCGCCTGAAGAGCACTTCGCCTGCCATCAACAAGGGCACCGCGACCCGTGCACCAGCCGTCGACTTCGCCGGCGTGGCCCGTCCGCGTGGCGGCGCCCACGATATCGGCGCCTACGAATACTAAGCTGCCCTCCCCTGGCGCCGGACTGGCGCCGGATGACATCGCCCCAACCCGCTGGACTTCCGTCCGGCTCGTTGGGGCTTTTTCTATCATGGACCGGCGCGCGTTTCCTGCCCGGCTGCGCGGGAACATCGTGCGCGCCATGCCCGACACCGAGGAAGCGCGGAAGTATGCGGCGCGGTCGCCGTCGAACACAAGGCGGGGCGCCACGTGGCGCCACCGGCAGCGCGTGTCCACTTGCCGGGATTCCCGCCGGCGGGAGTCGCGCGGCGCGACGCCTCGTCCGCTCAGGCGGCGATCTTCCGGTTCGCCGCACCCGGCAAGGTACGCAGCGTCTTCCCGACCGACGCCGTATAGGTCTTCGACGTAATGGTATCGACGTAGCGGTACTCGGCGCGGGTCTCCGTTGGCGTGACCGTCAGCACCACGAAACCGCGCGAAGCCGTCTCCGCATACTGCAGCGGTCCGATCAGCTGTTCCATCCCGGCGGCGACCATGGTTGGTTCGGCGGTTGGGAAATAGCCCTCGAAGCCTGGCGAGGTCACCGAAGGCACGCCGAACTCGACGCCGACGGCCCGTCCCTGCAGGTCGGCCAGGTCGCTGGCCCAGGCGTTATGGGTGTCGCCGGCGAGTACCACCAGGTTCTTGTTCAGGGTGTGCGCCATGTTCAGCACCGCCTCGCGGGCGGCCTGGTAGCCGTCCCAGGCGTCCAGGTTGTACGGCACCGGCGTGGCCGCCAGCTGCTGCTGTTCGGTGGCGGTGAGCGGCACGCCGGCCTTGACCTTGGCGGCGATCGCGAAGTAGCCCGCGTAGCCGACCGTGCCCAGCACCATCGGTGCCGGCAGCATCATGCGCGCCATCAGCACCTGCTGGCCCAGGATCTGCCAGGTGGCGCCCGACTTGCTCATCTGGTTCCGCAGCCAGGCGGTCTGCTCGGCGCCCATCAGCTGGCGCGTCGGGCTTGACACATCGGCCACGAAGGCTGCGCTGTTGAAGCTGCGGTCGGCGTCGACGTAGCTGGTGTAGGCCAGCTGCTTGTCGCGGCCGATCACGCGGGTGTCGAGCATGTGCAGCGACAACAGGTTGCCGAAATCGAAGGAGCGGTAAATGCGGTCCGGGCGCGCCGCGTCGGGCACGCGGATCGGCATCCACTCGTGATAGGCCTGGATTGCCATCTGGCGCCGCGCGGCCCACAAGCCTTCGGTGGCCGGATCGTGGTTCTCGGCCCCGCCGCTCCAGGTGTCGTTGGTCAGCTCGTGGTCGTCCCACACCGTGATGAAGGGCATGCGCGCGTGCACGGCCTGCAGGTCCGGATCGGTGCGGTATTGCTGGTAGCGCAGGCGGTAGTCCGACAGCGTGATGATCTCGGTGGCCGGCTTCGACACGCGCCCCAGGCTGGCCGCGTTCTGCGACGCATAGCCGCCCGCCGCGTATTCATAGATGTAGTCGCCCAGGTGCAGGCCGACGTCGATGTCGTTGAACTGCGCGGCGTCGGCGTACACGTTGAAGTAGCCGGCCGGGTAGTTCGAGCAGCTGAACACGGCGAAGCGCACGCGCGACACCGTCCCCGTTGGCAGCGTTTTGGTGCGGCCCACGGGCGAGAGCACGCCCTGGCAGCCGAAGCGGTAGTAGTAGCTGCGATTGGCGCTCAAGCCGGTCGCGTCCACTTTGACCGTGAAGTCGCGGCTGGCGTCGGTGCGGACGATGCCGGAAGCGATCGGACGGGCGAAGTCGCTCTCCTCCGCGATCTCCCAGCCGACATCGATATCGCCGCTGCCGGAGGCAGTGACGCGCGTCCACAGGATGATGCGGTCAGCCAGCGGGTCGCCGCTGGCCACGCCGTGGGCGAAACTGACCGTGCGGTCGTCGGAATCGCCGCCGCAGGCGGCCAGCGGGAGAGTCGACACGGCGACGGTGCCGAGGGAGAAAGTACGAATGAACTTGCGACGCGAATGCGATTGGGTCATGGGATGGCCGTTGCCGTAAGTGAAAGACAACGCATCTTAGCCAGCGCAGGTGACGCTTTGATGACCTGAATGGTTGAAAGAAATTCAAGCCTTCTACGCGGGCGGAAGGCTCGTGCATTGGGCCGTTTCGAGCGTCTGAGCGTCTGTTAACGGCCATCGACTGGCGTCCGTTTGCCTGTCCAGGCGATCCCTGTTCCGTGGCAGCATCGCGGCAAGGATCGGGACGACTAGCGTGACGACGCCCTTCCGCGCGCGACACCTGCTGGATCGATGACTTGCAGTTGCTGCTGGCCTTCGTGCGTCGCGGCGTGCAAACGCATGACGAGCACGAACGTCCATGCGTGATCGCTTACGAAAAGGATGGCGCCACGGCCTGGCCGGACCGCGGCGCGCAATGCCGCCGCTTCAGGCCCTGACCGGCATCCTGGTCAGCAGCTTGTCCAGCGTGATCGGATAATCCCGGATCCGCACCCCGGTTGCGTTGTAGATGGCGTTCGCCACTGCCGCGCCGACGCCGCAGATGCCGAGCTCGCCGACTCCCTTGGCCTTCATCGGCGAGGAGACCGGATCGGTCTCGTCGAGGAACACCACTTCCTGGTGCGGGATGTCTGCATGCACCGGCACCTCGTAGCCCGCCAGGTCGTGGTTCACGAAGAAGCCGCGCCGCTTGTCGACCACCAGGTCTTCCATCAGCGCCGCGCCAACGCCCATGGTCATCGCGCCGATCACCTGGCTGCGCGCCGATTTCGGGTTCAGGATGCGCCCGGCCGCGCACACCGCCAGCATGCGCCGCACGCGCACCTCGCAGGTGTCAACGTCGACGCCGACTTCGACGAAGTGGGCGCCGAAGGTCGACTGCTGGAATTGCTTGTCGAGGTCGCCGTACTCCATGGTGTCCTCGCCGACGATCTCCCCGCCTTGCGCAGCCCCGGCCACCTGCGCCAGCGGCACCGAGCGGCCGCCCGCGCGCACAGCGCCGTCGACGAATTCCGCGCTGGCGGCATCCAGCCCGGCCTGCGCCGCCACCGCTTCGCGCAGCTTGACGCAGGCCGCGTAGACGCCGGCGGTCGAGCTGTTACCGCCCCACTGTCCGCCCGAGCCGGCGGACACCGGGAAGGTCGAGTCGCCCAGCTTCACCACCACGCGTTCGAGCGGAACGCCCATCATCTCGGCCGCGGTCTGCGCGATGATGGTGTAGCTGCCGGTGCCGATGTCGGTCATGTCGGTTTCCACCGTGACGATGCCCTGGCGATCAAGGCGTACCCGCGCCGCCGACTTCATCACCAGGTTGTTGCGGAAGGCCGAAGCCACGCCCATGCCGACCAGCCAGCGGCCGTCGCGCACCTTGCCCGGTTCGGCCTGGCGCTTGTTCCAGCCGAAGCGCTCGGCGCCCTGGCGCATGCACTCGACGAAACGGCGCTGCGAGAACTTGCGGGTCGGCTTCTCGGGGTCGCTGGTGGTGTCGTTGATGATGCGGAACATCACCGGGTCCATCTTCAGCTTTTCCGCCATCTCGTCGATCGCGATCTCCAGCGCCATCATGCCGGGCGCCTCGCCCGGCGCGCGCATCGCGTTCGCCTCGGGCAGGTCGAGCACGGCCAGGTTCAGGCGCGTCAGGCGGTGCGCGCCCGCATACAGCAGGCGGGTCTGCTGGACCGCGGTCTCGGGCTGGCCGCCCGGCAGGTCGCCGGACCAGCTCTCGTGGGCGATGGCCGTGATGCGGCCCTCGCGTGTGGCGCCGATGCGGATGCGCTGGATCGTGGCCGGCCGGTGCGTGGTGTTGTTGAACATCAGCGCACGCGTGAGGTTCACCTTCACCGGACGGTTCGCCGCGCGGGCGCCCAGCGCCGCCAGCAGCGCCTCGGAACGCAGGAAGAGCTTGCCGCCGAAGCCGCCGCCGATGTAGGGCGAGATCAGGCGCACGTTCTCGACTGGGATGCCGAGCGTTTTCGCCATGTCCTGGGTGCCCCAGTGGATCATCTGGTTGGAGGTCCACAAAGTCAGCTTGCCGTCGTTCCAAAAGGCGACCGAGGCATGCGGCTCCATCATCGCGTGCGACTGGTCGGGCGTGGTGTAGGTGGCGTCGAGCTTGACCGGGGCGCTGGCGAAACCGGCGGCGAAGTTGCCGTACTTGGTTTCCGGCTTGTCGTCGGTGGTCGGCAGCTTGGCGCTGGCCTTGGCCTTTTCCAGGTCGTAGCGGCCCTTCTCCTGCACGTACTCGACGCGCACCAGCGGCGCGGCGGCGCGCGCCTGCTCGAAGGTCTCGGCCACCACCACGGCCACGGCCTGGTGGTAGTGCTCGACCTCGGGCCCGGCCAGCAGCTTCGCGGTGTTGAACTTGCCCTTGCCGAGCTTGCCGGCGTTGGCCGCGGTGACGATGGCGATCACGCCCGGCGAGCGGCGCGCGGCCTCGACGTCGATGGCGGCGATGCGCCCCTTGGCGATGGTCGCGCCGACGACGTAGCCGTAGGCGGCGTTCGGCGCCGCCTGGTGCTGCTCGTAGGCGTAGCGCGCGGGGCC
>DEKZ01000274.1 GCA_002354135.1 Massilia sp. UBA2709 | reverse complement strand
GCCACCACGCGGCCCAGGTCGAGGCGGTGGGCGCCGGCCTGGCGCTGCAGCAGGTCGAGCGCCGCGTGCATGTCCTCGTACATGCCGGGATAGCCGCCGCCCGGCTCGTCGACCCGCCGGTACTCCACGTTCCAGACCGCGATGCCGCGTTCGCGCAGGGCGCCGGCCATGTTGCGCAGCTGGGCGATGCCGCCGAACTTCTCGGTCCAGCAGCCGCCGTGCACCAGCACCGCAACCGCGAAGGGGCCGGGGCCGTCCGGAACGAAGAGCTCGGCGTATTGCGAGGGCGCGGGGCCGTAGGCGACTCGGGCCGCGGGCGCCGGCCCGCTCAGGGCCATGTAATCGTCGAGCTTCATCGGGGCGGCAACGACGGTCGCCGGGAGCAGGGCGGCAAGGATCATGGAGCGCAGTGTCATCGAAGAAAATTGTTGGGAAAGCCTGCACTATACATCCAACCAGGCAGCAACCAGCGGGCAAGTTCGCAGGGTTTTTTTCACGCGCACGATTGAAAACCTTTCCTGTTCTTCCATGCTAGTCTGCGCAAAACGTCAATGTTTTCACAACCATGGGAGGATGACGATGAGCCAGTCGAAATCGGGCGGCAGCCCGCAAAACAAGCAGTCGGACAACATGTCGGAAGACGATATGGCGAAGCAGCGCGCCGGCAAGGAGCACAAGAGCAGCCATGACGCCAAGTCGCGCGTGAAGGCCGGCACCGGCGAGGGCGCCGGCGGCGGCGCCAAGCAGAAGCAGAACCACTGAACGATTCGCACCGAATCGAACTGAATCGACGACGCTTCCCTGGCGGGGCATAGCAGCCCGCCAGGGAAGGATTCAAGAAAGTGCAGAAAGGACGATGATGGAAACGAACGACCCGCGCTTCGAGCACGGCGCGCTGCGCGCCCATTCGACGCCCGATCCCGAGCAGACCCCGACGCCGCCCACCATTCCGGTGCCCGACGACGTGCCCGATCCGGCGCACGCACCGGTCGAGGAACCCTCGATTCCCGAGCCGCCGATCCGGGCGGAATAGAAAGACCGCAAACAAGAAAGACTTCGGTTTCGGGTGGGCGGCGCGCCGCCCACCGCTTCAACCCTCCATCAAGCCTGGCCCTTGTTCCCGCCTTGCTCCTGGTCCTGCTTTGCGCCCGACCGTTCGCCCGACTGCAGCGGCGGAATCTCGCGGATCATTGCTTCCGTTTCTTTCTCGCCCGGCGTCTTTTCGCCGCTGCCGATGTCGTCCTCGTGGAGGATGGCGCCGCCCTTGGCCGCTGGATCCGAACTCTGTCGTGGATTACTCATGGTCTGCTCCCTTCGATGGACGATGTTGGAACAATCCTAACAGCCAGTCGTCGCCCTCGGCGCGCGCTAGACTTGGCGTCCACGTTGTAATTCACACAAAGTTACAATTATGTTCGATGTCGAACGTTCCACATTTGTGAAGATTTTTATAATATTCATTCACAGTCAGTTTCAATCACGGAGACACACAGATGGGCAACTCGCTGCACAACAAGATTTACCTCGGCCGTCACCATGGCTTCACCTCGCGCCGCTTCCAGGGCGTGCTGGCAGTGGCCGGCATCATCGGCGCCGGCCTGGTCTGGGTCGCCCTGCGCACGTTGCGATAAAGTTGCCGCGTGGGGCTGCGGCGGTTACCATGACGCCCGCAACGAACCATGAAAGCGGCAATGAAGAACGAAAAACTGACGACTGACGAATACAACGCGCTCGAATTCATCCGTGGCGGCGCGCGCAACGACCGGGTCAACGCCTGCGTCGGACGCAACGCAAAGCGCCTCGCGGGCCTGAAGATGGTCCAGTATGCCCGTAACGGCAGCCTGGACCTGACCGAGAAAGGGAGGGAAGTCCTGTTCCTGCGCAGCTGTATCGAGGCCCTGAAGGCCCTGTCCCAGGATCCGGCGGCGCCGGTGGCGGGCGACGTCGTCCAGTTCCTCAGCCGCAAATCGCATATCGCGCCGCGCGCCGAAGGCGGCTACGATGTCACGGCCAAGGGCCAGGAATCGCTGGCCGACATCCTGGCGCAGGAACCGCGCAAGTAAAACGTCGAAGCGGGTTTTGTAGGGTGGGCACGCCGTGCCCACCCTGCGAAATGCCAGAAACCGCGGCGCCGGCGTGCGCCCCTTCAGCCGCGCCGCCGCCGGTGCGGATACACCAGCGTACGCACGGCGATTTCCGCCGGGACGTTCATCGCCGCCAGGAATTCCGCCGCACGCTGCAGGCCCAGCGTGGGAATCGAGGCCACCGCCTGGTTGACCAGGTCGCGCGTGCGCAGGTCGGTTCGGGTTACCCGCGGCCGCGCCGTGGTCGGCGCGTGGCCTTGCACTTCTTCCATCTTCATCAGCTCCATCAATTGCAATACAGACATTGCCATTGTAGAGTAACGATGTAGAAATTGCTATAAAGATAGACCCATCAACATTGTCAGGCCGTGGCCGGCTCGGGCTCGGCCGCGTGGGGCGTGCTCGGCGCCAGTCCGCGGCCTTCCACCAGCAACTGCTCGAATTCGGCCGCCGGCACCGGACGGCTGAAGTAATAGCCCTGGATCTCGTCGCAGCCGTGGCGGCGCAGGTAGTCGAGCTGCTCGCCGGTTTCCACGCCTTCCGCGATCACGGCCAGCTTCAGGTTGTGCGCCAGCGCGATGATCGAGGTGACGATCGCCTCGTCGTTGGCGTCACGCGTGATGTCGGCGACGAACGAGCGGTCGATCTTCAGGACGTCGATCGGGAAGCGCGACAGGTAGGACAGGCTGGAGTAGCCGGTGCCGAAGTCGTCGATCGACAGGTTCACTCCCAGCGCCTTCATCCGGTGCAGCAGTTCCACGGCCGGCGTGACGTCGCTCATGAACAGGCTTTCGGTAAGCTCGATCTCCAGGTATTTCGGTTCCAGCCCGGTGTCCTGCAGGACCTGCTCGATGCTCTCGATCAGGTCGGCCGCGCCGAACTGGCGTGCCGACAGGTTCACGGCCACGCGCAACTTGTCGAAGCCGGCGTCCTGCCAGGCCTTGTTCTGGGCGCAGGCGGTGCGCATCACCCAGGCGCCGATCGGCACGATCAGCCCGGTTTCCTCGGCAATGCTCACGAAACGTCCCGGCGGCACCATGCCCAGCTCCGGATGCTGCCAACGGATCAGCGCTTCCATGCCGACGATCCTGCCGCTCTTGATGTCGAGCTGGGGCTGGTAGTACAGCACGAATTCTTCGCGCTCGAGGGCGTTGCGCAGGGCGCTTTCGATGCGCACGCGTTCCAGCGACTCCTCGTTCATCGCCGGCGTATAGAACTGGAAGTTGTTGCGGCCCAGCTTCTTGGCGCGGTACATCGCGATGTCGGCGTGTTCGATCAGGGCGTCGGCCGGCGTGCTTTCGCTCGGGTAGACGGCCACGCCGATGCTGCAGGTGACGAAGAATTCCTTGGTGCCGAGCATGACCGGCTGGGCCACCGCATCCATCACGCGCTGCACGATGTCGGCGGTGAGCTGCTGTTCGCCGTGTTCGGAGAGGATGACCACGAATTCGTCGCCGGACAGGCGCGCCACCGTGTCCGAATCGCGCAGCGAGGAGCGCAGGCGCGCCGCCACCGTCATCAGGAGCACGTCGCCGGCCTTGTGGCCCATGCTGTCGTTGACGAACTTGAAGCGGTCGAGGTCGATCAGCATGACCCACACCGGATTGCCGCTGCGGGTGGTATAGGACACCGCCTGGCCCAGGCGGTCCTGCAGCAGCGAACGGTTCGGCAGGCCGGTCAGCACGTCGTGCTGGGCCACGTGGTGCACGCGCTGCTCGGTGAGCTTGCGCGCCGTGATGTCGGAGCCGGTGCCGCGGTAGCCCTGGAAGTTGCCGTGCTCGTCGCACACCGGCTGGCCGCTGACCAGGAACCAGCGCGTGTCGCCGTTGTCGTCGAGGACCTGGTACTCGAAGTCGTTGAAGGCCTCGTGCGCCTTGACCTGGGCGATGTGGGCGCGGCCGATCTCGGTGTCGGCCAGCCCCTCCATGTATTCCCAGCGCGTCTTGCCGAGCACGCGCTCGACCGTCACGCCGGCCTTCTCGGCGAAGCCGCCGGTGATCATCGTGAAGCGGTAGTTGCGGTCCTGCTCCCAATACCAGTCCGAGGACATGGCCACCAGCTGGCGGAAGCGCTGCTCGCTCTGCTGCAAGGCCTTTTCGGTGCGCTCGCGCGCGACCATGTCGTCGACCAGGCGCCGGTTGGTGCGTTTCAGGTCGGCCGTGCGCTTGCGCACCAGTTGCTGCACGCGGCGGGTGCGCATGCCCGATGCCTGGACCCAGGCGGCGGTCAGGAGGCTCAGCAGGATGCCGCCGGCCAGGATCGCCAGCGAAGCCAGGTGGTCGGCCGCGAAGGGACGCGGCAGGGCCGTCACTTCCACCAGCCAGGGACGGCCGGCGGCGTCGAGCGTGCGCACCAGGCTGGCGCGGTGTTCGGGCGCGATCCAGTTCGCCATGGTGTCGCGCGGGACCGGCGTGTCCTCGGCGCGGGTGGTGAAGACCAGGCTGGCCGGATCGGGCCTGGCCGAGGCGTAGACCGACATCACGATCTGCCTGTCGCCCAGCAGGTTGGCGCTGGCCAGCGCGTTGTGCACCAGGTCGCGCGCGCGCACGATGATGGTGGTGTCGCCGGCCGGCTTGCCGTTGCGGTCGCTCAGCGGCATGACCAGCTGGAAGCTCGGCTGCGGATGGGCATCCTGGACCAGCGGGAACAAAGCGCTGGCGACGGCGCGGCCTTCCGCGCGGGCGCGCGCCACCGCGTCGCGGATCTGCGGGCGGCTGCTTGAATCGAAACCGAAGGCCGGCTCGTTGCCGGCCATCGGTTCGAGATAGTAGACGACGTTATAGCCCGCGCGCCTTTCGGCCGGCACGCGCAGGCTGTCGCGCACCTCGCTGATGAAGCTGCCCGGCGCCACCTGGCGCAGCTCGGCTTCGACCGCCGCGCGTTCGCTGTCGGGCACCAGGCGGTGCAGGTTGAAGGCCTTGATGTAGGGATGGCGCTGCAGCAGGGGCGAGGTGAAATCGTGGAACTGCTCGCGCGTCACCGGCGCGCCGAGCCGGAACAACTGGTTCGTGACCGTCACCACTTCGACCGCGTCGTGCAGGCCCTGGCGCAGCGTGGCCACGCGCTGGTCGGCGCGCTGGCTGAAGGAGAGGGCGAGGTTGTCGTATTCGAGGTGGCTCACGCCGACGAACAGCGCGCACGAGGCAGCCAGGCCAGCCCCGAAGGTGAGGACGGCGGCACGGGTGAGGGAAAACGACAGGCGACGCACCATGTACTGTTCCAGAAGAATAATTTGCTTGCCCAAAGGCACCAAAGCCCCGAAGTGTGTCATACAACGGCGCCTTTCGGCAAACACTTCCGCGTCTCCGGCGGCGGCGGCGCGCCGCTGTCGTCACCGACCCACAGGACGCCAGGCCAGCCAGGCGACCACCAGCCGCGCCAGCAGGCGGTTCGGCAGGTGATTCAGCAAGGGCAGGCGCAGGCCGCGCCGGCGCGCCATGCGCGCGTG
>DEKZ01000441.1 GCA_002354135.1 Massilia sp. UBA2709 | reverse complement strand
CGGGCGCGCTGGCCCGTGTGCCGGCCGTCGAGCGCTACGACACCCATCTTTCGGAAGCGCCGCTCTGGTTCGCGCTGCGCACCCACGGCCAGGCCGACGGTCCCCAGGTTATCGAGTTTCCCTCGCGCCACGCGATCGACATCGCCTGCTGGGACGGCGCTACCCTGCAGTCGCTGGGCAGCGCCTCGCACGAGGGCGCGAGCGGCGCCATGTCGGCCGCCAAGGCCGGTTTCCTGCTGCGGCCCCAGTTCATGCCGGCCGAGGTGGTGTGCCGCGGCCACTTCACCGGTCCGGCACGCGTCAGCGCGCTGCAGTGGCCGGCCGGCGCGATGACGCTCTCGATCCAGCAGTTCCACCGCAAGTCGGGCCTGCTCGACGGCGGCATGATCGTGCTGAGCCTCTTCATCCTGATTACCGCCCTGATCAACCGGCAATTGCTGTACTTGCAGTTCGCGGTCTGGCTGATCCTGAACCTGCGCGTCGGCGCCATCTCGGCCGGCTACGACATCCAGTGGCTGGGCCAGGAACTGCCCCAGGATTGGCTGGNNGCCGAGCCGCGCCGTCACCACGGCCCTGTATGGCATCGCCACCATGACCCTGTACATGAAGCTGTTCGGGGCGGAGCTGGCGCGCACCCGCCTGGCGACGCCGCTGCGGGTGGCCCAGGTGCTGTGCCTGGGCTTGCTGCCGATGGCGGTCTTCATGCCCTTCGGGATCTACCTGCCGGCGATGTGGCTGCTGGTGACGCCGGGCCTGGCGCTCATGACCCTTGGCCTGTTCGGCGTCATGCGCCACACCCAGGCGAGGGTGGCGATGTGGTTCGCGGCCTCGTTCGCCGTCACCTTCCTGTCGACCCTGGCCGAAGTCATTTCCGCCGCCCTGGGCCTGCGCGAAATGCTGGGCGTGGTCAACAGCGTCACGGCGGCGCTGGCTTCCAGCCTGCTGGCGGCGCTGGCCGTGGCCGAGCAGATGCGCCTGGAAACGCAGAAGCGCATCGCGGTCCAGGCCGAGCTCGAGCATGCCTACGAGGCGATGCCGGTTGGCCTGTTCACGCTCGACCTGCACGGTGTCTTCCTGTCGGCCAACCCGGCGCTGTGCCGCATGCTGGACTGCGAAGCGCCGGTTTCCGCGCGTACGCTGTGGCCGCAGTTCTTCGACGAGGCGACCTGGTTCCAGCTGCGCGAGCAGGTGCACGTCTCGACCAATGTCGAGATGGAGATCGCCAGCCGCGAAGGCGAGCGCCGCTTCCTGGTGCGCGCGACCCTGGCCCACGGCCGCATCGAGGGCGTGCTGGAAGACATCACCGAAAAGACCAAGGCCACCGAGCAGCTGACGTTCATGGCCAACAACGATCCCTTGACCCGCGTCTTCAACCGCCGCGGCATCGAGAAGAGCTTCGAGAACGCGGCGGTGGCGCTGGCCGCGGGCAAGCCGCTGTCGGTGGCCTACATCGACCTCGACCGTTTCAAGCTGATCAACGACCTGTTCGGCCACGCTGCCGGCGACGAGGTGCTCAAGCAGGTCTGCGAGCGGATGGCGATGATGCTGGCCGGCGGCCAGCAGATCGGCCGCGTCGGCGGCGACGAATTCGTGATCGTGATGCCCGACACCGCGATCCCGCTCGCTTCGCTGATCTGCCGCGGCATCGTCGAACGCATCGGCAGCACGCCTTACCGGGTCGGCGACAAGGCCTTCCACGTGCGCGGTTCGGTCGGCCTGATCGAGGTGTCGAACGGGATGCCGATGAAGGACGCGATCTCGACCGCCGACCGCGCCTGCCGCGAGGCGAAGGAGGCGAGTGACGGCCTGGTGGTCTACGAACGCAATGCGCGCGCCTTCCACGAGCGCGAGGCCGAGCTGAACCTGGTCGCCAAGCTGCAGGGGCCGAACGCGACCGAAGGCCTGTTCATCGAGATGCAGCCGATCATGTCGCTCAAGTCGCCGCACGAGTCGCTCAACTTCGAGGTGCTGCTGCGCATGCGCGGGCCCGATGGCCGCGTGATGCCGGCCGGCCCGCTGATCGGCGCGGCCGAGAAGTGCGGGCGCGCGGGCGTGATCGACCGCTGGGTGCTGGCCACCACGCTCGGCTGGATCGCCGAGAACGCCGGGCGCCTGCCGAATACGCGTTTCGTCTGCATGAACCTGTCGGGCGCCTCGCTGAACGACGAGCGCTTCGTCCAGGACACGCTCGAGATCCTGGCGTGCCACGTGCACGTGGCCAGCCGCCTGTGCATGGAAATCACCGAGAGCGTGGCCCTGCACGACCTCGACAACACGCGCCGCTTCATCGACCAGGTGCGCAACTTCGGCGTGAAGGTGGCGCTGGACGACTTCGGCGCCGGCTACACCTCTTTCTCCTACCTGAAGGAACTGCCGGCCGACGTGCTGAAAATCGACGGCAACTTCATCGTCAACATCAATGCCCACCCGGCCAACGTCGCCATCGTCGAGGCCATCGTCAACCTGGCGGTGAACCTGGGCATGAAGACGATCGCCGAATGGGCCGAAGACGCGGCCACGGTGCAGACCCTGGCCGAGATCGGCGTCGACTACGTGCAGGGCTGGGCCGTGGCGCGCTCGCAGGCGCCGGACAAGATCCTGGCCGCCAGTTCGGCGGCCGGTTTCATCCAGGACCAGGAATTGTTGGACATGCTGCCGACCCTGGGCAGCGTCGGCGCGCTCGACCTGCGCGGGATCATGCGGTCGTACTAGCTGGTTGTTGCGTCCCGTTGACGCTTCCGAACATCGCGTCTGTTCATCGATCCGGTGGGCACGGAGCGCCCACCCTACTGGATCGTCGCCAGTTGCGGCTGCTGGCGGTCCGCGTCGAGCAGCATCATTTGCGCACGCGCCGCCTTCAGGGTGGCGACGTCGCGCGCCAGCGGGCGGTCGCGCGCGGG
>DEKZ01000093.1 GCA_002354135.1 Massilia sp. UBA2709 | reverse complement strand
GCACCGCGGCGCAGCCAGGCGCGGGTCAGGGTCGACTCGAGGGAATTGTTCTTGGACATAAAAAGACGATAGCACGGCGGACGCGTTCGCCCGCCGTGCTACCTGCATACCGACTCAATGTTGAAACTTGCTGGTTGACGCTTACTGGTTGACGCTTACTTCCTGCCGCCGGTCTGGGCCGCGAAGGTCAGCTTGTCGTAGCCGGCCAGGCGCGCCGCCTCCAGCACGTTGATGACCATCTGGTGCATCGCGAACTGGTCGGCATTGACGATGACGACCGGGTCCGCCACCGGCTGGCCGTTCGGGCCGGAACGGGCCGCCGCCTTCAGGTCGTCGGCCAGCCCGGCCACGCCGTGGAAGGACACCGGCGTGTTGTTCACCGTGTAGTTACCCTTGGCGTCGATGGTGACGTTGATCTCGAAAGGCTTGTCCGCTGCCTTCTCGGCGTCGGCCGTCGGCAGCGTGATCTGCAGCTCGGTGAACTTGCTGTAGGTGGTCGACACCATCAGGAAGATGAGCACGACCAGCAGCACGTCGATGAAGGGGATCAGGTTGATCTCCGGATCCTCGCGCTTGCGGCCGCGGCGGAAATCCATCATTTGCGGTCACCGTGGACGACGTCGACGAACTTCACCGCCTGCAGCTCCATGTCGATGATGAAGCTGTCGACCAGGGCGCGGAAGTGGCGGTAGAACACCAGGGCCGGCATCGCGATCGCCAGGCCGAAGCCGGTGTTGTACAGCGCCACCGAAATACCGTGCGCGAGCTGGGCCGGATTGGCGCCGGCCGCGTTCTGGGAACCGAAGATCTCGATCATGCCGACCACCGTGCCGAACAGGCCCATCAGGGGCGCCAGCGAGGCGATGGTGCCGAGCGTGGTGAGAAAACGCTCGAGCACGTGGGCGACGCCGCGGCCGGCCTCTTCGATCGACTCCTTCATGACGTCGCGCGGGGCGTCGACGTTGCGCAGCGCGGCGGCCAGCACGGCGCCCAATGGCGAGTTGCTTTCCAGCGTGTTGACGATCTCGGGGGTGACCTTCTTGTTGCGGTATACATTGATGACTTCACCCAGCAACTGCTTGGGAAGAATCTTCTCACGGCGCAGGTAAATCAGGCGTTCGATGATCAGGGCCAGGGCAATGATCGAGGCAATCAGCAATGGCCAGATGGGCCAGCCTGCGGCTTGGAGAATGGCGAGCAAGTGAACTCCTGACAGAGTAGTAACGAATTCGGCAATGTAACAAGTTGCCGTCGCTGCGGCAAGTGCAGTTCTGCACAAGTTCTGTGGATAAAATTGTGCGCAAGGGCTCATCCATGCGGAAAGCATGTTGATTCATAAGGGAATTTTTCCTTTGCGCAAGAAAGTAGCAAGGCAAGCAAACTGTGTCGGACCTGCCTTTATCCAGCTCGGCGTTCCGTATCGCCGCTGCACTTCTAAACAATTTCTGTGGATAAAAATGTGCGCAATGCCCTGAAGCGAAGGGTAAGCCCTTGATTTATCTCAACAATATTTGCGTGCTGAAGAATGTGGCAGGGCCGTGCATCATGCTTCCCCTAGGGGTACGGTGCTTTTCCCCACAATTTTTGTGGACAAAATTGTGAGCAAGCACATTGACGGGCATCAACACCTTTGATTTCAAAGGAAAAAATGTCTCTGCAAAGAAAGTAGGCAGCCCCAGGTTCTCCACAGCGCACTGCGGCCGCTCCGAAATCGTCGGGAAGCCGGTGGACAAGTCGGCAGCGGCCTGAAGACTATGCACACTTTCTGTGGAAAAGAATGTGAGCAAGGCGCCCTCACGGATGTCAAGCCATTGATTTCATGAGGTTTATTCATTCCGCCTGCTTTTTGAGCAAGCTCAACATTATGCACATCGAAATGCTGTAGTGCTCAGTTCGCTTAGCCAGAGCGGCAGCGCTGAGGCCAAGAAACGCGCCGGTGTGGCGCATCCTGCCGCCGGCAACGCTACTGCCGCCGAGGCCGGCTGCAGAATCGGCACCAGCGGCGCCGGTTCAGGCGCGTGTGCGTTTCTTCACATTTTCTGTGGACAAAATTGTGAGGAAGCGCCTTGCGCTAACGCAAGAGCATTGATTATAAAAGGAAAAATTCTCCTGCACGAATTTTTGGCAGGGCGCTTCCCTTCCCTCTTTTCTTCCCGGTCCAGGTCTGCCGCAGCGCCTTGTCCCCACAACCCGTACCGACGAGCCCGGAATTGGCACGAACTCTTCACACAAACTGTGGAAAAAGATGTGAGCAAGGCCAGCGCACCACACTCAAGCCTTTGATTTTACTCAATATAGTTGTGCATGCCCGGAATTTCGGCAAGTGAACAAGCTTACTGCCGAGTTCCTCACATTTTTTGTGGATAACATTGTGCCCAAGTGAACATCGCACCACTTAAGTCTTTGATTTAAAACAAATCACCCTGGGCTGCCCGGAAAAAAGGCGCGCCGATTCGATTCAAAAAGCCCTTGTCGGCCAAGCATGGATGTGCCATAAGCTTCTCCGCTTATGCATCAGGATTTTCACCATGCTCAACGATAACGATCCCGACACCGCTTACGCCGCGCCCCCGGTCCTCTCCGTCACCGCGCTGAACCAGCAGGTCGCGCGCCTGCTCGAGCGCTCCTTCCCGCTGGTGTGGATCGGCGGCGAAATTTCCAACTTCACCCGCGCCAGCTCGGGCCACTGGTATTTCACGCTGAAGGACGACGCGGCCCAGGTGCGCTCGGTGATGTTCCGCAGCCGCGCGCAGTACGCCGGCTTCATCCCGCGCGAAGGCGACAAGGTCGAGGTGCGCGCGCTGGTGACCCTGTACGGCGCGCGCGGCGACTACCAGATCAACGTCGAGGCGATCCGCCGCGCCGGCGTCGGCCAGCTCTACGAGGCCTTCCTGCGCCTGAAGGAAAAACTGACCAGCCAGGGCCTGTTCGACCAGGAACGCAAGCGCGCCTTGCCGCTGTTCACGCGCAGCATCGGCATCGTCACCAGCCCGCAGGCGGCTGCCCTGCGCGACGTGCTCACGGCGCTCAAGCGCCGCGCGCCGCATGTGAACATCGTGCTGTATCCGGCCCCCGTGCAGGGCCAGTTTGCCGCCGACAAGATCGCCGAGGCCATCATGACAGCCTCGCGGCGCGCCGAGGTCGACGTGCTGCTGGTCGTGC
>DEKZ01000002.1 GCA_002354135.1 Massilia sp. UBA2709 | reverse complement strand
CCGGCCCTGCCTCCGGTGCAGGCCCTGACCGCCCAGGCCGCGCCGGCTGCCACGTCCCAGCAGTTCGACGCCCTGGTGGTCGCCTGGGCCTGCGGCGCCGTAGCGGCCGCGCTCTGGTTCATCCTCAGCCACCGGACTTTCCTGCGCGGGATGGGCAGGCTGACCCCGCAAGGCCAGGCCAACGTCTACCTGAGCGACACGGGCGCCGGCCCGGCCTCGGTCGGCCTGTTCCGTCCCCGTATCGTCGTGCCGCATGACTTCGCACTACGCTATTCGCCGGATGAACAGGCCCTGGTGATCGCCCACGAGCAGGTGCACATCGCGCGCCGCGACGCGCTGGCCAACCTGCTGGCGGCCGTGTTCCAGTGCGTGTTCTGGTTCAACCCGCTGGTCCACCTCGGCGTGCGGCGCTTGCGCCAGGACCAGGAACTCGCCTGCGACGCCGTCGTCATGGCGCGCCACCCGCGCCAGCGCCGCACCTATGCCGAGGCGCTGCTGAAATCCCACACTGCCGCCTTCCTGCCTGGCGCCGGCATCCATTGCCACTGGCAAAACCCTCACCCAACCAAGGAGCGTGTCATGAGCCTGCAGCAAACCCCGCCTGGAACCCTTCGCCGCCTCGCCGGCCGCTGTCTGCTTGCCCTGCTGGCCCTGGGTGCTGCAGGCGCCACGCTGGGCGTGCGCGCCGAGCAGGCAGCCGTCGCGCCCATGTATTCGGTGGCGCTGAACGTCGACGCTGGAGACAGCCCGCCGGAGTCCTTTCAGCTTTTCGCCGATGCGATGAGCATGGACGCAACGGGCACGCCGCAGACGCCGCGTGTGCTGGCACGGACCGGCGACACCTTCAGCGTGGCCTCGGAGGGGTGGCGCGTCGACATGAGCGTGCGTCCGGGCGGCGCCCCGCATGAAGTATGGGTGGCGGGCCAGCTCTTCAAGGACGGGAAGCTGGTGACTTCGCCAACCCTGCTCGCCCATCTGGGCGAGAAGGCGACCATCAGGGTCGGCGACAGCCAGCGCGCATTTACCCTGGTGATGGTTGTCTCGCCCCAACCCTGACCCGGCCAGCAGCGACGCCGCCCACGCCGCCGGCGCGTGCCCGCTGATCGGCCCTGCAAGCCCGCCTTTGCGCGGGCTGTTTTGCGCGTGTCAGCCTATATTGGTTTGGCAAGCCTGTTCGAGAGGCGGACCAGGCATTCGTTTACCGCTCCAATGAATGAGGGGTCATTTTTCAGGAGGGCCGACGTTGGCGACACTTTGTACGGGACACTTTCGGCTGCGTCGATCGGCCTTGGTCCCAGGCTGCCACTGATAAGGCAGGTGATATTGTCCTGGGTAAGGTTTGGCTGGGACGAATAGATTGTGCTGACGCCTAGTGAAAGCAGAGCGCCCGCCAGCGCTGCATCTGTCGTGGTTTTCAGACGCTGGGGAAAGACGTCGATCACGCGAAATGTAGTCACCGCGAGATCGTATTGCCCTGCCGGGAGCCTGGAGCCGAGCATCAGCGAAAACTGCTGCAGCGGCGGCGAATCAAAGTCCTCGTCGCCAAAAAACTGGATGGGCACGAGCACGCCGTCCCGCCGGTGAACCCGTTCTTCGGCGGGACGATTGTCTTTCAGGCTGACTTTTCCCGAAGACTCGCTGCTGACTTTATTCAAAGGGATGGTGGTCGAACAACCGGCAAGCGCCGCGGCAAGGAGACAGGCGAATGGAAGTGTGGTCTTCATAAAAACATGAGATGGGTTTGAAAGGAATCCAAAACATCATTCAAGCCAACAACAAAGGCGGACCGGATTTGCCTCGGACACATCGGTCGCTCCGCATTTATACGTTATTTAATTCTTGTGCTCAACAAAAAGCCGAGACCGGCCACCTCAAAAGCCGGAAAGAGCGAGGAACAGCGCTTGCACGAACCGGGGCTGTGCTGGCCGATGCGTTTGCCTCAAGCGAAGGTCGCATGCCGATTTGCTTGTCTGCAAAGGCAGGCGCGGCCCGCCATGCACAGCAGGCAGCCGCGCCGGATTGCTCGAAAGCCTGGTGACGGGCAGGCTTACCTGGCGGGCGCCGCCTGCGGTCCGGAACTGGGACCCGATGTGGATGGACGTCCAGTGTCCCAATCCAGCCGGTCGATGCACATGCGCCGCGCGGTCTGGGCCGTGTCCCAGGCGTGGTAGACGATCCAGGTCTGGCTGTCGTCGGGCGACGTGGTGAAGGAATTGTGCCCGGGCCCGATGATGCCGGGCCGGCTGCGCATCAGCAGCGCCTCGTGCCCGCCCTCGGGACGATGATAGGGCCCGAGCGGATGATCGGCCACGACATAGCTGACGCCGTAGTTCTCGCGCTCCCAGGCGCCGCCGCTGTAGAAGCAGTAGACCTGTCCGTCGTGCAGTTGCACCGAGGCCCCCTCCACCGTGTGCCAGTCGTAGATCTGCCCGTACATCAGGCGGCCCTTGCGGAACACGTGCCAGTCCTGGTGGGGGCGCACCACCATCCGCGGTTCGCCGGCCAGCGTCGTCATGTCCAGCAGGCGGTCGACCACGATGCCGGTGCCGATCCTGTGGTCGCCGGTCAGTTCCAGGAAGTCCACGCAATAGAACAGATACCACTGGCCATCCGGGTGCCTGTAGGGATGGGCGTCGATCGAGAACGGCTGGTCGGGTACGAGGATCTTGCCGGTGTCGACAAACGGCCCGGCCGGGTGATCGGCGATGGCGACGCGCAGCTTCTGGTCCGTGCCCTCGTCGGCCGAGCCCGAGGAATAGTACATGTAGAAGTGGCCGTCGTGGAAAGCCACCTCGGGCGCCCAGTAGTGCAAGGCGCCGGTCGGCTCCAGCGCGTGGCCGAGCGGCTCCCAGTCGACCAGGTCGGGGGAGCGCAGCACCGGGATCTGGCGGCCATTGGTGCTGCCGGGCGCGGTGCCGTAGGCATAGTAGACGCCCTCGTGTTTCAGCACGAAGGGGTCGGCGAAGATCTCGGGGTACACCGGGTTCTGGTAGGTTCGTGCCAATTCTCTCTCCTGGGGGACGCCAACCGCCTGCAATCGCGGTTGGCGCCCCGGTCGATCGGTTCGCTTCTTACATCTTGTAGCGCAGGCTCAGGCCATAGGTCGTCGGGTTATAGCGGATGTCGCGCGGCTGGTAGGGCCCCAGCGAACTCTCGAACTTCGCCTTGGTGATGTTGATCGCGTCGAAGTGCAGCGACACGTTGGGCATCAGCTCGTAGCCGATGCTCAGGTCCACGAAGGTGGTGGCCTTGACCACCCGGTCCTGGTTGAACGGCGCTTCGGCGATCTGCTCGACGTAGTCGCCGCGGCGCGTCGCGGCAAGGCGGCCGGTGATGCCGTTGCCCTCGTAGAGCAGCGCGACGTTGAAGTTCTGCTTGGCCACGCCGACCAGCGCGGTCTTCGTGAAGGCGTCGCTGTTCAAGGTGGTCCGGGTCTCGTTGTCGCCGTCGATCCAGGTGTAGTTGGCCTGGGCACCGAAGTTACTCCAGATGCCGGGCAGGAAATCGAAGAATTTCTGGATGCCCAGTTCGGCGCCACGCAGCGTGCCCTTGCCCGAGTTCTGCGGACGCTCCACGCGGTAGGTCACGCCTCCGATCGTCTCGTCCTGGGTAAAGTTCTGCAGGTAGCCGTCGATGTCGCGGTGGAACAGCGCAATCTGGGCGTAGCCGTTCTTCGCGAAATAGTATTCGAGCGTGGCATCGAGGTTCTTCGAGCGCGTCGGCTCCAGGTAGGGGTTGCCGGCCCTGCCGCTGCCCGGGGCATTGACGGTCGGCGGCACCAGCGACAGCGCCGGGTTCAGTTCGCGGAAGCCCGGCCGCGTCAGGGTCTTGCCCGCCGACAGGTGCGACTGCCACTGCTCGTTCCAGTTGACGATGGCCGAGATACTCGGCAGCACGTTGGTTTCCGACGTCGACAGGCTGACGTCGGAGACCACGTCGCCGATGCGGTTCTGGCCGCGCAGCCTGCGCTTGTCCTTCAACACCCGCGCCCCCGCCTCGCCGCTCACCTTCACCCCGCCGAACTCGGCTTCCCAGCGTCCGGACAGGTAGAAGGTCGCGTTGCGCTCCTTCTGGTCGAACAGGCGGGTCGGGTCATCGGGCACGCGTCCGCTCGGCTGGCCGTAGGCGTTGCGCACGACGTCGGCGTTATCGATCAGGAAGTCGGCCGACGGCGTGTACCAGGGGCCGCCCAGGCGGTCCAGGCCCGGCACCAGCTCCTGGAAGGATGAGCCGAACAGCCCGATCGGGGTGGGTCGGACGTCGGTATCGAAGTCGGACGCGCGTTCGGCGCCGTGGTAGCTGGCCTTGCGCTGGGACAGGCGCACACCCGCCAGCACGGCGCGGAAGAAGCCGTCGCCGCTCAGGCGATACGTGCCGTCGGCGCGCCATTGGAGCTGATTGCCGGCCTGCTCGTTCCAGTTCTGCACCAGGCCGCGCAGCACGAACTGGCTGGGGTCGCGCAAGGCGTTCGCGCTGCCCGGCGTCGTGACCGCGTTGTAGCCGCCGTGGCCGTCGGCGCCGACGGCGTACACGCTGGAGCTGGCGCCCGGTATCTGCTGGTCGACGATGACGGTGTCGTTGACGAACTTCGAACGGGTGTAGGCCAGGTGCGTGTTGACCGTCAGCGGGCCGCTCGCATAGCGCAGGGCGAGGTTCAGGTAATTGGTGCGCGTGCGCTCTTTCTGGCCCCAGGTGCTGGTCGCGGTGTAGGGGTCGTAGTCGTACAGGCCGTCGTCGAACTTGGCCGCCGCCGCGTCGGCCGACATGATCGGGCAGATCACGCCCTGCGGGGTGTTGCAGTGGCTGCCTCCCGGCGCCAGCACCACGTTGGTCAGGCGCGGCGCCCAGGTGACGATGTCGAGGATGTAGTTGACCGCATTGCGCCCCTGGTAGCCCATGCCGAGGTACTGGGCGCTGGCCTGCAGCTCGGGGCTGATCTTCCACTGGAAGGCGCCGTGGATGCTCTGGCGCTCGCGCTTGCCGCTGTTGTAGATGCCGCCGATGTTCGGCAGCTGGCCCAGCACGTCGCCGGGCGCGGCGGGCGTGAACGGGCCGCGTTCGCCGAGCCGGGTCGCAGTGCCGTCCGGGCTCACCGAGAATACGTTGGTCGGCCGGTCGACCCATTGCACCGGGTAGGCCCAGTTCTCGCGGTTGACCGCGACGTCGAGCAGCGCGCCCATCTCGCCGACGCCGGTGTTCCAGCGGTTGCTGACCGAAAAACCGCCGCCCGGGTTGTGCCTGTCGTCGGTGGCGTCGCTGCCGTTGGTCTTCTGGATGCGGTCCTCGACGTAGCCGGTGAAGCTCAGGCCCTTGGCGTCGAAAGGCGAGCGCAGGCGGATGTTGACCCCGCCCGCGATGCCGCCCTCGAGCTGGTTCGGGGTGGCCGACTTGTAGACGTCGAGGCCGGCGATCGATTGTACCGGCAGGTCCTGGTAGGACAGGCGGCGCTGGGCGGCGGTGAAGATCTCGTTGCCGTCGATCGTGGTGGCCACGTCGGGCAGGCCGCGGATGATCACGGTATCGGTCTGGCCGCGGTCACGCCCGACCTGCACCCCGGCCACGCGCTGCAGGGCGTCGCCGGCCTGGCGGTCGGGGAACTTGCCGATGTCCTCGGCGTTGATGGCGTCGACCACCTGCAGCGCGTCGCGCTTGATGCTTTCGGCCGAACGTAGGCTCTGGCGCAGGCCCGTAACCTGGACCACGGAAACCGCCTGGACCGGCTGGACGTCGGCAGCGGCCGGCTGGGCCGGCTGGACCGGCTGGATCGGCTGGGCCGGCTGGGCCGGCTGGGCGCGCGTTGCGGCTGCGGGCTGCAC
>DEKZ01000001.1 GCA_002354135.1 Massilia sp. UBA2709 | reverse complement strand
GCGATCGCGCCGGAGCTGGCCCTGGCAAGCTGGGGCGGCGCGGAAGACCCGCTGACCGAGCGCGAGCGGCAGGTGCTGCGCCTGGCGGGCGAGGGCGCCAGCAGCGCCGACATCGCGCGCCGCATCCACCTGTCCGAGGGCACGGTGCGCAACTACCTGTCCGAAGCGATCAGCAAGCTCGGCGCCGGCAACCGGGTCGAGGCGTATCGGCTAGCGCGCGACGCCGGCTGGGTATAAAAGCCCATACCGTTTCTTCTCTTTCTTGCGAACCGCTGAGCGATGCGCCGTGCATCTTGCTTAGATGGCATTATTCGGAGGAATGATTTTGGAGGAAGAGATGGCGTGGTGGGAACAGAGCTGGCTGACGATACAACAGGAATTTTCCGATCTGGGCAATCCGGACGACATCACGCGCATCGTGCTGCGCCTGCTGGTGGCCCTGGCCCTCGGCGCCGTGCTCGGCTATGAGCGCGAGTCGGTCGGCGCCTCCGCCGGCCTGCGCACCCACATGCTGGTCTCGCTCGGCTCGGCCCTGTTTGTGCTGATCCCGCTGCAGGCGGGCATGAAGATCGAGGACCTGTCGCGCGTCCTGCAGGGCATTACCGCCGGCATTGGCTTCCTCGGCGCCGGCGCCATCCTGAAGCAGACCGACAAGAACGACATCAAGGGCCTGACCACGGCCGCCAGCGTCTGGCTGACCTCGGCCGTCGGGATCGCGGCGGGCATGGGGCGGGAGGCCACCGCCGTGCTGAGCGCGCTGTTCGGGCTGATCGTCCTGTCGATCCTGCGCGCCCAGAAGAACTGAGCGCGCCAGGCCGCTGGTAGCGCTGTCAGTCCTCGCGCGCCCTTGCCGGCGGCGCCACCGGCTTGCCGGCATTGGCCGCAGTGGGTGGCATCAGGAATCCGGACGCGAGCCGCGGGAGACCGACTTCGACCACGGCCGCCGGGGCCAGTCCGCTGGCCGCATCGAAACGCTCGACCTCGGCCTTGACCGCGGCGAGCGCCTGCTCGTCCGCCTCGCCGGCAAAGCCGACCTCCAGCCGCGCGCGGTCATGGGTGGCAGTCGAATGAAGGGCCGACAGGCCCGGCAGCCGCACGAGCCGGCGTTCCAGCGGCGTCACCAGGCTCTCTTCGACTTGTTCCGCCGGCTGGCTGGCCAGGCGGTATTCGACGACGACGACGGCCGCTTCGCTGCTGCCCCTTTCCTGGGCCTGCGTTGCGCAGGCAAGGGGCAGCAGCGAGGCGGCCAGCAGGAATCTGGAAGTGTGCGACATGGTTTTCCTGGTCTCGGTTGACTTTCGGTTATCGACCTCGATCCTGCCACGGCTGGCCGCCGTGCACAAGAGCATCATGTCCGAATGCCGGTGAGCCCGGAGAAGGCCGGGCTCGGCTTTGCTCAGTGGCTGACGCTCTTCGAAAACAGGTTAATCACCAGCACACCCGCAATGATCAGCCCCAGGCCAAGCAGGGCCGGCAGGTCCAGGCTCTGCTTGTAGACGACCCAGCTGACGATCGAGATCAGGACGATCCCCACCCCCGACCAGATCGCATAGGCGATCCCCGTCGGCAGCACCTTCAGGCTGAAGGTCAGCAGGTAGAACGAGGCGGCGTAGCAGGCGATGGTGAGCAGGCTCGGCCACAGCCGGGTGAAGTTGTCGGTGGCTTTCAGCGCCGTGGTGCCGATCACCTCGACGACGATGGCAAGGGCGAGGAAGAGGTAGCTCTGGGTCAGGGTCATGGGAAGTCCAGGGAATAAAAAAGCGGCCCGCGGGCCGCTTCGGATGGAAACGGTAGGTGCTTACTGCTCGCGGTGCCAGATCTGCGAGCGGCCGAACATCGGCGCGCCGATGTAGCCGCGCACCTCGAGCTGCTTGCCGCCTTCGCGCAGCGTGGCCTTGCTCTTGTAGACCTTGCCCTTGGCCGGATCGAGGATCTCGCCGCCGGTGTATTCGTTGCCGTCCTTCTTCAGGCCCGACACGATGGTCATGCCGATGATCGGCTGGTTCTTGCGCGAGTCGCTGCAGGCCACGCACTTCGGGTTCTGCTCTTCGCTCGGCTCACGGAACAGCTTCTCGATCTTGCCTTCCAGGGCGCCGTTTTGCTCGGTGATGCGCACCAGGGCCTTCGGCTTGCCTGTTTCGTCGTCGACGGTCTTCCACAGCCCGACCGGCGAGGCGGTCTGCGCCCACGCGGCGGCGGAAGTGAACAGCATCGCGGCAATCACGCCGGCTTTGGTCAGGTTGGGCATGGTCGGTCTCCAGTTTGTTATGAGTAGGGCAGAGTGTAGCAAACCACCCATGGGAAATGGAAACTCCTCTTGTAACAATTGCTGTCAAAACAGATGTGGGCGCGGTTGCGCGACGCTAGAGTCGAGCGGCCGCCCGGCCTGTTGGTTCCGCGCCCGTGCACGCTTAAAACACATCAATGCCCAGCGCGCGCTCATCCTTATGCTGGCGTAGGGGCACAAGGCCTTTGCATTCTCACCTTTCGTTAAGGACATCTCATGAGCGCAATCCGATTGATGAGGCAGCTCCTTGCCGCGTTCGTTTTCATGCTTGGCGCAGGCGCCGCGTCGGCCGCCATCATCACCATCGACTTCGATGAGATCGAGGGCTACATTGTCGATTCGTACGCAGAGTCCGGCTTCATCATCACCTCGCTCTCGCCAGAAGGGGGGCGCCTGCATCCCGGCGGGCGCAACCTCTGGCTGCACAGCTCGGCCGGTTCCTCGCCCTACCAGATCAGGCGCGAGGACGGCGGGAGCTTCGATTTGCTCGGCTTCGAGTACTTCGGCGGCGATTCGCTCTTCGTCGCCGATACGGGCGCGAGCTTCGAGATCCTGGGGGAGGTGCCGCTGACGCACTACGAGCTGCCGGACAGCTTCCGGAACGTGAGCTACATAAACTGGTACATGAACACCCTGAATCCGGACGATCCCTGGGGTGAAGAGTGGGGGAATATCGACAACATCGTGACGCGGGTGTCACCGGTGCCGGAGCCTGCGCATACGATGCTGTTCGGATTGGGCCTGGCAGCCCTGGCTGCCGTCACCCGGCGCCCGCGCAAAGCGTAGGCGCCGGGCCTGGGGGCGGTATGGCGCGTTGCACGCCATACCGGTGGACCATCAGGCCGCTGGCAGCTTCGCCAGCTGTTCGCGCATCTTGTCGAGCGTCGCGGTGAAGTTCGCCAGGCGCTCCTTCTCCTGCGCCACCACGGCGGCCGGCGCGCGGGCGACGAAACTCTCGCTCGACAGCTTGCCGCTGGCCTTGGCGATCTCGCCTTCTACACGTGCGATCTCCTTCGACAGGCGCTCGCGCTCGGCGGCAACGTCGATCTCGACCTTCAGCATCAGCTTGGTGGTGCCGACGATCGACACGGCCGCCGGCGACTCCGGCAGGGCGTCGACGATCTGCACTTCGGCCAGCTTGCCCAGCGACTGGATGAAGGGCGCAAAGCCGGCCATGCTGGCACGGTCCTGGTCATTACCCGGCTCGACGATCAGCGGCACGCGCACCGACGGCGACAGCTTCATTTCGCCGCGCAGGTTGCGGGTGGCGTTGGTCAGGTCCTTCAGCTGGGCCATCCAGGCTTCCGCGCCTTCGTTGATCAGGGCTTCGTCGGCAACCGGGTAGGGCTGCAGCATGATGCTGTCGCCCGTTTTGCCGGCCAGCGGCGCGATCGCCTGCCACAGCGCTTCGGTCACGAACGGGATCACCGGATGCGCCAGGCGCAGGATCACTTCCAGCACGCGCAGCAGGGTGTGGCGGGTGGCGCGCTGCTGCGCTTCCGTACCCTGCTGGACCGTGACCTTGGCCACTTCCAGGTACCAGTCGCAGTACTCGTCCCAGACGAACTTGTAGATGGCGCTGGCGATGTTGTCGAAGCGGTAGTCGGCAAAGCCTTTCGCCACTTCCAGCTCGACGCGATTCATCAGCGAGATGATCCAGCGGTCGGCCTGCGACAGGTCGGCTTCAGCCGGCGCACCGCAGTCTTTCCCTTCCGTGTTCATCATCACGAAGCGCGTCGCATTCCACAGCTTGTTGCAGAAGTTGCGGTAGCCTTCGGCGCGGCCGAGGTCGAAGTTGATGTTGCGGCCAAGCGAAGCGTAGCTCGCCATCGTGAAGCGCACGGCGTCGGTGCCGAAGGCCGGGATCCCGTTCGGGAATTCCTTGCGGGTGGCCTTGGCGATCTTCTCGGCGTCGCGCGGGTTCATCAGGCCGGTGGTGCGCTTGGCAACCAGGGTTTCGACGTCGATGCCGTCGATCAGGTCGATTGGGTCCAGGGTGTTGCCCTTGGACTTGGACATCTTCTGGCCCTGCGAATCGCGCACCAGGCCGTGCACGTAGACGGTCTCGAACGGCACCTTGCCCGTGAAGTGCGCGGTCATCATGACCATGCGCGCGACCCAGAAGAAGATGATGTCGAAGCCGGTCACCAGCACCGACGAAGGCAGGAACATCTTCATGTCCGGCGTTTCTTCCGGCCAGCCCATGGTCGAGAAGGGCACCAGGGCCGACGAGAACCAGGTGTCGAGCACGTCGTCGTCGCGGCGCAGCTCACCGATGACGCCCTGCGCGGCGGCTTTCTCCTTGGCTTCTTCCTCGGTGCGGGCCACGACGATCTCGCCGTTTTCGCCATACCAGGCCGGGATGCGGTGGCCCCACCAGAGCTGGCGCGAGATGCACCAGTCCTGGATGTTGCCCAGCCACTGGTTGTAGGTGGTGGTCCAGTTCTCCGGCACGAACTTGATTTCCCCGTTCGCCACTTTTTCGAGTGCGACCTCAGTGATCGACTTGCCCGGATTGAAGGTGCCGCTTGGTGCCGGCTTGGTCATGGCGACGAACCACTGGTCGGTCAGCATCGGCTCGATGACGACGCCGGTGCGGTCGCCGCGCGGCACCATCAGCTTGTGCGGCTTGACCTGCTCGAGGAAGCCCTGCGCTTCCAGGTCGGCGACGATCTGCTTGCGCGCGGCGAAGCGGTCCAGGCCCTGGTACTGGGCTGGCGCATTCTCGTTGATCTTCGCGTCCAGCGTGAAGATGTTGATCGGCTCCAGGCCGGCGCGCTGGCCGACCGCGTAGTCGTTGAAGTCGTGCGCCGGGGTGATCTTCACGCAGCCGGTGCCGAATTCCTTGTCGACGTAGCTGTCGGCGATGATCGGCACTTCGCGGCCGGTCAGCGGCAGCTTGAGCATCTTGCCGTGCAGGTGGGTGTAGCGCTCGTCGGTTGGATCGACCGCCACGGCGACGTCCCCCAGCATGGTTTCAGGACGGGTGGTGGCGACTGTCAGGCGTCCGCTGCCGTCGGCCAGCGGGTACTGGATGTACCACATCGAGCCGTCTTCCTCTTCCGACACCACTTCGAGATCGGACACGGCGGTGCCCAGTTTCGGGTCCCAGTTGACCAGGCGCTTGCCGCGGTAGATCAGGCCCTGTTCGTACAGGCGCACGAAGACTTCGGCGACGACCTTCGAGCGGGTCTCGTCCATGGTGAAGTATTCGCGCTGCCAGTCGGCGGACGCGCCCAGGCGGCGCATCTGGCCGGTGATGGTGTTGCCCGACTTTTCCTTCCACTCCCAGACCTTCTTGATGAATTCGTCGCGGCCGAGGTCGTGGCGCGAGATCTTCTGGGCGTCGAGCTGGCGCTCGACGACGATCTGGGTGGCGATGCCGGCGTGGTCGGTGCCCGGCACCCAGGCGGTGTTGTAGCCGCGCATGCGGTAGTAGCGCGTCAGGCCATCCATCACGGTCTGGTTGAACGCGTGGCCCATGTGCAGCGTGCCCGTCACGTTCGGCGGCGGCAGCTGGATGCTGAACGATGGTTTGTCGGCGTCGAGGGTGGCGGCGAAATATCCGCGCTGTTCCCACTCGGCGCGCCAGTACTGTTCAATGTCGGCTGGCTCGAAAGACTTGGCTAATTCCATGATTTGATGGCGTTTTGATTTGCGAAAGAAATCATTATAGGGCACCTTGAATCGCCCGCATATCCCGGCAGTATCGCCGAAACCCGCCCCGGCGCGGCCCCGCCCCAGCCCGGCAAGGCCCGGGAATCCCCGTCCTCCCATTCATTTCTTTGATTTACCTCCAAGCGCCTCTCCGAACACGCCAAAAAGCAACAGCCTCGACGAATCGGGAAGTCCTTCCCGGTGGTCCAAGCAAGACATCCGTCGCGAGAGAAGGAGGCAAGTCTGTTGCGTAGAAGGAAACACAGGCGTGCGCACAGCGGACTGGCCTGGCTGCCGTCCTTGCGCGCGCAACGAAGGCTGCGTCGAGGAGGAGAACATGTCACAATTTGATCCGACTGGCGTCGAGAACGCCAGCGAAGACACCCTGGTCGAAAACAACGGGCAGATGAGCTACGAAGAGGCATCGAGCCTGTCCAACGGCGAGCTGGGCATCGGCGAGCCGCACGACACGGCGCCGACCGGCGCCGCGGCGCAAGCCTTGCCCGTCCCGCAGCCGCC
>DEKZ01000077.1 GCA_002354135.1 Massilia sp. UBA2709 | reverse complement strand
CGGTTGCGTGATTGCCGGCGCGCTCGGCAGCGCGGCCGGCGGTTGCAGCGAGATGCAGGAAGCGCCGCGGCGGGTGGTGCCGGCCGGGCAGGGCGTCGGCGCCACGATGGTCGGCTCGAGCGGCGTGGTCACGGGCGAATAGTTCTTGCGCTTGGCGGTCTGCTCCAGGCGCCGCTTCTGGTCGGACGAGAGGCGCTTGTAGCTCTCCCAGGTCGCGGCCTTTTCGCCGGGCGCCAGCTTGCGCACCTTGTTGTAGTTTTCGCGCGCGAGGTTGCGTTCTTCCGGCGTCAGGCGGATCCACTGGCGCATGCGCTCGTGCACGCGCTGCTGTTCTTCCGGATTCATCGAGGCGAAGCGGCGCGACATCTCGAGCCATTTGCGCTTGCGCACGCCGTCCATCCGGTCCCATTCGGGCTGCAGGGGCGCGAGCGCGAGTTGCTGGGCGCGCGAGAGTTCGCGCCAGAGCGGCTTGTCGAGGATTGCCGAGCCCGCGGCGCCGGCCTTCGACCCGTCCGTGGCGATGGCCGGGACCGGACCCGCGTCCGGATCGCCTATGCCCCACCGCTGAGAAATGGCCCAGGCCGCGATTCCGGCCACCACCACCGCCGCGACTGCGATCCAGGCGCGGCGGGGTTTGGAGGTGCGTTTCGTCATTGGCGGCGCTGTTGCGACTCCAGGTAGGCGTTGAAGCCGTGGTCGAGGTAGGCGGTCAGCGGCAGCTCGTCGGCCAGCACGGCGGCGTCGAGTTCGGCCAGTTCCGCGATCTGCTGCTGTTGTTCATACTGGTAGACGCCGCCCAGGCCGATGACCAGCGCCAGCATCGGCACGGCCACCGCGATGCGCCCCAGGCCGGCGCTGGAGAAGAGGGTGTCGACATCGAACCAGCTGCGGCGCCAATCCTTCTTCGCCGGCGCCGAGGTGGGCGTGGGGGCGGCATCCGGCTTCTTGCGCGACAGCGCGAGGGCGCGCGCGGCGGCCAGGCGCTCGGTGGTGGAGGCGGGCAGCGCGTCGAGATTCTCGTTCAGGGCGTGGCGCAGCTTGTACGCCAGGTTGATGTCGTCGGTATTCATAATTTAATTCCCTTGGCCCGCAGGGCATCGGCAAGCGCGTGCGTCGCCCGAGAGCAATGCGTTTTGACGCTGCCCTCGGAGCAGCCCATCGCTTCGGCCGTTTCGGCCACGTCCATATCCTGCCAGTAACGCATAAGGAAGGCTTCGCGTTGACGCGCCGGGAGTTTTTGTATTTCCGCTTCGATCAGGCGCAAGGTCTGGGCGCGCTCGACCTGGTCCATGCTCGACTCGGCCGCGGCCGAACCTTCCTCCGCCTCATAGGAGGCGAGTATATCAAAGTCCTCATCGTCCTCGTCCTTTCGGCCGAAGCCCGAGAAGAGGCTGACCCAGGTATTACGGACCTTCTCGCGGCGGAAGTAATCGAGGATAGTGTTCTGCAGGATGCGCTGGAATAGCATCGGCAGTTCGGCGACCGGCTTGTCGCCGTATTTTTCGGCGAGCTTGATCATCGCATCCTGCACGATGTCGAGCGCCGCCTCGTCCTTGCGCACCGCATACACGGCCTGCTTGAACGCGCGCCGTTCGACATTCTCGAGGAAGTCGTTGAGTTCTTTGTCTGTCGCCATGCGATGAGAAGGGTGATGCGCTCCGGGTACGTTGCCCGTGCTTATTGGAAAACTGACGAATCCTAGCAAAAAACCACCGCCCATGCACCGGAATTGCTCAGTTGCGCCTTCAGGCCCGCGGGCCGGCTTTCAAAAAGCGCATGACGATTGGCGCAACGCTCGGGGCCGGACGGACGGGGCTCGTTCATTTTCCAGGGCCGCAACGAGCTGTTCACCGATAAGGCGCTTGCCGGCTTCGCTGTGGAGCAGGCCGTGTTCCAGGCGCTGGAGCAGGTAACGGTGAGGTGGTGGGGATGCAGCGGCAAACGCGAGGCAGGCAACCGCGAGGCAGGCAACCGCGCGTTCGAGCCGAACGCGGACCGACCCACCCAGAGTGACTTTGCGGTGTGCGAACCTTGTACCGCGTGGACTCAGGAGTCCACCCTGCGATGCGCGGGTGTTGACGTTGTAGGGTGGACTCCCGAGTCCACGCTGTCTCACCGTCTGCATACCGGCGAACGATTACCGTACATATCTACTGCGCCTCGCAGCGCACCACGACAGTGCGTACATATCCAGGCCAGAGCACGCTTATGCCCCCGCGAATTGTTTCTTCCTTTTTATCTTGACCAAAATGGTGCAACGCAGTAAGGTGTTCCTTACGCTTTGCACCCCCGAAGCTTCATGGTCAGCCAGGCCGGCACACAAGGCCTTCCTGTTTTGACACGCTTTCATTTGTAGGCAGTTTGCTCCAACCCGCGCCACAAGCGCGAGAGATGCGTCGAGCCGCTACAGACACTCAGCCAAACGAGTTGCGTTTAGCGCCGTCATGAAAGGTATCTGCCGATACCCGGATGGAACGGCGTGCGCGCAGAAAGAAGGGAAGCTGGAGCGCTGTGGGGCAAACCGTATTTCGTTAGGAACGAGCATCCGATCAATCTCCCTATGGGTCTTGAAAGGAACGATTCATGAATAACGAAGCCTCAGCCCCCTCATTGACGGGCGCTGAAATTGTCGTCCGTTGTCTTGCCGAGGAGGGTGTCAAACACGTCTTCGGTTATCCCGGCGGCGCAGTCCTCTATATCTACGACGCCATCTTCAACCAGGACAAGTTCCAGCACGTCCTGGTCCGCCACGAGCAGGCAGCCGTCCACGCGGCCGACGCCTACTCCCGCAGCTCGAACACCGTCGGCGTCGCCATCGTCACTTCCGGTCCGGGCGTGACCAATGCCGTCACGGGTCTCTCGACCGCCTACATGGATTCGATCCCGATGGTCGTCATCTCCGGCCAGGTGCCCAGCCATGCGATCGGCCAGGACGCCTTCCAGGAATGCGACACGGTCGGCATCACCCGCCCTGTGGTCAAGCACAACTTCCTGGTCAAGGACGTGCGCGAGCTGGCCAGCACCATCAAGAAGGCCTTCTATATTGCCCGCACCGGCCGGCCCGGTCCCGTGCTGGTCGACATCCCGAAGGACATCACGGTCAACAAGTGCGCCTTCGAGTATCCGCGCGAGATCGAGATGCGCTCGTATAAGCCGGTCGACAAGGGCCACGCCGGCCAGATCCGCAAGGCCGTGCAACTGTTGCAGGGCGCCGAACGTCCGATGATCTATGCGGGCGGCGGCGTGATCCTGGCCAATGCGGCGCAGGAGCTGAACCGCCTGGTCGACAAGCTCGGCGCCCCGGTCACCAACACGCTGATGGGCCTGGGCGGATCGCGCGCCAGCAGCGAGCATTTCGTCGGCATGCCGGGCATGCACGGCACCTATGAAGCGAACATGGCGATGCAGCACTGCGACGTCCTGATCGCCATCGGCGCCCGTTTCGACGACCGCGTGATCGGCAACCCCAAGCACTTCGCCAGCCACCCGCGCAAGATCATCCACATCGACATCGACCCGTCCTCGATCTCGAAGCGGGTGAAGGTCGACATCCCGATCGTCGGCAACGTCAAGGACGTGCTGACGGAATTCCTGGCCCAGCTCGACGCCTCCGGCAATACACGCAGTAATCCCGAAGCGCTGCGCAACTGGTGGAAGCAGATCGACGAATGGCGCGGGCGCGACTGCCTGAAGTACGAGGATTCCAGCCTCGTCATCAAGCCGCAATCGGTCATCGAGAAGCTCTGGCAAGTCACGAAAGGCGATGCCTTCATCACCTCCGACGTCGGCCAGCACCAGATGTGGGCCGCCCAGTACTACCCCTTCGACAAGCCGCGCCGCTGGATCAATTCCGGCGGCCTGGGCACGATGGGCGTGGGCCTGCCGTATGCGATGGGCGTGCAGATGGCCAATCCCGACGCGACCGTCGCCTGCGTGACCGGCGAGGGCTCGATCCAGATGTGCATCCAGGAGCTTGCCACCTGCAAGCAATACCACCTGACGCCGAAGATCATCCTCCTGAACAACCGCTTCCTGGGCATGGTGCGCCAGTGGCAGCAGATCGACTACGGCTCGCGCTATTCCGAGTCCTACATGGATTCGCTGCCGGACTTCGAGAAGCTGGCCGAGGCCTACGGCCACGTCGGCATGCGCATCGAGAAGCCGGGCGACGTCGAGGGCGCGCTGCGTGACGCCTTCGGCATGAAGGATCGCCTGGTGTTCATGAACTTCATCACCGACCAGAGCGAGAACGTCTGGCCGATGGTCAAGGCAGGCAAGGGCTTGTCCGAAATGCTGCTCGGCTCGGAGGATCTGTAAATGAGACACATCATCTCGGTCCTGCTCGAGAACGAAGCAGGCGCACTCTCGCGCGTCGTCGGCCTGTTCTCGGCGCGCGGCTACAACATCGAGACCCTGACCGTGGCGCCGACCGAAGACGCGACGCTCTCGCGCATGACCATCGTCACCACGGGTTCGGACGACATCATCGAGCAGATCACCAAGCACCTGAACCGCCTGATCGAGGTGGTGAAGGTGGTCGACCTGACCGAAGGCCAGCACATCGAGCGCGAGCTCATGCTGATCAAGGTGAGGGCGGTCGGCAAGGAGCGCGAGGAGATCAAGCGCACCGCCGACATCTTCCGCGGCCGCATCATCGACGTGACGGAGAAGACCTACACGATCGAACTGACCGGCGCGAAGAGCAAGCTCGACGCCTTCATCGACGCCATCGACCGCAGCTCCATCCTCGAGACCGTCCGCACCGGCGGCTCGGGCATCGGCCGCGGCGAACGCATCCTGAAGATGTGATCGGCAGGCGCCCTGAATCCTGGCCGCGAATCGTAGGGTGGGCACTTCGTGCCCACGCGTAACCCTTGAACAGCCACCTGCCTCACAAATGAACACCCGTAGGGTGGGCGCCCCGTGCCCACCATGCAGCCCATAAATAACGAATTCAAAATACAGGACAAGACCATGAAAGTTTTCTACGACAAAGACTGCGACCTCTCCCTCATCAAA
>DEKZ01000076.1 GCA_002354135.1 Massilia sp. UBA2709 | reverse complement strand
CCGCCAGCCGCTGGAACTGGGCGGCAAGGACGATTTCCAGTTGGCGCAAGCGCTGAACCACTTCAAGGGCCTGCCGGTCAAGATGGCCAAGCCGGAAGCGGTCGAAGTGACCTCGCCCGAGGCAAAGGCCTTGCCGGGTGCGGAAACCAAACCGCCGGAGTTGAAGGGCTCGAAGAAATAACGGGGCGCTGTTATGGCCTGCTGCCCCGACCGTAGGGTGGGCACCCCGTGCCCACGCGAAATGTCCAGCAGTGTTAGCGCTGCCTTTGCCGCTATCCCGGGCACGTCGAAACGTATCCGAATGCTCATTTGGAAGCGCTACCGTAAGACGGTTTTGCAGTACTAACCGAGCCAGCACCGCTCGCACTTTCGCGTGGACACGGCGTGCCCACCCTACTGTCAGCGCCGTCGGCTTCGTTCAGCGCTCGCAGTAATATATCTACCCCATGAACGACACCCAGCTCCTGCGCTACTCGCGCCATATCCTGCTCGACGACATCGGCATCGAAGGCCAGCAGCGCTTGCTTGATGCGCACGCCCTCGTCATCGGCGCCGGCGGCCTCGGTTCGCCGGCGGCGCTCTACCTGGCCGCCAGCGGCGTCGGCCGCATCACCCTGGTCGACGACGACGAGGTCGACCTGACCAACCTGCAGCGCCAGGTCATGCACACGACCGAACGCATCGGCACGCCGAAGGTCGAGTCCGGCCGCGCCGCGCTGCATGCGATCAACCCGGAAGTCGAGGTCGTCGCCCTGCGCGAACGCGCCGGTCCTGAACGGTTGCGGGAACTTGCGCGCTCGGCCACGGTCGTACTAGATTGCAGCGATAACTTTGCCACCCGTCACGCCATCAACCGCGCCTGTGTCGCGACCGGGGTGCCCTTGGTGGCGGGGGCGGCGATCCGTTTCGACGGGCAATTGTCGGTGTTTGACATGCGTCAAGCAGATTGCCCGTGTTATGCCTGCCTCTTCCCTGAAGACAGCGGTTTCGAGGACGTTGCCTGCAGTACCATGGGCGTGTTCGCACCGCTGGTCGGCATCGTCGGCGCCGTGCAGGCGGCCGAGGCGCTCAAGCTGGTCATGCACATCGGACAAACGCTGGCCGGGCGCCTGCTGCTGCTCGACGGCCGCGCGATGGAGTGGACCAGTATTGGTGCGGCACGCAATCCGAGCTGTCCTGTCTGTGCGGAAAGAGGCACACACGCTTGAGCTGCGCTCTTGCCAGCTCTGCAATACAATGGCGCACCCATGGCAAGTGGCCGCTCCCACAATTCGGCCTTATACTAAGTCGATTGTTCCGATCCACCTATCAAGATTGACTATGCAGAACGTATCGCACCGTGCAGTTGGCCGCCGTTTCGCGCGCGGCTTCACCCTCGTTGAAATCATGGTTGTCGTGGTCATCATCGGCATTCTCGGCGCGCTCGTGCTGCCGAAGGTGCTGGGCCGTACCGGCGAGTCGCGCGTGGTGGCCGCCAAGACCGACATCGCCACCCTGATGCAGGCGCTCAAGCTGTACAAGCTGGACAACCAGCGCTATCCGACCACCGAGCAGGGCCTGCAAGCTCTGACCACGCGCCCCACCTCGGGCCCGGCCGCCAACGGCTGGAAGGAAGGCGGCTACGTCGAACGCCTGCCGAAGGACCCGTGGGGCAACTCCTACCAGTACCTGTCGCCGGGCCTGCACGGCGAGGTCGACGTGTTCTCGTTCGGCGCAGACGGCCAGGCCGGCGGCGAGGGCGAAGACGCCGACGTCGGTTCCTGGCAGCAGTAACGTCCTGTCATGGCTGCCGTCGCGGCGCCGCGTAGAACCACCGGCTTCACGCTGGTGGAAATCCTGGTCGTGATGGTCATCATCGGCATCACGCTGGGCATGGCCTCGCTCAATGCGATCCCGAGCCCGCGCCAGGACCTGGAAAACGAAGCCAAGCGCCTGACCCTGCTCCTGCAACTGGCGCGCGACGAAGCCATCGTACGCAACCGCGAAGTCGCCTTCGAGGCCACGCCCGAGCGCTACCGCTTCATGGTGCGCAATGAAACCGGCTGGACCGCCATGAACCAGGACGACCTGCTGCGCGAGCGGCCTTTCCGCAACGCGCCGCTGCGCCTGCTGCTCGATTCGCCGGTCGCCGGCACCGGCAGCGGCGACGTGCTGCGCGTGACCTTCGGACGCGAGCCGGTGCATAAACCTTTCCGCCTGACCCTGGCCAGCGGCAACGTCAGCGTGGCGATCAGCGCCGACGGCGTCGGCCACTTCGTCGTCGTCGATCCTTCCACGGAAAACGTCCAATGAACCCCCGCCTCGCCCGCGGCTTTACCCTGCTCGAAGTGCTGGTGGCCCTGGTCATCGTCGGCACCGCGCTGGGCGCGGGCCTGCGCGCCGTCGGCAGCCTGGCCTCGAACAGTGCCGGCCTGCGCGCCTCCATGATGGCGACCTGGTCGGCCGAGAACCGCCTGGTGCAGATCCGCCTGGGCCGCGAATTCCCCGAGATCGGCAAGCGCAGCTTCGCCTGCGGCCAGGGCGACCTGCGCCTGATGTGCCAGGAAGAAGTGCTGGTCAGCCCGAATCCCCAGCTGCGCCGGGTCGAGGTCTCGGTGTTCGACATGGACAACCCCGACCGCCGCATCCTGAAGCTGGTGCAGCTGGTATTAAGGCCGCGATGAGGAGGCCAGGATGAGGGCTGCAACAAAAAGCGCGCGCGGCTTCACGCTGATCGAGCTGCTGGTGGCGATCGGCATCCTGGCGATGGTGGCCGTGCTCGGCTGGCGCGGCCTGGACGGCATCGTGCGCGCGCGCACCGCGCTGACCGACCAGATGGAAGCCACGCGCGGCATGCAGCTCGCCTTCGCCCAGCTGCAAAGCGACTGCGAACACGCGGCCAACGCCAGCATCCTCGGACGCCGCCCCTTCCTGCAGCAGGAGGATGGCCGCATCACCCTGGTGCGCACCGTCTTCAACGAGAACGAACCGGCACGCCTGCAGGTGATCGCCTACCGCCTGGTCAACGGGCAATTGCTGCGGCGCGAATCGATCGCCACGCGCGACCTGGTCCAGCTCGATGCGCTGTGGCAGGCCGCCGTGTCCGACATGGACAGCACGCCCCCGGTGGTGCTGCAGAACGGCATCCAGGCGATGGCAGTGCTGGTCTGGCAGAACGGCGCCTGGCGTCCCCAAGTCGAGTCGAATCCGCAGGCGCCGGTCACCACCGCCTCGGCGCTGTCCATCACCGGCCTGCAGGTGGTGCTGCGCACGCGCGGCTATCCGCAGCCGCTGACCAAATCCTTCCTGCTGGGGAGCATCTGATGCGCCCGCGCCAGCAACCGCGTCCACCGCGCCGGCAGCGCCAGCGCGGCGTCGCCGTAATCACCGCGCTGCTCCTGACCACGCTCGCGATCTCGATCGTGGCCAGCCTGTTCTGGCAGCAGCAGGTCGAGGTGCGCTCGATGGAAAACCAGCGCCTGAACCTGCAGACGCGCTGGATCCTGCGCGGCGCGCTCGACTGGGCCTCGCTGGTGCTGCGCCAGGACGCGATCGACAACCGCGAATACACGGCGCTGAACCACGTCTGGGCCACGCCCCTGGCCGAGACCCGCCTCGACCAGTACATCGAGCGCGAACGGGTCGAGGGCGAAGTGTTCGACGCCACCCTGTCGGGCACCATCTCGGACGCCACCTCGCGTTACAATCTCAGCAATCTGGCGAGCAGCGGACAGATCGACCTGGCGCAGGTGGACATTTTTGCGCGCCTGCTGAGCAATTTGCAGCTCAATCCGGCGCTGGCGAAGACGGCGGCGAACATGGTTGCCGCCGGCGCGCCCGTGGCGACCGGGGCGGTCGATCCGACCACCGGGCAGGAGCTGGACGGGGCGGGCGGCAAGCAGGACGACCCCGGCGCGGTGCCGGGCGGC
>DEKZ01000206.1 GCA_002354135.1 Massilia sp. UBA2709 | reverse complement strand
GAGTGCCCACCCTACGCCCTTCGTCAAGCTTTGCCGTAACCTCCGCCGCCGGGCGTCTCGATGACGAACATGTCCCCGGCCCCCATCTCGACCTTGCCGATGTGGCCGACCTGCTCGATGCTGCCATCATGCCGCACGACCGTGTTGACCCCACGCGCGCCCTCTTCCCCGCCCGCCATCCCGAACGGCGCATGGATCCGGTTGTTCGACAAAATCGCCGCCGTCATCGGCTCCAGGAAGCGGACCTTCCTCACCCCGCCATTGCCGCCATGCCAGCGCCCCGCCCCGCCCGAACCCTGGCGGATTGCATAGCTCTCCAGCCGCACCGGGAAGCGGAACTCGAGGATCTCGGGGTCGGTCAACCGCGAGTTGGTCATGTTGGTCTGCACGACGTCGGTCCCGTCGTAGCCCTCGCCCGCGCCCGATCCGCCGGAGATGGTCTCGTAGTACTGGTACTTCGCGTTCCCGAAGGTGAAGTTGTTCATCGTGCCCTGCGAGGCCGCCATCACGCCCAGGGCGCCGTAGAGCGCGTTGGTGATGCAGGTCGAGGTCTCGACATTGCCCGACACCACCGAGGCCGGGTAATGCGGGTTGAGCATCGAGCCCGGCGGGATGATGACCTTCAAAGGTTTCAGGCAGCCGCCGTTGAGCGGAATCTCGTCGTCGACCAGGGTGCGGAACACGTAGAGCACGGCCGCCATGCAGACCGCCGAGGGTGCGTTGAAGTTGTTCGGCAGCTGGCTTGAAGTGCCGGTGAAATCGATCTCCGCGCTGCGGCTTTCGCGGTCGACGCGGATCGCGACCGCGATGCGCGCGCCATTGTCCAGCTCCACCGCGAATGCGCCGTCCTTCAGCGCGCCGATCACGCGGCGCACCGCTTCCTCGGCATTGTCCTGCACGTGGCCCATGTAGGCGCGCACCACGTCCAGGCCGAAATGGGCCACCATGCGGTGCAGTTCCTCGACGCCCTTCTGGTTCGCCGCCACCTGGGCGCGCAGGTCGGCCATGTTCTGGCCCGGATTGCGCGCCGGGTAGCGGGCGCCGCCCAGCAGGGCGCGGGCTTCAGGCTCGCGCAGCACGCCGTCAACCCCGTCGACGAGCTTGAAGTTGTTGATCAGGACGCCCTCCTCTTCGATGTGGCTGGAGTCCGGCGGCATCGAGCCCGGCGTGGTGCCGCCGATGTCGGCGTGGTGGCCGCGCGAGCCGACGTAGAAAAGAATCTCCTGCCCGGCTTCGTCGAACACCGGCGAGATCACCGTCACGTCCGGCAGGTGGGTGCCGCCGTTGTAGGGATCGTTCAGCACGTAGACGTCGCCGGCGCGCATCTGCCCGGCATTCTCGCGCATCACGGTCTTGATGCTCTCGCCCATCGAACCCAGGTGAACCGGCATGTGCGGCGCGTTGGCCACCAGGTTGCCGTCGGCGTCGAAGATGGCGCAGCTGAAGTCCAGGCGCTCCTTGATGTTCACCGAATAGGCCGTGTTCTGCAGGCGCAGACCCATCTGCTCGGCGATCGACATGAAGAGGTTGTTGAAGATCTCCAGCATCACGGGGTCGGCGGTGGTGCCGATCGCGCGCCGCTCGGGCAGCGCTTCGACGCGCCTGAGCACGAGGTGGTTGTACGGCGTGACCTCGGCCTGCCAGCCGGCTTCGACGACAGTCGTGGCGTTGTTCTCGGCGACGATGGCCGGGCCGCGGATGATGTCCCCTGGCCCGATGTCGGCGCGGCGGTAGATGCCGGTCTCGCGCCATTCGCCGTTGCCGAACATCGGCACGGTCTGCGACGGCCCCGGAGCACCGGAGCGCGCAGCGCTCGCGACGACCGTCTCGGGCGGCGCCTCGGAGCGGCCCAGGGCCTCGACCGATACGGCTTCCACCACCAGGGCGCGTGCGGGCATCAGGAAGGAGAAACGCCGCTTGTAGGCGGCTTCGAAAGCCACCCGCATCGCCTCGACGCTGTCGAAGCCGACCACCAGGGCCGAGTCCGTGCCTTCGTAGCGCAGGTGCACGCGGCGGATGATATCGATGCGTTCCTCGCCCACGCCCTGGGCCAGCAGCTCGCCGCGCGCCGCTCCGGCAAGGGCATCGAGGCGGCTGGCCAGGGCCTCGGCGCTGGCGGCGCCGAGCTTTTCCTCGACCGCCTGTTCGCGCATCGCGCTCTGGTCGGCCAGGCCCATGCCGTAGGCCGAGAGCACGCCGGCCAGGCCGTGGATGAACACCGTCTTCATGCCGAGCGCGTCCGCCACCAGGCAGGCATGCTGGCCGCCGGCGCCGCCGAAACTGGTGAGCGCGTATTCGGTGACGTCGTGCCCGCGCTGCACCGAGATCTGCTTGATGGCGTTGGACATGTTCCCGACTGCGATCTGGATGAAGCCCTCGGCCACCTGCTCGGGCGTGCGCAGGTCGCCGGTGGCCGCCTCGATTTCGCGCGCCAACCCGGCGAAACGCGCGCGCACCGTCTCGACGTCGAGCGCCTCGTTGGCATCTGGCCCGAACAGTTTCGGGAAGTGCTCAGGCTGTATCTTCCCGAGCATGACGTTGCAGTCGGTGACCGCGAGCGGCCCGCCGCGGCGGTAGCTGGCCGGCCCCGGATTGGCGCCGGCGCTGTCGGGTCCGACGCGGTAGCGGCTGCCGTCGAAGTGCAGGATCGAGCCGCCGCCGGCCGCCACCGTGTGGATGCTCATCATCGGCGCGCGCATGCGCACGCCGGCGACCTGGGTCTCGAACACCCTCTCGAACTCTCCGGCGTAGTGCGAGACGTCGGTCGAGGTGCCGCCCATGTCGAAGCCGATCACCTTGTCGAAGCCGGCGAGAACGCTGGCGCGCACCATGCCGACGATGCCCCCGGCGGGCCCGGAGAGGATGCTGTCCTTGCCCTGGAAGGCGCGGGCGTCGGTCAGGCCGCCGCTCGACTGCATGAACTGCAGGTTCACGCCGGGCAGCTCGGACGCGACCTGGTCGACGTAGCGGCGCAGGATGGGCGACAGGTAGGCGTCGACCACCGTGGTGTCGCCGCGCGCGACCAGCTTCATCATCGGGCTGGTTTCGTGCGAGGTCGACACCTGGGTGTAGCCGATCTCGCGCGCGATGCGCGCCACCGCCGCCTCGTGCCCGGTGTAGCGGTAGCCGTGCATGAAGACGATGGCCAGGGCGCGCAGCCCCTGGTCGAAAGCCTCCTGCAGCGCGGCGCGGGTGGCATGCTCGTCGAGCGGCCGCACGACCTCGCCGTGGGCGCCGATGCGCTCGTCGACCTCGACCACCCGGGCATACAGCAGCTCGGGCAGCACGATGCGGCGGTCGAACAGGCGCGGCCGGTTCTGGTAGGCGATGCGCAGCGCGTCGCGAAAACCGCGCGTGATGGCCAGCAGCGTCGGCTCGCCCTTGCGCTCGAGCAGGGCGTTGGTAGCAACCGTCGTCCCCATCTTAACCGCTTCGACGGCGGCCGCCGGCAGCGGCGCGCCCGCTTTCACGCCGAGCAGGTGGCGGATCCCGGCGACGGCGGCGTCGCGGTACTGTTCCGGATTCTCGGACAGCAGTTTGTGCGTCACCAGCTGCCCATCCGGGCGGCGCGCCACGATGTCGGTGAAGGTGCCGCCGCGGTCGATCCAGAACTGCCAATCCATTCTTGTCCTCTTGCAGGTTGTGGTTTTGGCATATTGTAGACGCCTCCCGGCCAATATCGGGCACAATGCGGGCAGTCGAAATCAATGAGCAGAAGGCGAGGAACATGAACAGCAAGCTTTACAGTGTTGCCCAGATCCGGGCGGTCGAGGAAGCCGCGATGCAGGAGCTGGAAACGGGCACCCTGATGCGCCGCGCGGGACGCGCCGCCGCCGACCTCGCCCTGAGCCTGGTCGGCGCCGCCCACGCCCAGCCGGTGCTGGTCCTTGCCGGCCCCGGCAACAACGGCGGCGACGCCCTCGAGGTGGCCGCCAACCTGAGCGA
>DEKZ01000385.1:5333-5725 GCA_002354135.1 Massilia sp. UBA2709 | reverse complement strand
TCCTGAAGGCCCAGGTGGCCCAGGGTGAAGCCCAGGTCGCGCGCAGCAAGGCCGCACTCGAAGCGGCGCAGCTGCACCTGTCGTACACGAAGATCCATGCGCCGATCGACGGCGTGGTCGGCCAGCGCACCGTGCGCGTGGGCGCTTATGCCCAGGTCGGCGCGGCCATGCTGGCCGTCGTGCCGCTGCAGTCGGCCTACGTGGAAGCGAACTTCCGCGAGACCCAGCTGGCGCGCATGCGCGTCGGCCAGGCCGTGGACATCGCGGTCGACATGCTGCCGGGGACGACCCTGCATGGTCACGTCGCCAGCCTGGCGCCGGCCAGCAGTGTTTCCTTTTCTCCCATTGCACCGGATAATGCGACCGGCAATTTCACGAAAGTGGTGCAGCGC
>DEKZ01000385.1:0-5259 GCA_002354135.1 Massilia sp. UBA2709 | reverse complement strand
CAGCGCCTGCCGGTGAAGATCCTCATCGATCCGGGCCAGGATGCCGCGCGGCTGCTGAAGGTAGGCATGTCCGTGACACCGACCGTGATGCTGGAAGGCAGCGCGTCCTGATCGCGCTGGCCGATTGATGTGCCGGCCCTGCGCCGGCCTGAATGGAACCGAGGATGATGACCGAACGCGACACCGCCACCAGGGGCCAGCCCGTACCGGGCCGGCCCGCCCGCCTGACGCGCGAGCAGAGCCGGGCCCAGACCCGCGAGCGCCTGCTGGCCTCGGCGGCGGTCGTGTTCGCGCGCGAAGGCTACGCGGGCGCCTCGGTCGACCGCATCGCGGAAGAGGCAGGGTACTCGAAGGGCGCGCTGTATTCCAACTTCGCCTCGAAGGACGAGCTGTTCTTCGAGCTGTTCGACTACTACGCCGGCGGCCAGGCCGAGGAGCTGTGCCGGCGCCTGGATGCGGCCGCCGACGCCGACACGGCGATCGCCACTGTGTGCGAGTGGGCCAGCGGGCTGCGGCACGAGCCCGACCTGCGCCTGCTGGTGCTGGACCTGACGCGCCTGGCGCGCAACGACACCGCACTGTTCGAGCGTCATACGCGCCTGTTCGACGAGCAGTGGACGGCGGTCGGCGAGCGCCTGGCCAGGATCTTCCCGGAAGGGCGTTCGCCGGTGGCGCCGCTGGTGCTCGGCGCGCTGGTGATGGAGCTCACCTACGGCAATGCGATGCAGCTGCACGCCGAGCTCAGCGCGGGAGACCTGATCGGGGTGGCCCTGCGCGCGCTGCGCGACGCCCACCGCAAGGAGGCCGCACGATGATCCTGAAGACCGCACTGCTGTTCGTCGCGACCGCCATCGCCGAAATCGTCGGCTGCTTCCTTCCCTACCTGTGGCTGCGCAAGGGAGGCTCGGTCTGGCTGCTGCTGCCGGCCGCCGCCAGCCTGGCGCTGTTCGTGTGGCTCCTGACCCTGCATCCGGCCGCGAGCGGGCGCGTCTATGCGGCCTACGGCGGCGTGTATGTCGCCACCGCCCTGGCCTGGCTGCGCTTCGTCGACGGCGTCGAACTGTCGCCCCTGGACTGGATCGGCGCGGCGATCGCCCTGTGCGGCATGGCGATCATCGTCTCGGGCTGGAGCCGGCAGGGCTGAGGGCAGGGCCCGTTTCTTTCCTTCACATCGCCAGCCTTCCCGGTCCTTCCGGCGCAGGCGCGCCGTCCTGCTTCCTTCATGTCCGGTCGCCTCGCGTGCGCCCTTGGCCGGCACACGCTCGTCTTTTTCGCTAATGATTTTGAATTCTCATCTTTTAATGATACTGAGTTCTCATTATAATTAGCTTAGCCGCTTCTCGCGCTCCCAACAAGAACTCAACGCCATCCGATAAAGGAACCGTTCGATGCACCACTTCGCCTGCAAACGCACGCCGCTCACCTTGTCCATCATGCTGGCCTTCGCGCCCCTGGCCGCGCATGCCCAGACCGACACTTCCCGCCTCCATGCCGATCCGGACAGCATCCCGACGGTCGTGATCTCGGCCAGCGCGCTGGGCGTGCTGAGCGACGACATGGTGACGTCCGTGACTTCCCTCGGCGGCGGCGAACTGGTGCGCGCCCGCGAATCGACGCTGGGCGAAACCCTGGGCAGCCAGCCCGGCATCACCTCCAGCCACTTCGGCGCCGGCGCCAGCCGTCCTGTCATCCGCGGCATGGACGGTCCGCGCGTGAAGATCCTGTCCGACGGCGCCGAGATCCAGGACGCCTCGACCATCAGCCCCGACCACGCCGTCGCTTTCGAGCCAGTCCTGGCCGAGCGCATCGAAGTGCTGCGCGGCCCCTCGGCGCTGGCCTATGGCGGCGGGGCGGTGGGCGGCGTGGTCAACATCCTCGACCGCAAGATCCCGACCGCGATGCCGGAGAAACCAATCGAAGGCTCGATGGAGCTGCGCGCCAACACGGTGGCGCGCGAGAAGACCGGCGCCTTCGAGCTGACCGGCGGCTCGGGCAACGTGGCCGTCCACGCCGAAGGCGTCAAGCGCGATGCCAAAGCCTACCGTGTCGGCAGCGGCTGGGAAGAGGGCGGACGCGTCGCAGGCAGCTTCAAGAAGACGGAAACCGGCAGCGTCGGCCTGTCCTGGATCGGCGAGCGTGGCTACCTCGGCGCGGCCTTTACCAAGGAAAGCACGGAGTACGGCATTCCGGGCCACCACCATGAATTCGGCTCCTGCCACCCGCACGGCGATCACCTGCACTGCGGCGGCCACGACGAAGAGGAAGGGCACGAGGGCCACGACCACGACCACGAACACGAGCACGAGGAAGGCGAAGCGGCGCCGGTGGTGAAGCTCGACAGCGAACGCTGGGACATCCGCGGCGAATACCGCGAGCCGCTGCCCGGTTTCAGCAAGCTGCGCGTGCGCGCCTCGATCACCGACTACCGCCACGACGAACTCGAGGACGGTGTCGTTGCCACCAGTTTCTTCAATAAAGCCCACGACGGCCGCGTCGAACTCGAGCACAAGCCCCTGGCCGGCTGGCGCGGCGTGATCGGCGCCCAGACCAGCTCGCGCGACTTCAGCACGGTCGGCGACGAGGCCTATGTGCCGTCCACCGTCACGAAGAAGCACGGCGTGTTCGTCACCGAAGAATACAAGTTCCAGGACTGGCGCTTCGAGGCCGCCGCCCGCCACGAATGGCAGGACATCGAAGTGGACAGCAGCACCCGGCGCGACACGGATGCCCGTGCGACCTCGCTGGCCGCCGGCGCGGTCTGGAAGTTCAGCCCGCAGTATTCGCTGCGCGCCTCGCTCTCGCGCAGCCACCGCCTGCCGACCGCCGAGGAGCTGTATGCCGACGGCGTGCACCTGGCCACCAGCACCTACGAGATCGGCAACCAGGACCTCACGAAAGAGACCTCGAACAACCTCGACCTCACGCTGCGCAAGTTCGCGGGCGCCACCACCTTCTCGCTCAGCGCCTTCCACAACCGCGTGAAGAACTACATCTACGCCAACACGCTGGATAACCACGAAGGCTTCCAGCTGGTCGAATACGCCCAGCGCGACGCCACCTTCACCGGCCTGGAAGGCGAGGTGCGCCGCAAGTTCTCGCCGGTCTTCAGCGCGACCGTGTTCGGCGACATGGTGCGCGCCCGCTTCGAGGACGGCGCCAACCGCAACATCCCGCGCATCCCGCCGCACCGCTTCGGCGCGAAATTCAACGCCGACTGGCAGTCCTGGCACGGCATGGTGGAGCTGGTGCGCGTCGGCCGCCAGGACGACGTCGCCCGGTACGAGGGCGAGACCGGCGGCTACAACATGCTCAACGTCGGCACCCACTACACGACCCGCATCGGCAATGTACCGGCCCAGTTCTATGCGCGCGTGAACAACCTGACGAACGAGCTGGCCTACAGCCACACCTCCTTCATCAAGAACGCAGCGCCGCTGCCGGGCCGTAACCTGACGGCCGGCCTGCGCCTGATCTTCTGATCCGCACGAAGTAAAGCGTGGCGCGCCGCCCCGGGGCTGGCGCGCCGCGCATTTTGGAGAACGACATGAAAAACCTGATCAGGCTTGGCGACTATGCCGGCATCGCCGCTTCGATGCTCTGCCTCGTCCACTGCGTGGCGGCGCCCTTGCTGGTGCTGGCCTTCCCGGTGCTGGGCCTGGGCGGGCACGACCACGCCTTCCACGACATGCTGCTCGCCGCGGTGACGCTGCCGGTGCTGCTGGCCCTGCTGCCGGGCTACCTGGCGCACCGCGATCCCGTCGTGCTGCCCCTCGGGCTGCTGGGCCTGGCCTGCTTCCTGGCGGCCGTCTTCTTCGTCGGCCCGCGCTACGGGCAGGGCGCGGAAACCGCGCTGGCGATTGCGAGCAGCGTGCTGCTGGTGGGGGCGCACCTGCGGAACCACCGCGGGTGCAAGCGCTGCGTGGCGGCCAAGCGGGATGGCACGCCGGCGCATTGATCACGCAACAGGTGGGCACGGGGCGTTTGAAAACCGATAAAGAGCGGACTGCCTCAACCGCACTGGCTGCACAACCCGTACAGCGTCAACTCGTGCGACTCGAGCACGAAGCCCTCGGGCGTGAGCTTCTTCATGTCGCCCGGACAGGCATGCACTTCATACACCTTGTCGCAGGCGCGGCAGTGGAAGTGGTGATGATGCTCGTGCCCGGCGATCTCGTAGCGGTCGCCCCCGCCCGGCAGCGACACGGCCGCGATGTCGCCGGACTCCAGCATGGCCTTGATGTTGCGGTAGATGGTGGCCATGCCGATGCCCGGCACCACGCCTTGCGCGTGTTCCAGGATTTCCTGCGGTGAGAGCGGGCGTCCGGCAGCGGCAATGCACTCCTGGATGGCCTTGCGCTGTCGAGTATTTCGTTCCATTCGATCGGTCCTTCGTCCGCGGGCGGCACAAGCAAACCATTATTATCGCGCGATTTGGCGCGTCATGCTCCTTCCGCCGAGCCCTCTATTGCCCGGGCGCCGGCAGGGCGGCCCAACCCATGTCCTTGAAAAACTGCCGGGCCAGCCGCTGGTAGCCCGCCACCGTGAAGTGGATCAGGTCCTTGGCCATCAGCGGCGGCGACTGGCGCGCCCACTCGTAGGCGCTTCCCGGCCCCCCCATCGCATCGAGCATGCTCCAGGCGCTGCAGCCCGCCTCGCGCGCCACCTCCGCCTGGACGCGCGCAATATCGGCATGGATGCGCGAATACCGTCGCAGGTCGATCGGCTCGGCCGCCTTCGCCTTGCGCCTGTTCTTCGCTTGGGCGCCCTGGGTCTCGCGCCCCTTGCGGCCGGCTTTCTTGCGGATGTTCGCCGAGCGCGGGACCAGCACGCCGCGGTCGCCCGGCGCGATCAGGATGCAGGCGGCGGCGGGAAACATGGTTTTCATGCTGCGCACCGATTCGTCCAGCGTCTTCCGGTAGGCCGCGAGATCGAAGGGCTTGACGTTGCCCTCGTTGGTGCCGAACTCCAGCACGACCAGTTGGTACTGGTCCGGTGCGAACCATGCGCCGAGGTAGCCGGGATCGGCCGCCTTCCAGCCGGCGACGGTGGCGCCGGGATAGCCGAAGACGTCCATCCCGAAGGCCGCGGGCCGGGCCGGGAGCAGTTCCAGGCCATGAAAACGCAGGGGCGCGTCGACCAGGCGCAACCTGACCTGGGCCATGGGGCGGTCGGCCACCAGTTCCAGGGCGGCCGGTCCTGCCTGCCCGGCGAGCGTCACCTCCTGTTCGGCGCCGCCGTCGACGCCGATCGCGACGACGA
>DEKZ01000030.1 GCA_002354135.1 Massilia sp. UBA2709 | reverse complement strand
CCGGCCTGCTGGCCGAGAACCGCCTCGGCGCCCTGCTGCGCACGCGCTACCCGCGCGCCCACGGCCTGCGCACCGACCGCGCGCTCTACGACTACGTGCAGGACCTGAAGGACGAGTACTTGCGCAACGCCGAACCGGTCTCGAAGGTCGCCTACGACAGCAAGATCCACGTGGTCCAGCACGCGCTCGGGCTGCACACGGCCATTTCGCGCGTCCAGGGCAGCAAGCTCAAGGCCAAGCACGAGATCCGCATCGGCAGCGTGTTCCGCGACGCCCCGCTCGAGTTCCTGCGCATGATCGCCGTGCACGAGCTGGCCCACCTGAAGGAAAAACAGCACGACAAGGCCTTCTACAAGCTGTGCTGCTGGATGGAGCCGCAGTATCACCAGTTCGAGCTGGACCTGCGGCTCTACCTGACGCACATGGAACACACCGGCGAGCGGCTCTGGGCGGCCGAGGGCTGAGCCCGTGCGCCCGCGTCAGGCCTGGGCGAGGCGCCGCTCCCATGCGGGCAGGTCGACGCCCCTGGCCAGCAGGTAGAGGCAGAAGGCGCTCTCGGCGAGGAAGGGCGGCAGCAGGATGAAGGGGAACAGCAGGTCCTGCAGGGCCGGCGACAGGATCATGCTGAAGCTGTTGACCAGGTAGCAGGCGCCCGCGACCTGCATCGCCGTGCCGATCGCCCTGGGGAAGTAGCCCGACTCGCGGACCAGGTGGCCGACGACGATGCACTCCACCCCGAAGAAGATCAGCGCCAGCCCGAAGGCCTGGGCGTGCGCGACCACCGACTGGTAGGCCATCAGGTGCAGCAGCTGCGGGGCCACTGCCTTCAGGTAGGCGGCATCGGACAGCGGCGTCAACACCGCATGCAGGTGCAGCGCGCTGACGCTTTCGACGGCCAGCGAGGTCAGCGCGAAGAACACCGCCAGCAGGGCAAGCCTGCCGTTCACCGGACGCAGCAGCAGGTACCAGGCGAAGGTCATGCCGAGGGCGCAGACCAGCAGCAGGTCCTGCCCCGCAACGCCCAGGCGCCACAGCCCTTCGGCCGCGCGAATGTTGCGCGCGGTCGCTTCGGGGTCGCGCGACACCACCAGCGTTCCCCTGACCAGCCCCTCCCCCAGCACGCCGATGACGATGACGACCAGGTAGAGCAGGCCGGCCAGGCGGGCGAGCGACTGGATCCTGAGCTTGACGGGTAATGCATGCGGATGCGGATGCGGCATGGTGGCCCTCGGTGGTCGACGACAAGGTGACGGACATCTATCGAGCGCAAGTGTACGTTGAGCCTTGCGCTCGAATCAACATGCATACTCCAGATAGCATGGCGTATACCCTACCCCCCCTATGCTATGATGCGCGCCGAGGAGGATGCATGAGCCATACCGCACGCGAAAAAACCAAGTTGCTGAACCGGGTCCGCCGCATACGCGGCCAGCTCGAGGCCGTCGAACGCGCACTCGAGACCGAGCAGGACTGCGCCGAGATCCTGCACCTGCTGGCGGCCGCCCGCGGCGGCATGAACGGCCTGATGGCCGGGGTCATCGAGGACCACATCCGCGAGCACGTGGCCGCCCCCGCGCTCGACGCCGGCGAACGCAGCAAGGGCGCCGACGAGCTGGTCGACGTCGTGCGCAGCTACCTCAAGTAAGCGCCATGGCAGTCAAGTCCCCCTGCATCGAGCTGTGCAGCTTCGACGGCCGCACCGGCTTCTGCACTGGCTGCCTGCGCACCCGGGTGGAAGCGCGCGAATGGAAGAAGATGACCGACCACCGGCGCCACCAGATCATCAACGAAAAGGCCCGCCGCGAACGCAAGCTGGCCGACAAGTAAGACCCCAAGGAACACGATGAACACCACCCGACAGTACGACGACCTCTCCCCCTGGACCCACGAACACGTGTTCGACAAAGGCAGCCATGCCGCCGAGCGCGGCACGCGCCTGGTGATGTGGATCACGGCGGTCATGATGGTGGTCGAGATCGCCGCCGGATGGTGGTTCAACTCCATGGCCCTGCTGGCCGACGGCTGGCACATGAGCTCGCACGCCCTGGCGATCGGCCTGAGCACTTTTGCCTACGCCGCTGCGCGCAAGTACGCGAAAGACCCGCGCTTCGCCTTCGGCACCTGGAAGATCGAAATCCTGGCCGGCTACACCAGCGCGATCTCCCTGCTCGGCATCGCCGCCCTCATGGCGACCAACTCGATCGAACGCTTCTTCGCGCCCTCGCCGATCCACTACCGCGAGGCCATCGCCATCGCCGTGCTCGGACTGGTGGTGAACGTGGTGTGCGCCTTCATCCTGGGCGGCGCCCACCATCACGGCCACGACCATGGCCACGGCCATCATCACGGTCACGGTCACGGTCACGATCACCACCATGACCACGGCCACCACCACCACGACCTGAACCTGAAGTCGGCCTACGTGCACGTGATCGCTGACGCCGCCACCTCGGTGCTGGCGATTGCCGCCCTGTTCGGCGGCTGGTTCTTCGGCTGGGCCTGGCTCGATCCGCTGATGGGCATCGTCGGCGCCGTGCTGGTGGCGGTGTGGGCGAAGAACCTCATCGTCGACACCGGCAAGGTCCTGCTCGACCGCGAGATGGATGCGCCGGTCGTCGCCGAGATCCGCGAAGTCGTGGAAGGCGATGCGGGTGGAGATACCCGCATCGTCGACCTGCACGTCTGGCGCGTCGGCCGCGAGGCCTATGCCTGCGCGCTGGGCGTGGTCACGCGCGACCCCGGCCTCACCGCGGACAAGCTACGCGAGCGGCTCGCGGTGCACGAGGAAATCGTGCACGCGACGATCGAGGTGCACCAGCGCCGCTAGGCTTGCGCGGCGCTGCGGGCGCCCTCCTCGGCGCCGGGCCGCTTCCTCGCGCCATGCGCCCAGGTGTAG
>DEKZ01000248.1 GCA_002354135.1 Massilia sp. UBA2709 | reverse complement strand
CGGCGCGGGCGTCGGCGGGCGGCAGGTACACCGGCTGGATCGCGCTGTAGGGAATGCCGGCCTTTTCCAGCGCCTTCACCAGCAGGAAGTGCACGTTCGAGCCCTTGTTCAGGGCGATCTTCTTGCCGCGCAAATCGGCCAGCGTGCGCAGGGTCGAGCTCTTCGGCACCACGATGGCTTCGCTGCCGGGCGAGGCCGGCTCGTGGCCGACGTACACCAGGCGTGCGCCGGCGGCCTGGGCGAAGATCGGCGGCGCTTCGCCGACGGTGCCGAAATCGATGCTGCCGACGTTCAGCCCTTCGAGCAGCACCGGCCCGGCCGGGAATTCGGTCCACTTGACGGCGATGTTCTGCGCCGGGAGCCGCTTTTCCAGCGTGCCGCGGCCCTTGAGCAGGGTCAGGGTGCCGTATTTCTGGTAGCCGATGCGCACCTGGGCAGGTGTTTGGGCAATGGCTTGAGCCAGGGCGCGGCCGTGCAGGCCGGAGGCGATGCCGGCCGCGAGCAGGCCGAGGGTCAGGCGGCGCGCGGGCCGCGATGGATAATCTGGGGGCATGGGAGCTCTCTTATATAGCGGGGTCAGGCAGGAACGGCTTGTATTTCCGCGGGTTCGACGACCGGCCGCGGCGCCACGGCGCGCAATTCCGACGCCAGTTGTTCGACGCCCTGGGCCACGCGTACGGCAATCGGCGCGGCCAGCGCCAGGCTGCCGTCCACGCCGCGCCCCAGCTGCTCGGAGGTCGCATAAATGCTGGGCAGGATGAAGCGCGCCGACATCGAGGCCAGCACCGGCCGCAGGGCGTAGTCGAGCGCCAGCATGTGCGACTGGCTGCCGCCGGTGGCAAGCGGCAGCACCAGCTTGCCGGCCAGGGCGTCCTGGGGCAGCAGGTCGAGGAAGGCTTTCAGCAGGCCGCTGTAGGCCGCCTTGTAAACAGGCGTGGCGACGACCACGGCGTCGGCCTGGCGCAGCTGGGCCAGCACGCGCGCAATGGCCGGCTCGCCGCTTTCGAGGGCCAGCAATGCCGCGGCAGGCAGCTCGCGCACTTCGCAGCGCGCCAGGCGCTGGCCGTGCAGGCTGAGACGCTCGCCGATGTGCTGCAGGAGACGCGAGGACGAGGATTGCGGCGACGGGCTGCCGCCCAGCAGGAAGACGCTCATGGTGTGGTCCATTCAGGGGTGATGAGCCACAGCGTAGAGCTCGCGAACTTGAAAGAAAACTAATCCTTTCGCACATCCATATGCGCCCGGCGTTTTAAGGTTTTGCGCATATCGATGACCGTATTTCTTCGTTCACGCAGCGCCAGACCCGGTGCAAACTTGGCTGCAACTTCCTCATCAGGGCTTGTTGCGATGTCTCCTTCCGTCCTTCCCTTGCGCGTTCCGGAACCGGGTTCCACGCCATCCGATCCCCTGGCGCTCGCTGAAAAACTGGCGCAGCAGTTCGCCGCCACCGCCGTCGAGCGCGACCGCGTCGGCGGCCATGCGGCGCATGAACGCGAACTGATCCGCCGGAGCGGCCTGCTGACCCTGTCGGTGCCACACGCATTCGGCGGCCAGGGCGCCTCCTGGGAAACCGTGCTGCAGGTGGTGCGCAAGCTGGCCGCGGCCGACAGCGCGCTGGCCCACCTCTTTGGATTCCACCACCTGCAGCTGGCCGGCATTCGCCTGTACGGCACGGCGGTCCAGCAGCGTAACCTGCTCACCGCCACCGTCGAGCAGGGCCTGTTCTGGGGTAACGCCCTGAACCCGCTCGACAAGCGCACCCGCGCCCAGGCCGTTCCCGCCGGCTTCGTGCTCGACGGCGTGAAAAGCTTTTCGTCCGGCTCGGTGGGTGCAGACTGGCTGACGGTATTGGCCTGGGACGAGTCCGCCGGCGCCGCCCTGATCGCGGTGCTGCCCACCGCGCAGCCGGGCGTGACGGTGGAAGCCGACTGGGATGCCTTCGGCCAGCGCCAGACCGACAGTGGCACCGTCCGCTTCGAAGAAGTCTACCTGCCGGCCGCGCTGGTGCTGCAGGCGCCTGGCCAGGCAGTCACCGCGCAGGCGACGCTGCGTTCGCAGGTGGCCCAGCTGATCATGGCCAACCTCTACCTCGGCATCGCCATCGGGGCCTTCGAGGCCGCGCGTGACTACACCCTGGAACAGGCGCGGCCCTGGTTCGCTTCAAACGTGTCCGAGTCCAGCGCTGATCCTTTCGTGCAGCACCGCTACGGCGAATTCTGGCTCAAGCTGCGTCCGGCCACGGTGCTGGCCGAGCATGCTGCGCGCCTGCTCGACGCCGCTTTCGCGAAGGGCGCGGAACTCGACGCGCGCGAGCGCGGCGAAGTGGCGGTTGCGGTGGCCGAGGCCAAGGTGCTGGCGCACCGCGCGGCGATCGGCATCGGCAGCGAGATGTTCGAACTGACGGGCGCGCGTTCGACCTCCGCCGGTTTCGGCTTCGACCGCTACTGGCGCAACGCGCGCGTGCACACCCTGCACGATCCGGTTGACTACAAGCTGCGCGACCTCGGGCGCTATGCGCTCGAGGGCCGCCTGCCCGAACCCACTGCCTATTCCTGATACCGTGAACACGCACCCTACCCTTGACGCCGGCGCGCCGAAGACCGCCATCCGGCTGCTGGACGTCGCCAGGACCTTTGCCCTGCCCGACGGCGGACGCTTCGACGCCGTGCGCGGGGTGTCGCTCGACATCCTGGAAGGCGAGATCTTCGGCATCGTCGGCAAGAGCGGCGCCGGCAAGTCGACCCTGCTGCGGCTGATCAACCTGCTCGAACGCCCCGAGCGCGGCAGCGTGATCGTCGACGGTGCAGAGCTTACGGCGCTCGACAAGCGCGGCCTGCGCCAGGCGCGGCGGCGCATCGGCATGATCTTCCAGGGCTTTAACCTGCTGCAGAACGCCACCGTGTTCGAGAACGTCGCCTTCCCGCTGCGCCTGCACGATGCGATGAACGCACCGCGCCTGAAGGCGCGCGTGGCCGAATGTCTGGAACTGGTGGGCCTGGCCGACAAGGCGGCCAGCTACCCGGCCCAGCTCTCGGGCGGACAGAAACAACGGGTGGCGATCGCGCGCGCCCTGGCCAGCCACCCGGCGGTGCTGCTGTGCGACGAACCCACCTCGGCGCTCGACCCGGAAACCACGCGCGCCCTGCTCGAGACGCTGCGCACCATCAACGTCCAACTGGGCGTGACCATCGTCATCGTCAGCCACGAACTGCAGGTGCTCGGCAGCTTGTGCCACCGCGTGGCCGTCATCGAGAACGGCGTGGTGGCCGAGCAGTTCGCCCTCGCCGACCGCAGTGTCCCGCGCAAGACCGCGCTGGGACGCGAACTTGCCTACTACGGCACCGAGGCCTTTGCCGCGGCCGCCTGGGGAGATGCCCATGCCTGATTCGATCGTCGCCGTCCTGCCCGAACTCTGGACCGCCTTCCTGCAAACCGCACTCATGCTCGGCATCGGCGTCTCGGCCGCGGTGCTGCTGGGCGGCCCGCTCGGCGTGCTGCTGTTCCTGGTCGCCGACGGCCAGGCCCTGCAGAACCGGCGCCTGGCGCTGGTGCTGGGCTGGATCGTGAACACGGTGCGCTCCTTTCCCTTCATCGTCCTGATGGTGGCGCTGGTGCCGGTCACCCGGGTGCTGGCCGGCACCTCGATCGGGCCGCTGGCGGCCTCGGTGCCGCTGTCGATCGCCGCGATTCCCTATTTCGCGCGCCTGGTCGAACAGAACCTGCGCGACGTGCCGCGCGGCGTGATCGAGGCGGCGCAGGCGATGGGCGCCTCGGAATTCCAGATCGTCGTGCGCGTGCTGCTGCCCGAAGCGCGCGCGGCCCTGGTGCTCTCGCTCACGGTGCTGGCGATCAGCTTTCTCTCCTACTCGGCCGTGGCCGGCGTGGTGGGCGGCGGCGGCATCGGCGACCTTGCGATCCGCTACGGCTACTACCGCTTCGAGACCGACGTGATGATCTTCACGGTGACGATCCTGATCGTGCTGGTGCAGTTGATCCAGCTGACCGGCGCCCGCGCCGCGCGCCGCCTCGACAAACGCTGAATCCCCTCATAAAAAGAAAGGACTCCCATGCGCCCGCACCGCCGCACCCTGATCGCCGCCGCCTTGTCGCTGCTCGTCGTCGGCGCCACCCATGCCAAGGACCCGAAAGAGCTGGTCATCGGCACCAGCGCCGGTCCCTATGCCGACCAGATCCGCTTCGGCATCAAGCCGATCCTGGAAAAGCAGGGTTATAAAATCAGGCTGGTCGAGTTCAACGACTACATCCAGCCGAACTTCGCGCTGGCCGAGGGCGCGCTCGACGCCAACGTGTTCCAGCACATCGTCTACCTGACGCGCTTCGCCGAGCAGCACAAGCTGGCGCTGTCGGAACTGGTGAAAATCCCGACCGCACCGATCGCCATCTACAGCCACAAGCACAAGACCCTGGACGCCGTGCGTCCCGGCGCCACGGTGGCCCTGCCGAACGACCCGACCAACCAGGCGCGCGCCCTCGTCATGCTCGACCAGATCGGCTGGGTCAAGCTAAAACCCGGCATCGACCCGATCAAGGCATCCGAAAAGGACATCGCCCAGAACCTGCGCCAGATAAAGCTGCTGCCGCTGGAAGCCGCGCAGTTGCCGCGCTCCCTGCAGGACGCCGACTTCGCCTTCGTGAACGGGAACTTCGCGCTCGCCTCCGGTCTGAAGCTGCGCGACGCGCTGCGCACCGAGAAGATTTCGCCGAGCTATGCCAACCTGGTCGCGGTGCGCACGGCCGACAAGGACAAACCCTTCGCGCGCGACATCGCGGCGGCCTACCGCTCGCGCGAATTCCTGGAAGTGACCAACCGCCTGTTCGCCGATTACGCCAAGACCGACTACCAGCTGGCGCTGGAAAAGAGCGCAAAATGAACGCGGCATTGCCAGCAAGCGCGAGACCTGTGCGCTTCAACGCCTTCCAGATGAACACGCCCAGCCACCAGTCGCCGGGCCTGTGGCGCCATCCGCGCGACACCGGCGCCGGCTACCGCGACGCCGGGTACTGGGTCGACCTGGCGCGCCTGCTGGAGGCCGGCGGCTTCGACGCGATTTTTCTCGCCGACGTGCTGGGCGCCTACGACGTCTACGGCGGCAACCTGGATGCGGCGCTGCGCCACGGCGTGCAGTTGCCGCTGAACGATCCACTCGCGCTGGCGCCGCTGATCGCGCAGGCGACGACACGGCTGGGGATCGGCGTCACCGCCTCCACCGGCGGCGAGCACCCCTATACCTTCGCGCGCCGGATCTCGACGCTCGACCACCTGAGCGGCGGGCGCATCGGTTGGAACATCGTCACCGGCTACCTCGACAGCGCCGCGCGCAACCTGGGCCAGGCCCGGCAGCTCGGGCACGACGCGCGCTACGACCTGGCCGACGAATACCTGGAGGTGGTCTACAAGCTGTGGGAGAAGAGCTGGGAAGACGGCGCCGTGCTGCGCGACCGCGAACGCGGCGTTACACCGACCCCGCGCGCGTCCACCCCATCAAGCACCAGGGCGAGCACTATTCGGTGCCGGGCATCCACCTGTGCGAACCCTCGCCCCAGCGCACGCCTTTCCTGTACCAGGCCGGGGCATCGCCGCGCGGCCTGGCCTTCGCGGCGCGTCATGCCGAAGCGACGTTTGTCAGCGGCCCGACCCGGGGCATCGTCAGGCGCTATGTCGACAGCGCGCGCCGCCGTGCGCGCTGCCGGACGCGATCCGGAATCGCTGCTGGTGTATGCGCAGGCGCTGGTTGTCCCCGGCGCCACCGAGGCCGAGTCGAACGCACGCCGCAACAATTTCCTTGCCCTGGTGTTCTGCCTGATGTTCGGCACCGCCGCCCTGCCCCACATCCTGATGCGTTCCTACACCACGCCCTCGGTGGGCGAGGCGCGGGTGTCGGTGTTCTGGACCCTGTTCTTCATCCTGCTGATCTACCTGAGCATCCCGGCGCTGGCGGTGCTGGCGAAATACGACATCTACACGAGCCTGGTCGGGAGCGACTTCCGCTCGCTGCCGACCTGGATTTCGTACTGGGCCAACGTCGACAAGGTCAATCCCCTCATCAGTGTCAGCGACATCAACGGCGACGGCCTGGTGCAATTGGCCGAGATCGCCATCGACGGCGACGTGCTGGTGCTGGCCACCCCGGAAATCGGTGGCCTGCCCTATGTCATTTCCGGACTGGTCGCGGCCGGCGGGCTGGCGGCGGCGCTGTCCACCGCCGACGGCCTGCTGCTGGCGATCTCGAATGCGCTCTCGCACGACGTGTACTACAAGCTGGTCGACCCGGGCGCCTCGACGCAGAAGCGGGTGACGATCTCGAAGCTGCTGCTCCTGGCGGTGGCCTTCATCGCCGCCTATGCCGCCTCGCAAAAGCCGGCCGACATCCTGTCGCTGGTGGGCGCCGCCTTCTCGCTGGCGGCCTCGACCCTGTTCCCGGTGCTGGTGCTGGGCGTGTTCTGGAAACGCGCCAACCAGGCCGGGGCGATCGCGGGCATGGTCGCCGGCTTCCTGACCTGCCTCTACTATATGTTCCGCACCAATCCCGCCCTGGGCGGTCGGATGGATGCGGCCTGGTTCGATATCGCGCCCATGTCCGCCGGCATCTTCGGGGTGCCCGCGGGGATCGCGGCCGTGGTGCTGGTCAGCCTGCTCACCGCCCCGCCCAGCCGGGCGAGCAATGGATTGGTCGATTACATCCGCGCCCCGGAGTAGGCGCGCCGTCACACAGGTTTTTTCTGCAGTCCACTACGAAAGGAGTGCGTATGTCGTCAGGGAAAATTCTTGTTGCACAGGGAGGCGGGCCGACCGCCGTCATCAACCAATCGATGGTCGGGGTGGCGCTCGAAGCGCGCCGCTTCCCGGGCGTGACCCGGGTCTACGGCGCCCTGCACGGTGTGCGCGGCATCGTCGACGAGGAGTTCATCGACCTCACCCAGGAAACCAGCCACAACCTGGAGCTGGTGGCCGCCACGCCGTCATCGAGCCTGGGCTCGACCCGCGACAAGCCCGACATCGCCTATTGCCGGCGCATCTTCGAGGTGCTGCGCGCGCACGAGATCGAGCACTTCTTCTACATCGGCGGCAACGATTCGGCCGATACCGTGCGCATCGTCAGCGAGCAGGCGCGCGAGGCCGGCTATCCGCTGCGCAGCATCCACATCCCGAAGACCATCGACAACGACCTGGTCGGCAACGACCACACGCCCGGCTTTCCCTCGGCGGCGCGCTTCGTGGCCCAGGCCTTCGCCGGCGCCAACCTCGACAATGCAGCGCTGCCCGGCGTCTACGTCGGCGTGGTGATGGGGCGCCACGCGGGCTTCCTCACCGCCGCATCCTCACTCGGCAAGAAATTCCCCGACGACGGACCGCACCTGATCTACGTGCCCGAGCGCACCTTCGTGCTGGAGCGCTTCCTGGACGACGTCAAAGCGATGTACGAGCGCCACGGGCGCTGTGTGATCGCGGTTTCGGAGGGCATCCACGACGCCTCGGGCGAACCGGTCGCCACCCTGCTGGCGAAGGAGATCGAGCGCGACGACCACGGCAACGTGCAGCTGTCGGGAACCGGCGCGCTGGCCGACCTGCTGTGCGACGAGATCCGGTCAAAACTCGGCATCAAGCGCGTGCGCGGCGACACCTTCGGCTACCTGCAGCGCTCCTTCATCGGCTGCGTCTCCGACGTCGACCAGCGCGAGGCGCGCGAAGTCGGCGAGAAGGCGGTGCAGTTCGCGTTCTGGGGCGACGCCGACGGCTCGGTGGCGATCCGCCGCACCGGTTTTTATTCCGTCGACTACGAGCTGCTGCCGCTGGACTTCGTTGCCGGCAAGACGCGCACGATGGAGGACGAATTCATCAGCGAGAGCGGCACCGACGTCACCGATGCCTTCCGGCTCTACCTGCGCCCCCTGCTGGGTTCGGGCATGCCCGACGCCTTCCGCCTGCGCGGGGCCAGGGTGCCGAAGGTGCTGCACCGGGAAGACTGATACGAGGCATGCGGCAGCGCTCAGCGCATCCGGGCCGGCAGTGAGAATTGGAGAGCTTTGGCAGCGACGCGCTTTGGTATGCTCATCCGTGCACACATCCGCAATCTCACCATCACTCATCGGCCATCCCATGTTGCGACGTGTTTTTGCTCTACGAAATGGCGCCATGCTGACGCTGCTTCTCTGCACGGCGCCGGTGCTGCATGCCGCCCCTGACGGCGCCCGGCCGCCGGCCGAACACTTCTTCATGAATCCCAGGCTGTCCGAAGCCGCACTGTCGCCAGGCGGACGCTACCTCGCGGCCATCTCCGGCGCTCCCGGGCGGCGTGATTACCTCGCCGTCATCGATCTTCAGAACAAATCCGCCAAACTCGTCGCCGGCTACGAGGACGTCGATATCGAGACCTTCGAGTGGGTCAACGAGAACCGCCTCGTCTTCAACGTCGGCGACAAGCAGGAGCTGGATGATCGGTATCGGGGTACGGGCCTGTACGCGGTCGACCGTGACGGCAGCAACCTGATCCAGCTTGCCGACCGCAGCGGCGAGTTCAACCGCGACAATGCGCCGTACAACCGGAATATGTTGTCCTGGCGTACATCCATGATTGCGCAGCCGGGAACCCTGGATTCACCTGCCCTGTACGTCCTGCGCAGCTGGGAAGACAAGGTCACCGGCAGGACCAGCCGGGGTCTGTTGAAGATCGACACGCTGACCGGCGCTTCCCTGGGCGCGGTGCCGCGGCCCGGCCTGGTGGACCGCTGGTGGCTCGACCACAAGGGCGAACCCCGCCTGGCCGCGTTCGCGGACAAAGGCGTGACAACCCTGCACTACCGCGACCCGGCCACATCTGCCTGGCGGGTGCTGGCCAGGCTGCCGACGTATCAGGACAGCGTCGGCGGCTATTGGCCGCTTGGCTTCGGCAACGACGGCACCCTGTACGTGACGGCGCATGCCGGCAGGGACACCAGCGCCGTCTATACGGTCGACCTCGCCACTGGCGTGTTACAGCCGGACCCGGTAATCGTCACGCCAGGCTACGACTTCAACGGCGAGCTGGTACGCGGCGGCGGCAGGATCCTGGGCGTACAGTTGCGTACCGACGGCGAAGCCATCATATGGTTCGACCCGGCCATGCAAGCCGCGCAGAAGAAACTCGACGCTGCCCTTCCTGGCACGGTCAACCTGATGTCCTTTCCGTCGCAAACCCTCTCGGACTGGGCGCTCGTGCGAGCGTATTCGGACCGCAAGCCATCCACCTTTCATCTTTTTAACCTCAGGACTGGCGAAATCGAGAAAGTCGGCGACGCCTACCCGAACATTGATCCGGCACGCATGGGCCGCCAGGACGTGGTGCGCTACAAGGCTCGCGACGGCCGCGATATTCCGGCACTGCTGACCTTACCACCCGGCGGAACCAACAAGGCGCCGCTGGTCATGCTGGTGCATGGCGGCCCCTTTGTGCGCGGCACGCAGTGGGGCTGGAACCCGGCGACCCAATTCCTGGCCTCTCGCGGCTACGCCGTGCTCGAACCGGAATTCCGCGGCAGCACCGGCTATGGAAACGAGCATTTCCGTGCCGGCTTCAAACAGTGGGGCTTGGCGATGCAGGACGATATCGCTGACGGCGCGCGCTGGGCCGTTGCCAAAGGTTATGCCGATCCGAACCGGATCTGCATTGCCGGCGCCAGCTATGGCGGCTAAGCGACGCTGATGGGCCTGGTCAACGATCCGGACCTGTACAAGTGCGGCATCAGCTGGGTTGGCGTGACCGACATCAACCTGATGTACGACGGCCATTGGAGCATGAGATCCGACCTGCCGGAAGAATGGAAGCAGTATGGCATGCCAGAATTAATTGGCGACCAGGTCAAGGATGCCGCCCAGCTGAACGCCACTTCGCCGATCAAGCAGGCGGCGCGTATCAAGGCGCCCCTGCTGCTCGCCTATGGCAATCTGGATCCGCGCGTGCCGATCTACCACGGCCGACAGTTCCTCAGCGCCATCAAGCCTCACAACAAACAGGTCGAATGGATTGCCTATCCGGACGAGGGCCATGGTTGGCGCCTGCCGTCGAACCGGATCGCCTTCTGGAGCCGTGTCGAGCAGTTTCTCAATAAGCACATCGGCAGTAGAGTCAAGGCGGACTGAGCCGTAAAGCGCTAGCGGAAAGGGACAAGGCGCCCGCTGCTGGGCTCGGGCATGCCCGATGCCTTCCGCCTGCGCGGGGCCAGGGTGCCGAAGGTGCTGCACCGGGAAGACGGGCGCTAGCCTCTTTTTGCGGCAGCGCAAAGCGGCCGAGGACGGGGTGAGAATCGGAGAGCTTTTCCCAACATGCAGCTGATATTCTTTCGGGCAAAAGAGTTCGCAGCAAGACGCGGACGACCATAACGACCTGAACGGGAAAACATGCTTCCACGCCCCCTCCTCCTCCGGCTCGGTGCCGCGCTGGCGCTGGCCCTGTGCGCCAGTGCGCCCCTGCACGCCGCGTCCGAACCCGCTGCCCTGCCGCCGATCGAGCGCTTCTTCATCAACCCGGTGCTGGCCGACGCCAAGCTCTCGCCGAACGCGCGCTACCTGGCGGCAATCTCGGGCGCGACTGGCCGCCGCGATTTCCTGGTCGTGATCGACCTGAAAGAGCATAGCGCCAAGCTGGTTGCCGGCTACAACAATGTCGACATCCTCGATTTCGACTGGGTCAACGACAACCGCCTGGTCTTCGACGTGACCGACAAGCAGATTGGCCCGGGCGGGCAGTACCTGGCGGCCGGCCTGTATGCCGTCGACCGCGACGGCGGCAAGCTGCGCCAACTGGCCAGCCGTCGCGGCGAGGCCGAGGAAACGACCGGCTCGCACATCGCCAGCCGAATGCTGCCATGGCATACCTACATGCTCGACCAGCGCGGCGCCCAGGACTCCGACACCATCTATGTCGAGAGCCGTGAGTACGATGTCGACCGCGGCAACGGCGAGCTGCGCCACGTGAACCTGCTGCGCCTGAACACCCTGACCGGCGCCTCCCAGGTCGTGCAGCGTCCCGCCGCGGTAAGCAGCTGGATGCTCGACCACAAGGGCGAGCCGCGCCTGGCCACCGCATCCGAGAAGGGCCAGGTCACCATCTACTACCGCGACCCCGGCAAGAGTAACCAGTGGCGCGCGCTGTCGACCTTCGATGCCTACAAGGGCGGCAAGGGTGCCTTCACGCCGCTGGGCTTCGGCAGCGACGGCACCCTGTACGCGATCGCCAATAACGGCCAGGACACCCAGAGCGTGTACACCGTCGACCTGGCGACCGGCCAGCTCAGTGCCGAGCCGCTGGTGGTCACGCCTGGCTACGATTTCTCGGGCGACCTGGTGCGCAGCGGCGACAAGCTGCTGGGCATCCAGCTGCAAACCGATGCCGAAACGATCGTCTGGTTCGACCAGGCCATGCAGGAAGTCCAGAAGAAGCTCGACACAGCCCTGCCCGGCACCGTCAACCTGATGTCCTTCCCGTCGGGGAATCACAACGAATGGGTCCTGGTGAAATCGTATTCGGACACCAGGCCGTTGCGCTACACCCTGTACAACATCAAGACCGGCGCCATCAATCCGGTCGGCGACACCTACCCCGGCATCGATCCCGCGCGCATGGGGCGCCAGGACCCGGTGCGCTACAAGGCGCGCGACGGCATGGAAATTCCTGCCCTGCTGACCCTGCCGGCCGGCGGCGCGAAGAACGCGCCGATGGTGGTGCTGGTGCACGGCGGCCCTTATGTGCGCGGCAATAGCTGGGGCTGGAATCCCGAAACCCAGTTCCTCGCCTCGCGCGGCTATGCCGTGCTCGAACCGGACTTCCGCGGCAGCACCGGTTACGGCAGCAAGCACTTCCGTGCGGGCTGGAAGCAATGGGGCCTGGCCATGCAGAACGACATCGCCGACGGCGCGCGCTGGGCCGTCGCCCAGGGCTACGCCGATCCGAAGCGCATCTGCATCGCCGGCGCCAGCTATGGCGGTTACGCCACGCTGATGGGCCTGGTCAACGACCCGGACCTGTACAAGTGCGGCATCAGCTGGGTCGGCGTCACCGACATCAACCTGCTCTACGACGGCCACTGGAGCTTCACGTCGGACATGACCGAACAGTGGAAGCAGTACGGCATGCCCGACATGATCGGCGACCAGGTCAAGGATGCCGAGCAACTGAAGTCAACCTCGCCGATCGTGCAGGCGGCGCGCATCAAGGCGCCGCTGATGCTGGCCTACGGCGGCGTCGATCGCCGGGTGCCGATGTACCACGGGCGCAAGTTCATGGACGCAATCAAGCCGACCAACCAGCAGGTCGAGTGGATCGAGTACCAGGACGAAGGCCACGGCTGGCGCCTGCCGGCGAACCGGGTCGACTTCTGGAGCCGGGTCGAGAAATTCCTCGACAAGCACATCGGCAGCGGGGCCAAGTAGGGTGGGCGCCCCGTGCCCACCATACCTTTGCGTAACGCTTACATTACGGTGGGCACGGGAGCGCCCACCCTACGGATAACAAAAAGGCGCTCCTCGGAGCGCCTTTTGCTTTGCACCAGACCGGCTTACACCACCACGGTCTGCGCCTGGCCTTCCTCGCGGGCGCGGATCTCGCCGATGCGGTAGACGGTCTCGCCGGCCGCCTGCAGCTGGGCCATCGCGGCGTCGGCGTTTTCCTTGGACACGATGACGGTCATGCCGATGCCGCAGTTGAACACGCGGTGCATCTCGGCGTCCGCGACGCCGCCGTGCTGCTGCAGCCACTGGAACAACGGCGGCATGGTCCACGAGGTGCCGTCGAGCACGGCCGTCAGGTTGTCGGCCAGCACGCGCGGGATGTTCTCGACCAGGCCGCCGCCGGTGATGTGGACCATGCCCTTCACTTCCATGGACTGCATCAGCGCCAGCAGCGGCTTGACGTAGATGCGGGTCGGCGCCATCAGCACGTCGGCCAGCTTGCGCCCGTGGAAGTCGGCTTCCAGGTCCGGCTTGGCAACCGAGATGATCTTGCGCACCAGCGAGTAGCCGTTCGAATGGATGCCCGACGAGGCCAGGCCCAGCACCACGTCGCCCGGGGCGATCTTGCTGCCGTCGATGAGCTGCGACTTTTCCACCGCGCCGACGGCGAAGCCGGCCAGGTCGTACTCGCCATCCGGGTACATGCCCGGCATCTCGGCGGTTTCACCGCCCAGCAGGGCGCAGCCGGACTGTTCGCAGCCCTGGGCGATGCCCTTGACCACGGCGGTCGCGGTCGGCACGTCCAGCTTGCCGCATGCAAAATAGTCGAGGAAGAACAGCGGTTCCGCACCCTGCACCAGGATGTCGTTCACGCTCATGGCGACCAGGTCGATGCCGACGGTATCGTGGCGGTTCAGCTCGAAAGCCAGCTTGAGCTTGGTGCCGACGCCGTCGGTGCCCGAGACCAGCACAGGTTCCTTGTACTTCTTGCTGATCTCGAACAGGCCGCCGAAACCGCCGATACCGCCGAGCACGCCTTCGCGCATGGTGCGCTTGGCAAAAGGTTTGATCGCTTCGACCAGGGCATCGCCGGCGTCGATATCGACACCCGCGTCGCGGTAAGACAGAGAAACATTAGATGGTTGGCTCATGGTATTTAGCAGCGGAGGCGGTAAAATAGAAGGCGTAGACCTGTTTCTGGTCAATTCGCTATTCTAGCAAAACGGCCCGGCCCCAACCCGCTAAACCGAGATAACAACAAAAACATGCCATTCTTTCCGCCAACTGGAGAACAGATTGCCGAGGTTACATCGGTGCTCCGGCGGGACAATGCGACGGCAATCTTCCTATCTCGGGCCGCGTCGATGCATGCTGTGAGTCCGCGTGGGCTCAAGAGCCCACCCTACGAAACCCGCGGCGCGTCCAAGCGCACGGGTTGCCAGAATTCCATTGTCAGCGCCCCAGCTTTTATAATGGCGGATGCGTATGACTATTCCAGTATGAGACGAACGCCATGAAACAGCTGGTGCTCGATTTAGGCGCCGATCCGGCGCAGAGCCTCGATACCTTCCAGGTCGGGGAGAATGCCGAGCTGGCGCACCTGATGCACCAGTTCGCGCAGCGCGCTTCGCGCGAGCATTTTGCCTACCTGTGGGGCGACACCGGCGCCGGCAAGACCCACCTGCTGCAGGGCCTTGCGGCCACGCCCGCCTCGCGCTACATCGCCGCCGACGCCCCCAGCGAAGCGTTCGTGTTTACGCCCGAGATCACGCTCTACCTGCTGGACGACTGCGACCGCCTGTCGCCCCAGGCCCAGATCGACGCGTTCGCCTTGTTTAATCAGATCCGCGAGCACGGCGCCTACATGGTCTCGACCGGTCCGGTGCCGCCGGCCGTGCTGCCGGTGCGCGAAGACCTGCGCACGCGCATGGGCTGGGGCCTGATCTACCTGATCCACGGCCTGTCCGACGACCAGAAGATCGCCGCGCTCACCCAGGCTGCCGAAGCGCGCGGTTTGACGCTGTCGGCCAGCGTGTTACCCTATTTGCTGTCCCATTTCAAGCGCGACATGCGCTCCCTGTCGACGATGCTGGACGCCCTCGACCAGTATTCGCTCGAGACCCAGCGCCCCGTCACGCTGCCGCTGCTGCGCGACCTACTGCTTCAGGGAAATCCGCAGTCGGAATCCAAAGAATGAAAAACCTTGCGTTGTTTGACCTCGACCACACCCTGCTGCCGATCGACTCGGATTACGAGTGGGGCCAGTTCCTGGTGCGAATCAAGGCCGTCGACGCCGACGAATACAAACGCCGCAACGACGACTTTTTTGCCCAGTACCAGGCGGGCGTGCTCGACCCGGTCGAGTACCTCGAATTTGCCCTCGGCACGCTGGCGCGCTTCCCCCGCCACGAACTCGAAGCCATGTACGCCCAGTACATGGCCGAAGTGATCGAGCCGGCGATCCGCCCCGCGGCACGCGCGCTGGTGCAGCGCCACCTGGACGCGGGCGACCTGGTGGCGATCATCACCGCTACCAACCACTACATCACCGCCCCGATCGCGCAAGCCTTCGGCGTCGAGCACCACATCGCCGCCATGCCGGAATACGACGCAGCCGGCAACCTGACCGGGAAACTGGCCGGGACGCCGACTTCCGGGCCGGGCAAGGTGACGCACATGCACGCCTGGCTGGAAGGCCTGGGCCGTCCGTTCGCATCCTTCGAGCGCAGCCATTTCTACAGCGACTCGCACAACGACCTGCCCCTGCTGTCGGTCGTCTCGCATCCGGTCGCGACCAACCCGAGCAGCGCGCTCGCCCAACACGCACACGCCAACGGCTGGCCTCAACTTCATCTCTTCAATGATTAAAAAATTCATCCGTAAAATCCTTGGCGTGAAAGACGGGCGCAATCCCACCGAACCGGTCATCCTCGGCTTCGACCAGCACGGCATCGACCCGAAACTGGTCTCGCCGAACGCGATTCGCCTGACCCAGACCCTGCAGGAAGCCGGCTTCAAGGCCTTCGTGGTCGGCGGCGCCGTGCGCGACCTGCTGCTGGGCGTGAAACCGAAAGACTTCGACATCGCTACCGACGCCACGCCGGAACAGGTGAAAAAGCTGTTCCGCCGCGCCTTCATCATCGGCCGCCGCTTCCAGATCGTGCACGTCATGTTCGGCCAGGAGCTGCTGGAAGTGACGACCTTCCGCGGCGCCGGCAGCGCCAACGCGCCGAAGGACGAGCATGGCCGCGTCCTGCGCGACAACAACTTCGGCCCCCAGCACGAGGACGCCGCGCGCCGCGACTTCACCATCAATGCGATGTACTACGATCCTGCGACGCAGACCGTGCTGGACTACCACGGCGGCATCGAGGACATCCGGGACAAGACCCTGCGCATCATCGGTGTGCCGGAAGCGCGCTACCGCGAAGACCCGGTACGCATGCTGCGCGTGGTGCGCTTCGCCGCAAAGCTCGGCTTCACGATCGAGCCGACCACGCGCGCGCCGATCCCCGTGATGGCGCCGCTGATCGACAACGTGCCCGCCGCGCGCGTATTCGACGAGATGCTCAAACTCCTGCTGTCGGGCCATGCGCTGGCCTGCCTGAAGGAGCTGCGCTCGGCCGGCCTGCACCACGGTTTGCTGCCGCTGCTCGACGTCGTGCTGGAGCAGCCGATCGGCATGAAGTTCGTGACCCTGGCGCTCGAGTCCACCGACGCGCGCGTGAAAGCCGGCAAGGGTGTCTCGCCGGGCTTCCTGTTCGCCTCGCTCCTGTGGCACCAGGTGCTGGAGAAGTGGACGGCCTACCGCGCCGCCGGCGAGTCGCCGATCCCGGCGCTGCACCTGGCCGCCGACGATGTGCTGGAAACCCAGACCGAAAACCTGGCCCTGCAGCGCCGCATCGCCACCGACATGCGCGACATCTGGGCCATGCAGCCTCGCTTCGAACGCCGCGCCGGCCGCGCGCCTTATAAACTGCTGGAAAATCCGCGCTTCCGCGCCGGCTACGACTTCCTGCTGCTGCGCTGCGCCTCGGGCGAACTCGACGCCGAGATCGGCGAATGGTGGAGCGCCTTCTACGAGGCCGAATCAGGCGAACGCGAACGCCTGGTGACGCAGGCGAACGCGCGGCCATCCTCCGGCGAGAAGAAGAAGCGCGCCCCGCGCCGCGGTCCGCGCAAGCACAGCGGCGAAGGCGCGAGCGCCGGGACCGGCGCCCCT
>DEKZ01000174.1 GCA_002354135.1 Massilia sp. UBA2709 | reverse complement strand
GCCCTTCGGCACCCTGTACGCCCCCAACATCACGCCCGACCGCACGACCGGCATCGGCGCCTGGAACGCCGACGACTTCTGGCATGCCCTGCACAACGGAAAATCGAAGGATGGCCGCCTGCTCTACCCGGCCTTCCCCTACACCAACTACACCAAGGTCTCGCGCGCCGACTCGGACGCCCTGTTCGCCTACCTGCGCAGCCTGCCGCCGCGCCAGGTCCAGAACCACGCCCACGCGCTGCGCTTCCCCTACGACAGCCAGCTCGCGCTGGCCGGATGGCGCCTGCTCTACTTCAAGCCCGGCGTGTTCGAGCCCGAGACCGGCCGCGACGCGCGCTGGAACCGCGGCGCCTACCTGGTCGAGGGACTCGGTCACTGCAGCGCCTGCCACAGCACGCGCAACCGCTTCGGCGCCTCAAACGAGGGCCTGGAAGGCGGCCTGATTCCGACGATCGGCTGGTATGCGCCCTCGCTCACCTCGGACGCCGAGGCGGGACTGGGCAAGTGGAAGGAAGAACACATCGTGCAATTACTCGGCACCGGCGTGGCGCCCGGCGCCAGCGTGACCGGACCGATGGCCGAGGTGGTGGCGCAAAGCCTGCAGCACCTGAGCCGCGACGACCTGGGCGCGATGGCGGTCTACCTGAAGTCGCTGCCCGCCGGCGCGCCGCGCGAGCGCGCGCCAGCGCCCCAGCTTCCCGAACAGGTCCTGCAGGAAGGCGCAAAGCTGTACCGCCAGCACTGCGTCGCCTGCCACGGCGAGCGCGGCGAGGGCCTCGGCCCCTACCCCGCGCTCGCCGGCAACCGCGCTCTGACGCTCGACGAACCGGTGAACGCGATCCGCGTCGTGCTGAACGGCGGCTTCCCGCCAGGCACGGCCGGCAATCCCCGCCCCTACGGCATGCCGCCCTTCAGCCACGTGCTGGACGACGCGCAGGCCGCGACCCTGATCACCTGGCTGCGGGCGAGCTGGGGGAATGCGGCGGCGCCGGTGACCAGCGCGCAGGTGAATCGTTATCGGGCGGTACCGCTGGATTAAGGACGCATTTCGCGGTTGTATTTTCACCTTTGCACTCGGGAGCAGCGCTGGTCGACAGAAATTGATTTTCTTGGCGAATTCCTCGTCCGCAATTTTCGCAATACCGCGATTGACTGCATCCAGGGGCTATGCCGAGGCCAATTCGATTCGCCCGGTCACCGCGAGTACCAGAGGCTCATCTCGACGGTTTCTGATGAGCAGAAGGAAGTCTTGCAACAAGTCGTCAGGTACTGCGTGGAGGGAGCGCTGAACGATACGCTGTACCGGTTGGACCAGGAGCTCAACAAGAAGAAGCCGCGCATCTGGATCGAGGTCGACGGCGAGCCCCTGGTGCGTACTGGCGCGCCCTCGGCGCTTCATTCGCGACTCTGGGGACCAACAGGCTGGCTCAATCGTTATGAAGGTCGAGCAGTTTTACGAACTGAAGCCACCGACGTCAGACCATCAAGCTCGAAAGCATGCCTGTGAAGAGACAACTCATTTTCTGCGCCTTGTTTGCTGTTGCCTTACAGGCAATCGCCCAGCAAGTCGACTGCGACCATGTCGGCACCCAATTGAATCAGTTAGCCAGCGCCGACCAGCAAATCCGGGAAGAGTGGAACGTGCTCAAACAGAACCCGAAGGCCAGCGCCGCCGAAAAGGATGTTGTACAAAAGCGCTGGCGCGATATCGATGGCGCAAACCTGAAGCAGTTCAAGGAAATCATCGCGGCATGTGGTTGGCCCAGGACGAAGCAGGACAGTCACACCGCCTGGTTGCTGGCCCAGCATGCGGACAGCGACCCTGACTTCCAGCGCCTGGCGAAAGCGCTGCTCGAAACATCGGACAAAGCCGGTATCGCCGCGCCGCGCGATCTTGCCTACCTTGCCGACCGTATCGCTGCCAGGGAGGGCCGCCCGCAAGAGTATGGAACGCAGTTCACCGTGTCCGATCGCTGCCATTTGGCGCTCGAGCCAGTCGATGACCGGGAACTCGTCAACCGGCGCCGCCTGGCTGTCGGGCTGCAAAGCCTCGAAGAATACGAGGCCGAAGCACGCAGGCGTTTTATTCCGCCTGATTGTCCAGATACAAACGCTGAGCGAGAGAAGGGATGACCGCGCTGGATCGATTACTGCCCCTCAAGCAGGCCTGCAATTGGCCGAGAAGCCCATCCGCCGCGGCGCCCCCCTACATTTCAGGAGCACCTGATCTGATGAGAACGATTTCGACAGGCATGTTGCGCTCGGTTCTTGCCTGCGCTCTGGCTGCATTTTGCTCGTTCAGCATGGCCACCGAAAACGACACGGCAAACGGCGAGCATCTGCTGGCGTTCATCGGCCAGAAGATCCGGTTGAGCGAAGAGGATCCACCGAAGTGCGACAACTGCGTCATCATGGACGTTTACTATGTCGCCACTTATCGAGTGCTCGAAACCGTGCACGGCAGCTATCGTGACGACATCATTACCTTCGACGTCTACGATCACTACGGAACCCCGGCATTCTCGAGCTACGACAACGTGCTCTTGTTCGTAAGCCGGCGAGCGGACGGCACGTGGCGGCACGAGAAGTACCAGTTTGTCGACTTGTACCGTGCCACGGATGGGCAATGGTATGGATGCGGCGATCCGTACGGAAACGTTCGTCCTCCGCGCCGCACAGTGCATGCTCGCCCTGTCCAATTCGCAGAACCGGTCTCCTTTCCGCTCGGCGACCTGGATCCACCGGAGGTCGAACAGCATTTTCCAGCCGAGTATTTCGCGATACGCGAAGGGCGCGCGTACTGCGTGCTCGGCACGAGCGTCAATGACTTGTTTCAGGCGAAGAAAGAAACGGTCTTGACTGCCCGCGGGATTTTCAAGTAACCCCTGCTGCGTACGCTCCGGGCTTCAGGTCGCCATCACACCAGCTCCGCGAACCCGATGCGGTCGGTGGTCGCGTTGCGCGCATCCTCGACGCTGACCTTGTGCCCGGCCAGCAGCTGCTCGAGCGAGGCGTTCATCGTGTGGGTGCCCGGATCGCGGCCGCTGTTCATGTGGGTGCGCAGGGCGCCCAGGTCGCCCGCTTCGATCAGGCGCGCCACGGCCGGGTTGACGGTCAGGCATTCGGTGGCCAGGTGGTAGCGGTTGGCGTCGAGCGAAGGCAGCAGCGCCTGGCACAGCACGCCGCGCAGGGCGTGCGCCAGGGCCTGGGCCTGGGACTCGGTGTTGCCCAGCAGGCGCTGCATCTTCTGCAGGCCCATCTCGGTCGAGCGCGCGTGCAGCGAGGCCAGCACCAGCGGGCCGGATTCGGCCAGGGCCATTGCTTCCTGGGCGGTCTGGGCGTCGCGGATCTCGCCGATCACGATCACGTCCGGGCGCTCGCGCAGCGCGTCCAGCGCGCCCAGGTAGTAGCTCTCGACGTCGCCGTCCTTGCCCACTTCGCGCTGGGTGATGATGCATTTACGCTGGGGGATCAGGGTCTCGACCGGGTCCTCGATGGTGATGATGTGGCCCGAGCGGCGCTTGTTGATCTCGTCGATCATCGAGGCGATGGTGGTCGACTTGCCCTGGCAGGTGTCGCCGATGATCAGCACCAGGCCGCTGGTCAAATGCGCGAATTCCTGGGCGTCGCTGGACAGGCCGAGTTCGCCGAGCGGCAGCGGCTCCTTGGGGAAGCGGCGGATCACGCAGCCCAGGCGCTTCTTGCCCTGGAAGCTGAAGCAGTTGGCGCGGATGCGCGCGGTGTGCAGGTCGATCGAGCGGTCGAAGGCGCGGTCGGCGATGCGCTCGGCCCAGTTCGGCTCGATGACGTCGAAGAACTCTTCCAGCTCTTCCTTCGTGATCGGCGAATCCGTCACCGCTACCAGCCCCTTCGGCTGGCGCAGCATCAAGGGGCTGTTCTGGTGGATGATGATGTCCGAGAACACCAGGCGCGAATTGAGCAGGTGCAGGATCTGCTCGACCAGCGTGCCGAAGACCGGATGGTCTTCATTCTCGATATACGACAGCGTGGGGATTTGCGAGGACTGGTGGTATTCCATCTGGCGTGGCTCTTTGATCAATCGAAGTGTCGTTCAGACAATGCCGATCATTATAAAACCATGCCCGCCAGAAATTGCATCTGCTGGAGAGAAATTATTCAGCGTCCCAAAGCTGCAACGATCTTGTCGCCGAAGATAGTGAGCGCGACACCTGCCACCACCACCAGGGCGCCGGCCATGCGGACGCCGGAGACCTTGCGTACCGCCATGTTAACCAGGCCAAAGTTATCGATCGCCATCGACATCATGAGCTGGCCGGCAATCACCAGCACGACCAGGTTGAGCAGGCCGATGCGCGGCGCCAGGAACACGGTGCCGAAGACGAAGGCCGCGCCGAGCAGGCCGCCGCTCAGCTTCCACAGCGGTTGCTGGGCCAGCGCGCCGAAGGCCTCGCCGACGCCGCCCCGGGCAAAGGCCGCGATGCCGAGCACCACCGTGCCGACGCTGAAGGAGATAAAGGCCGCCACTACCGAATTGGCCTGCAGGGCATTGGCCAGCTGGCTATTGACGGCCGCCTGCACCGAAATAAAGAGTCCTACGCAAAAGGCCAGTACGAACAGGGCCGCATTCATGATCCACTTCCTTTCCGGCGGGGCCGGAGATAAAAAGGGCAAGATTGTAGTGGAAGTGGGAAAGGCGTGCACCGCAACAGGGAAGATACGGACCTGAAAACGCCCCAAATGTCGCTTCCGCGCACCATTCTGGTGCAGCGCCCTCCCCTTTCCTGCCCATGCGAAACGTGCAGCGTCCAGGCTGGCGCGGGTTCTACACTGCTTCCCCGAGAGTTGCCCGGGACATTGATTCGAAAGAAGACTTTACGCGCCGGGCAATGCATTGCATGCGTCAGCGACGCAATCACGACATTCATGGAGAACGCAATGGCATCACAACACCTATGGTCCACCCCGGTTCAACTCGGCAGGCTCACGCTCAGGAATCGCATCGCCGTGGCGCCCATGACGCGTGTCAGCGCAACCGAGGACGGGCAGGTCACCGAGAACATGATCCGCTATTACCAGGGATTCGCCGCGGGCGGCTTCGGGCTCGTCATTACCGAAGGCGTGTATCCGGACCTGATCCACAGCCAGGGCTACCTGTACCAGCCCGGTATCGGCGACGACGTCCAGGCGCGATCGTGGCAGGCGGTGGCCGAGGCGGTCCATGGCGCCGGCGCGAAGATCGTCATGCAGCTGATGCATGCGGGCGCGCTGAGCCAGGGAAATCACCGCACGCGCGAAACGGTCGCGCCCTCGGCCGTCCAGCCAAAAGGCGAACAACTGGGCTTTTACCGTGGCCAGGGTCCGTATCCGATGCCTCGCGAAATCACGGAACAGGAGATCGCCGGCGTGATCGCGTCCTTTGCTGCCGCCGCGCTGCGCGCCAGACAGGCTGGTTTCGATGGCGTGGAGGTGCATGGCGCCAACGGCTACCTGCTCGACCAGTTCCTCACCGACTACGCCAATCAGCGAACGGACCGTTACGGCGGCTCGACAGGGAACCGGGTGCGCCTGCTGGTCGAGGTGCTCGAAGCCGTGCGCGCGGCAGTGGGCCCGGATTTCCTGGTCGGCATCCGTATCTCGCAGGGGAAGGTGAACGACTATTATCACAAGTGGGCGAACGGCCAGCAGGATGCCGAGATCATCTTCTCGCACGTGGCGGCGGCCGGCGCCGATTACATCCACACCACCGAGTTCGACGCCCAGGCGAGCGCGTTCGGCGAAGCGAACAGCGACGGCGACACCCTGGCCGGCTATGCCAAGCGCTTCGGCAAGCTGCCCGTCATCGCGAACGGCCAGCTGGGCACGCCCGAGGCCGCCGACGCGGTCCTGGCCAGGGGCGGAGTCGATATCGTCGCGCTCGGCAAGTCGGCCCTTGCCAACCGCGACTGGCCGCGGCGCGCCGTGGATGGGGTCGCGTTCGAGGAACTCGACGCCGGCATCCTGCAGCCGCTGGCCCACATCAAGAGCAGCGAAGTCTGAGCGTTTCCGCTCGACCGGACTGCGCCGCCCGCTCCAGTCCCGTCCCGCAGGCCGGCAGCAGCCAGCGGACCGGGGCGCCCCTCCTCCTACCTCGATCCCGGCCGCGCCGCTCCCATCCAGCGGCATTCCAGTCGCGTTTCCCTGCAGTTCGTCGCAAAACGGATGCGTCCGCCGGGGCACGGCCTTATATTTTGAACATCGATAACCGTGAGGACAACATCATGAACACATCCGCTCTCTCTTCCATTGCCCGCCGCACCCTGCTGGCCGCCTGCATCGCCGGCAGCCTGGCGGTCGCCGTCCAGGCTGGCGCCGCGCCCTGGTCCTGGGGCAGCGAGCAGGTGCAGGGCAGCGGCCGCATCGTCAAGCAGGCGCGCCAGGTGTCGGGTTTCAACGGGCTGTCGCTGGCGGTGCCGGGCCGGGTCGAGCTGCGCATCGGCGACAGCGAAGGCGTGACCATCGAGGCCGACGACAACGTGCTGCCGCTGATCGAAACCGTGGTCGACGGCGGTACCTTGCGGATCCGCCCAAGCAAGCGCAACCTGAACCTGCAGTCGAAAGCGATCCGTGTCGTGGTGCAGGCGCGCGCGATCGAACGCCTGTCGCTGGGCGGTTCGGGCAGCATCGACGCCGATCCCCTGCGCGCACGCCGCCTCGATTTCGACCTGGGCGGCTCGGGCCGGATCAACGTGAAAGGGGTCGAGGCCGAGACGGTCTCGGTCTCGCTGGGCGGCAGCGGCGACGTGCAGGTTGCGGGCGGCACGGCGGGCAAGGTGTCGGTCTCGATCGGCGGATCCGGCGACGTCGACATGGGCAGGGTGCAGGCGGCCACCGCCAGCGTGTCGCTCGCAGGATCGGGCGACGCCACGGTCTGGCCGCGCGAGCGGCTGAGCGTGTCGAGTGCCGGATCCGGCGACGTGCATTACTACGGCGATCCCCAGGTGAGCAAGTCGATGGTGGGCTCGGGCGAGGTGAAGCGCATCGGCGCGTCGCCGCGCTGACAACGCGGAAGGGGTTTGCCAGCTTGCGGCGCAACCGCCGCCGCAGGCACGGCGGCTGAACCGTAGGGTGGGCACGGTGTGCCCATTCTGCGGTTCAGCCGCCTCAGGGGTTCGGTGCAGCGGGGGGCTTAATGTCCCTGATGCTGCCCGTGACCATGCCCCTGCATGGCCGGCGCCACATAGGTCAGCGGCTTGACCTGGGCCTCGACCGTGACGCTGCTGCGCTTCTTCGCGGCGTCCTGCACCACCAGCGTGACCGGGACGGTCTCGCCTTCCTTCAGCTGGCGCTTCAGGTCGAAGAACATCAGGTGGTAGCCGCCCGAAGCGAGGTTCACCGGTTTCCCGGCCGGCAGGTCGATGCCGTCCACGGCGCGCATGCGCATCGTGTTGTTTTCCATCGCCATCTCGTGGATCTCGGCGCGTCCCGCCGCCGGGGTGCTCACACCCACCAGGCGCGCGTTCGTGGCCGATTGCAGCTGCATGAACGCGCCCGCGCTCTTCGCGTGCGGCACCGTGGCGCGCACCCAGGGTTCGGTGACGCTCAGTTGCGCGCTCGTTTGCGCCAGTGCGCTGGTGGAAAACAGGCCGGCGGCCAGCAGGGAGAGCAGTGTGCGGGTCATGGTCGACAAAGTGGATGGAAAAGACGAATGATTATAGCCTCAGGCTCCGGCCTTGAGCGTCTCGCGCTCGACCAGCACGGTGTCGACGCTGTCGGTCAGCCACAGCTGCCCGTCCTGGATCGTGCACTGCAGCTGCATCGAGCGCTTGGCCAGCTTTTCGAGCTGGGCGCTGGTCTCGGCAGGGATGTTGATCACGGTGAGGTTGCGGGCGCGCTCGAGCTTGTTGGCGATGCCCTTCCACCAGATGTGGCTGGTGGCGCTGTAGCTGTAGACATAGACGTGCTCGGCGCGGCCGCAGGCCTTCAGCAGGCGCTTCTCGTCGGGCTGGCCGACCTCGATCCAGGTATCGATCGCGCCGGTCAGGTCTTTCTGCCACAGGTCGGGTTCGTCGGTATCGAACAGGCCCTTGGTGAAGGCAAGCGCATCGGACGCGTGCAGGGCGAAGGCGAGCACGCGGATCATCACGCGCTCGTCGGTTTCGGAAGGGTGGCGGGCGATGGTGAGCCCGTGCTCCGCATAATAGTTGCGGTCCATGTCCGCGATCTGCAGGTCTGCCTTGTAGATGGTTGCTTTCAGCGCCATTGATACTCTATTTCTCTGTTATTTGAAGACGACTGTGCGGTCGCCGTTTTGCAGAACCCGGTGTTCCACGAACCATTTCACCGCCCGCGCCAGCACCACGCACTCGACGTCGCGGCCGATGGCGGTGAGTTCCTCGACCGTCATCGCGTGGTCCACCCGCTCGACGTCCTGCTCGATGATCGGGCCCTCGTCGAGGTCGCCCGTGACGAAGTGGGCCGTCGCGCCGATCAGCTTGACGCCGCGCCGGTGCGCCTGGGCATACGGGCGTGCGCCCTTGAAGCTCGGCAGGAAGGAATGGTGGATGTTGATCGCCCTGCCCTTCAAGGCCTCGCACAGTCCCGGCGACAGGATCTGCATGTAGCGCGCCAGCACCACCAGGTCGATCCTGTGCATGTCGAGCAGCTCGATGACGCGCGCTTCCTGCGCCAGCTTGGCTTCCTCGCTGGCGCCGGCCGCCAGCGGCAGGTGGTGAAACGGGATATTGTAACTTGCCGCGAGCTGGTAGAAGTCCATGTGGTTCGAGACGATGGCCGGAATCTCGACCGGCAGCAGCCCGCTCTTGTAGCGGAACAGCAGGTCGTTCAGGCAGTGGCCGATCTTCGACACCATGATCAGCACGCGCGGCTTGGCATGGGCGTCGTGCAGCTCGCCGCGCATGCCGCCCTGCTCGCAGAAGGCGGCGAAGGCGCCGCGCAGGTCGGCGTCGTTCACGCCCGGATCCTCGGCCGCGAAGTGCACGCGCATGAAGAACAGTTGCGACTCCGGGTCGCCGAACTGGGCCGAGTCGATGATGTTGCAGCCGTGCTCGGCCAGGAAACCGGCGACGCGCAGCACGATGCCGCGCTGGTCATGGCAGGACAGGGTCAGGATGTATTCGGGGTGCGTCATGATGGGCGGAGCGTGATTGAGGATCGAATGATTGTCGCATGAGCTTGCAAAATGAGCCACGCGAGAAAACGCACGACCGTGTTTTTTCTGTATAGTATCCAGGCCTGACACAACCCGACAACCTGAACGGAGACACCACGATGACCCAAGCCACGAACGACCAATTCCTGCTCGCCGCCCGCCCCGTCGGCGTGCCCAAGGACAGCGACTGGCAGCGCGCCGCGCCGCCCCTGGCCGCCCTCAACGACGGCGAAGTGCGCGTCAAGCTGCTCTACCTGTCGCTCGACCCGGCCATGCGCGGCTGGATGAACGAGGGCAAATCCTATGTGCGTCCGGTGGCCATCGGCGAGGTGATGCGCGCCGGCGGCATCGGCATCGTGGAGGAATCGAAGTCGCCCAGGTTCGCGGCCGGCGACACCGTGATGGGCGTGATGGGCGTGCAGCGCTGGTGGACCGGCCCGGCCGACGACCGCGGCGCCATGCTGGCCAAGGTCGACCCGGCCATGGCGCCGCTGCCGACCTGGCTCAATGCGCTCGGCATGCCGGGCATGACCGCCTACTTCGGCCTGCTCGACGTCGGCCAGCCGAAACCGGGCGAAACCGTGGTGGTGTCGGGCGCGGCCGGCGCGGTCGGCATGACGGTCGGCCAGGTCGCGCGCAACATGGGCTGCCGCGTGGTCGGCATCGCCGGCGGCGCCGACAAATGCCGCTTCGTGGTCGAGGAGCTCGGCTTCGACGCCTGCATCGACTACAAGGCCGGCCCCGTGCACGCGGGCCTGAAGGAACACTGCCCGCAGGGCGTGGACGTCTACTTCGACAACGTCGGCGGCGACATCCTCGACGCGGTGCTCACCCGCATCAACATGAAGGCGCGCATCGTCATCTGCGGCGCGATCTCGCAGTACAACGCGACCGGCCAGGTCAAGGGCCCGGCCAACTACCTGTCGCTGCTGGTCAACCGTGCGCGCATGGAAGGCATGCTGGTCACCGACTATGCCGAGCGCTACCCCGAAGGCGTGGCGACGATCGCGCGCTGGATGAAGGAAGGCACGTTCAAGGCGAAAGAGCACGTGGTCGAGGGCTTCGAGAACTTCCCGTCCGCCCTGCTCATGCTCTTCGAAGGCAAGAACCTCGGCAAGCTGGTGCTGAAGGTCGCCGACGCCTGAAGCTTCCCGCCTTAACCTGCACGCCCCTTGATCCAGTCAAAGGGCGCCTGCATTTTCCTTGAACTTGCGCGGCTTGCGGGCGTCTACTCCGACGCCCTTTCGATCCTCTTGACGGCGTGACCTTACCCGCCGTCAGGAGGACCATCTTCCACCGCTCACGTCGAGGAACCCCCATGCAAGCCAACCTCAACAGTAATCCAGCCCTGCGCGCGCAGCTCGAAGCGCAGGTCGACCTCCTCACCCAGATGTCGCGCCACACCACCGAGGCCCTCGGCCAGCTCGGCGAGCTGAACCTGCGCATGCTGCGCCAGATGATGGACGACAGCATCCGCCTCGGCCGCGCGCTGGCTGCCTGCCAGGACCCCTTCCAGATGGGCGCGGTGGCCATGCGCGAGACCCAGCCGACCGCCGAACACTGGCGCACCTGGCAGACCGAACTGATGAAGGTGCTCAGCGCCGGCGGCGCCGCCCTGGCGCGCGACGCCAACAACGGCAGCTGGCAGGCCGCGCGC
>DEKZ01000045.1 GCA_002354135.1 Massilia sp. UBA2709 | reverse complement strand
AAATCCAGGCTTTGCTGCACCTCGCCCTGCTGCTCGGCGATGTGAATGTGCAGCGGCCGCTCCTTCGGCAGCGCCGCCGCCAGTTCGCGCACCTGCTCGATGCCGGCCGCGCGCAGCGAATGCGGGGCGGCGCCGACCTCGAGCTGGCCCGAGCGCAGCGGTTCCAGGGCCTCGACGATGCGCAGCACCGTCTCGGCGTCGGTACGGAAGCGCCGCTGCTCCGGTTTCAGGGGCTGGGCGCCGAAGCCGCTGTGGCTGTACAGTACCGGCAGCAGGGTCAGGCCGATGCCGGATTGCTGCCCGGCCGCCGCGACGCGCTCGGCCATCTCGGCCGGCCGCGCGTACAGCTCGCCCGCCGGGTCGCGCTGGATGTAATGGAATTCGCACAGCGAGGTATAGCCGTGGCGCAGGCATTCCGAGAACAGCTGGGCCGCGATGGCCTCGGCCTGNNTACATCAGGTCGCGCCAGGTCCAGAAACTGTCCGGCCCATCGCCGGCGCGTTCGGTCAGCCCGCCGAGCGCGCGCTGGAAGGCGTGCGAATGCAGGTTGACCATGCCCGGCACCACGTAGTCGGCGCGCGGTACGCCGATCGGCGCCTTGGCCTGGGGCTGGACCCGGGTCAACGCGCCGCGCGCATCCCACTCGACCAGCACGTCGCCGCGCCAGCCTTCCGGCAGCAGGGCGTGACGGGCAAACAGGGCGTTCATTTGCTCCCCCTTGACCGCGCCCAGTCGAGCGCGGCCTGCAGCATGTCGCCAAGGAGCGGCTGCACCTCGGCGGCCACTTCCGGGCGGTAGGCGAAGGGCGGCGCCTCGTCCATGTAGAGGCACTGGCACATCTCGAGCTGGATCGCGTGCACGCCCTCCTTCGGCTGGCCGTAGAAGCGGGTGATGTGGCCGCCCTTGAAGCGGCCATTGACGGCGATGCTGAAACGGTCCTGGGCGCGCGCCACATCCACCACGGCATTCTCCAGGCCGGGATCGCAGGATTTGCCTTCGGCGGTGCCGAAGTTCAGGTCGGGCAGGCGGCCCTCGAAGAAGCGCGGCACGCGGGATGCGATCGAATGCGCGTCCCACAGCACCACCCTGCCGTGCAGCGCCAGCAGGCGCGCCAGCTCCGCGCGCAGCTGGTTGTGGTAGGGCTGCCAGTAGCGCTCGAGACGGCGCTTCACTTCCGCCTCATCCGGCACCCTGCCCTCCTGGTACAGGCTTTCGCGCCCGAAGGTGTCGACCGGGCACAGGCCGGTCGTGTCCATCCCCGGATACAGGTTGGTGTTTTCCGGCGGCCGGTTCAGGTCGATGACGTAGCGCGACCAGCGCGCCGCCAGGGTCGAGATGCCGAGGCGGCCGGCAGCCTCGTAGAGCTCGGCCAGGTGCCAGTCGGTGTCCGCCTTCGCCAGCGCACAGGGCGCCATCGTGGCCGCGACTTCGTCAGGAATATCGGTGCCCACATGGGGCATCGACAGCAGCATCGGCGCATCGCCTGCCTTGAACCGGAAATCCATTACCTCTCCTGTAGGGATTGAATTACGGGTGTAATACTGAGAACAAGTCCTTGCACGACGCTGACAACTTGCCCTCGACCACCATGCGCCGTGCGGCTTCGATATCGGGCGCGAAGAAGCGGTCCTCGTCGTAAGGCGGGACCTGCTGGCGCAACTGGGCATGTACATACTCCAGGTAGCCCGAACTGGTCAGCGGACGGTGGAACTCGATGCCCTGCCCTGCCGCCAGCAGTTCGATCCCGACAATAACCGACGTATTGTGCGCCATCTGGTCGAGACGGCGCGCAGCGAAGGTCGCCATGCTGACGTGGTCTTCCTGGTTGGCCGAGGTCGGCAGGCTGTCGACGCTGGCCGGATGCGCCAGCGACTTGTTTTCCGAGGCCAGGGCGGCGGCCGTCACGTGGGCGATCATGAAGCCCGAGTTCAGGCCCGGCTCGCGCACCAGGAAGGCCGGCAGGCCGGACAGGTTGGCGTCGATCAGCAGGGCGATGCGGCGCTCGGCCAGCGCGCCGATCTCGGCAATGGCCAGGGCCAGGGTGTCGGCGGCAAAGGCCACCGGCTCGGCGTGGAAGTTACCGCCCGAGACAATCGCGCCATCGTCGGGGAACAGCAAGGGATTATCGGTGACGGCGTTCGCCTCGATCAACAGGGTGCGGCCGGCATTCGCCACCAGGTCCATCACGGCGCCCATCACCTGCGGCTGGCAGCGCAGGCTGTAGGGGTCCTGCACGCGTTCGTCGCCGACCAGGTGCGAGGCGCGGATCGCGCTGCCGGCCACCAGTTCGCGGTAGATGGCGGCGGCGGCGATCTGGCCCGGCTGGCCGCGCACGGCGTGGATGCGCGGGTCGAAAGGCGCATCGCTGCCGCGGGCGGCGTCGACCGACAGCGCGCCGGTGACCATCGCCGCCTCGACCAGGCGCTCGGCCATGAACAGGCCGTGCAGGGCCAGCGCGGTCGACACCTGCGTGCCGTTGATCAGGGCCAGGCCCTCTTTCGCGGCCAGGGTCACCGGCGCTATCCCCGCTTCGGCCAGCGCCTCCTGCGCGTCCATCAGGCGGCCATTGGCGCGCACCTGGCCGACGCCGAGGATGGCCAGCGTCATGTGCGCCAGCGGCGCCAGGTCGCCCGAGGCGCCGACCGAACCCTGCGAAGGGATGGCCGGCATGATGCCCGCGTTGTAGAGCGCGATCAGGGTGTCGATGATCAGGGGGCGCACGCCCGAGTAGCCGCGCGCCAGGCTGCCGATCTTGGTCAGCAGGATCAGGCGCACCACCGCGTCGGACAGCAGCTCGCCGGTGCCGACCGCGTGCGACAGGATCAGGTTGCGCTGCAATTGCGCCAGCTGGTCGTTCGGGATATGGGCCTTGGCCAGGATGCCGAAGCCGGTGTTGATGCCGTAGGCGGGGTCGCCCTTGGCGACGATGGTGTCGACCAGCGCGCTCGATGCGGCAATGGGGCCGGCGGCGTCGGGCGACAGGGCGATCGGGCGGTGCGCGGCCCAGGCGGCGCGCAGGTCCGCCAGGGTCAGGGCGCCGGGTTGCAGGGTCCAGCCTTGGTGCATGTCGTGTTGCGATTCGTGTTTCATGTTCTGTCTTGCCTTCAGGCCTACTTGATCATCGGGAGGTTCAGGCCATTGCGCTTGGCCGTGGCGATGGCGCTTTCATAGCCGGCGTCGGCGTGGCGCATCACGCCCGAGCCGCTGTCGTTCACCAGCACGCGCGCCAGGCGCTTGGCGGCGGCCTCGGTGCCGTCGGCAACGATGACGACGCCCGAATGCTGGGAATAACCCATGCCGACGCCGCCGCCGTGGTGCAGCGAGACCCAGGTCGCGCCGCCGGCGGTGTTCAGCATGGCGTTCAGGAGCGGCCAGTCCGACACCGCGTCGGTGCCGTCGCGCATCGCTTCGGTCTCGCGGTTCGGGCTCGCCACCGAGCCGGTGTCGAGGTGATCGCGGCCGATGACGATCGGCGCCTTCAGTTCGCCGGTGCGCACCATCTCGTTGAAGGCCAGGCCGGCCAGGTGGCGCTCACCCAGGCCCAGCCAGCAGATGCGCGCCGGCAGGCCCTGGAAGGCGATGCGCTCGCGCGCCATGTCGAGCCAGCGGTGCACCTGCTTATGCTGGGGGAACAGTTCCTTGATCTTGGCGTCGGTTTTGTAGATGTCCTCGGGGTCGCCGGACAGCGCCACCCAGCGGAAGGGACCGCGCCCTTCGCAGAACTGCGGGCGGATGTAGGCGGGAACAAAACCCGGGAAATCGAAGGCGTTGGCAACGCCCTCGTCCTTGGCCACCTGACGGATGTTGTTGCCGTAGTCGACGGCATGGGCGCCAAGCGCCTTGAAGTCGAGGATGGCCTGGACGTGCTTGGCGCACGATGCGGCAGCCGCCGCCTTCAGGCGCGCGTGCTGCGATGGGTCGCGCTGCGCGGCCTTCCACTCTTCCACGCTCCAGCCGATCGGCAGGTAACCATTGATCAGGTCGTGGGCCGAGGTCTGGTCGGTGACCAGGTCCGGCACCAGGCCGCCGGCGCGCGCGCGGCGCACCAGTTCCGGCAGCACCTCGGCGGCGTTGCCGAGCAGGCCGATCGAGACCGCTTCGCGCTTGCCGGTGTGCTCCTTGACCAGGGCCAGGGCTTCGTCGATGTCCTTCGCCTGCTTGTCGAGGTAGCGGGTGCGCAGGCGGAAGTCGATGCTGCTCTGCTGGCACTCGACCGTCAGCGAGACCGCGCCGGCGAAGGTGGCAGCCAGCGGCTGGGCGCCGCCCATGCCGCCGAGACCCGCGGTGAGGATCCAGCGTCCCGCCATGTCGCCGCCGAAGTGCTGGCGGCCGGCTTCGGCGAAGGTTTCGTAGGTGCCTTGCACGATGCCCTGGGTGCCGATGTAGATCCAGCTGCCGGCCGTCATCTGGCCGTACATGAACAGGCCTTTACGGTCGAGCTCGTTGAAATGCTCCCAGTTGGCCCACTTCGGCACCAGGTTCGAGTTCGCCAGCAGCACGCGCGGCGCGTTCTCGTGGGTCTGGAACACGCCGACCGGCTTGCCGGATTGAATCAGGAGGGTCTGGTCGTCTTCCAGTTCGCGCAGCGAGGCCAGGATCTGGTCGTAGCATTCCCAGTTGCGGGCGGCGCGGCCGATGCCGCCGTAAACCACCAGCGCCTGCGGGTTCTCGGCCACCTCGGCGTCGAGGTTGTTCTGCAGCATGCGGTAAGCCGCTTCGGTCAGCCAGCTCTTGCAGGAAAGTTCGGTACCGCGCGGGGCGCGGATGGTGCGCGTCGGATCGAAACGCGGATCGACATCAACTCGGGGCGATTCTTGGGTCATGGCAGCTCCTGGGGTTGAGGAAGGGCGAACGATGGAACCGATCGCGCCGGAATCCTCAGAGTCTAAGTTGTCTATACAAGCACGTCAATCCATTTTGTCGCGATGCCTCGCGTAGGGTGGGCACGCCGTGCCCACGCGTTACGGACGCATCCACTTCCGTTGGCTGCTCCGTAGCCAGCACGTGGCCCATGCCGAAGCAATAGCGGTAATGCTCTTCCTGTTCGGGCAGCCGACTGCGGATGCCGCGGCGAGCGATACGTTGCGGTCGCGTGCCAGGCGATGCGCGCGTGACGCGTGGGCACGGGGTGCCCGCCCTACGGTTTGCATACCCGTGGCCAGCACGCCCGAAGCATTTACGGTGACACACCCTCCGGCCGGCGCCGGAACATTGCCATGCCGTCGATCGTGCAGACGTCCTCGCCGCGCTGGTTGGTCGCGGTCCACTTCGACCAGACCACGCCGCGGTCCGGCTTGGAGCTCGATGCCTTGACGTCCTTCGTCAGGTGGCGCAACGACAGCGTGTCGCCGGCGCGCACCGGCTGCAGCCAGCGCACGCCGTCCAGGCCCGGCGAGCCCATGCTCGAGTTCGCGCAGGGCATGCCGTCCACGACCATCCGCATGATCATCGCGCAGGTGTGCCAGCCGCTGGCGATGACGCCGCCGTAGATCGACTTCGCGGCCGCTTCCTTGTCGATGTGGAAGGGCTGGGGGTCGTACTGGGTGGCGAAGGCGATGATCTCGTCCTCGCTCACGGTGCGCTTGCCCAGGTCGAATTCCTGGCCGGGCACGAAGTCCTCGAAATACCAGTCGCGGCTCATGCCGTGGCTCCTTCCCTGAAACCCGGCTGGGCGATGAAGCGCGCCAGGTGGTGGTCGGCGTCGCCCAGCGTCAGTTCGATCGTCGCCAGGCGCTTGAAGTAGTGCGCGGCCGGCAGTTCGTCGGTCACGCCCATGCCGCCGTGCAGCTGCACCGCCTGCTGGCCGATGAAGCGCGCCGCCTGGTTGATGCGGTACTTCGCGGCCGACACTGCGCGGCGGCGCTCGGCGGCGTCGCCCGAACACAGCTTGACCGCGGCCAGCATCGCCATCGAACGCGCCTGTTCCAGGTGGATGTACATATCCGCCATGCGGTGCTGCAGGGCCTGGAACTTGCCGATCGGCGCGCCGAACTGCTGGCGCGTCTTCAGGTATTCCAGGGTGGCCTCGAAGATCGCTTCCATCGCGCCCAGCGCTTCAGCGCACAGAAGCCCGGCGCCATAGTCGAGCGCGGCATCGAGGATGGCCCAGCCTGCGCCCGGCGCGCCGATCAGCGCGGTGGCGTCGACGCGCACATTGTCGAACACGACGTCGGCCGCCCGCAGGCCGTCGAGGGTGCGGTAGCCGGTGATACGCACGCCGTGCGCGTCGGCCGGGACCACGAACAGGCTGATGCCCTCCTCGGCGCGCTGGTCGCCGCCGGCACGCGCCGAGACCACCAGCATGCCGGCCTGCGCGCCGTGCAGCACCACCTTCTTCTCGCCACGCAGCACGAAGCCGTCGCCATCGCTTTCCGCGCGGGTGGCAATGTCGCGCATGTCGTGGCGCGACTGGCGCTCGCCCAGGGCGCAGGCCAGCTTCAGCTCGCCGGTGGCGACACGCTCGAGCAGTTGCGGATGCAATCCGCCCAGGCGCAGGAACTCGGCGCCGAGCACGGTCGCGAGATAGGGCTCGACCACCAGGCCGCGGCCCAGCTCGCGCATCACCACGAACATGTCGACAGCCGTACCCGAGAAGCCGCCCTGCTCTTCCGGCACCGGCAGCGCCGTCATGCCCAGTTCCGCCAGGGTGGCCCAGGCCTCGTTCGAGACGCCTGCTTCCGAGTGGACGATGGCGCGGCGCGCCTCGAAACCGTAGTCACGGCCGATCCAGCGCTTGAGCGCGTCGGCGAACTGGAGCTGCTCAGGGTTGAAATTGAAGTCCATGCCCTCTCCTCACAGACCCAGGATCATCTGGGTGATGATGTTGCGTTGAATCTCGTTCGAGCCGCCGTAGATGGAGGTCTTGCGATAATTGAAGTAGTACGAAGCCAGCGGCGCCGCGTCGTCATCGTCGAACACGCTGTGTTCGCTCGCGCCTTCGAGGTAGGCCGGGTCGAACGGCAGCGCCATCGGGCCGACCGCTTCGACCATCAGTTCGGTCAGCGCCTGCTGGATGTCGGTGCCGCGCACCTTCAGCACCGAGGCCTCGGGGCCGGGCGCCTTGTCGGCCTTGGCCAGCACGCGCAGCACCGTCATCTCGAGCGCCATCAGTTCGATCTCGAGGTTCGCCAGCTTTGCCGCGAACAGCGGGTCCTCGATCAGCGGCTTGCCGTTCTTGCTCTCGCGTGCGGCCAGGCCCTTGAGGAAGGCCAGTTCGCGCTTGGAGCGGCCCACCGCGGCAATGCCGGTGCGCTCGTGGCCGAGCAGGTACTTGGCATAGGTCCAGCCCCGGTTTTCCTGGCCGACCAGGTTCGCCACCGGCACCCGCACGTTGTCGAAGAAGACTTCGTTCACCTCGTGGTCTTCGTCGAGCATGATGATGGGGCGCACCGTGATGCCCGGGCTGTGCATGTCGATCAGGAGGAAGGAGATGCCTTCTTGCTTGCGCACGCCGGTATCGGTGCGCACCAGGCAGAAGATCATGTCGGCGTGCTGGGCCAGCGTGGTCCAGGTCTTCTGGCCGTTGACGATGTAGTGGTCGCCCGCATCGTCCCTGCCTCTGACGGCGATCGTCTTCAGGGAAGCCAGGTCGGAGCCGGCGCCGGGCTCGGAATAGCCCTGGCACCACCAGTCCTCGCAGGACAGGATGCGCGGCAGGTAATAGGCTTTCTGCTCGGGGCTGCCGAAGGCCATGATCACCGGCGCGACCATGCTCACGCCGAAGGGCAGGATTTGCGGCGTGCCCGCCAGCGCGCATTCCTCGTCGAAGATGTGGCGCTGCACCGGCGTCCAGCCGGGGCCGCCGAATTCGACCGGCCAGCCCGGCGCCACCCAGCCCTTCGCGGCCAGGATCTTGTGCCAGCGCACGCTGTCTTCCTTGCTCAGGCGCAGGTGGCTGCGCACCTTGTGCTGCAGGTCCGGCGGCAGGTTCGCGGCCAGGAAGGCCCTTACCTCGTCGCGGAAGGCCAGGTCTTCGTCCGTATAGTTCAGGTCCATACTGTCTCCTTGTTATCGTCGTACGGGCTCGCCCCAAAAAAGCACGACCGTTCACAAGGAATTGTACCTGAAAAGCTCGGGAACTTATCAAATAAAAAAGGGTGGCAGGCCCGAAAAGGCCATGCCACCCTCGGGGCAAAACGCCGGATTACTTCGCGCGACGGCGACGCAGCGCGCCAACGCCCATTGCGCCGGCCAGCAGCAGAGCGATGCTCGACGGCTCAGGAACTTCGGTAGCCGACGGAGCGGTGGTGCCCGGAGTGGCAGCGACCGGCGGGACCACGGCCGGAGCCGGAGCCTGCACTGCGTTGCCTGGGGCAGCCGAAGCGGAAACGCCGGCGACGCCGGTGACGGCCCAGCCGGTCAGGGTGCCCGGATGGACACGGGCGGTTTGTGCTTGAGCTGCACCAGCGGTAACGAGCAGTGCTGCAATGACGAGGTGACGTACTGACATGATTGCTCCTTCTTAATGAGAGTGGCTTTACTGTGATAAATATGTCAACAGCAAGATCATGCTACCACAACATTAAAAAAGTGCTGTTCCAATTGAATTCAATTCCAAAAAGAAAGAAAACTTCCTACAAGAAGCTTTCCTATTGGAATTTCTTTTCTTTTGGAATGTTCGCTATCGAACATTCGGAAGCCAGGCGACGCCGGTTTTTGCCGCAAGGAAGCTCCCCCCGGTTAGGAGGCAACGCGCGTCGGAACCGGCCTTAGAAAAAAAGAAAGCTTCCGACTGGAAGCTTTCTTGGTACGCTCTTTCTCTGGCACCGACACTGGCGGACGTTTCTTGCGCGCCGCCAGCGGCGATCATCAGGGCTTGGCCGAGCTCATGTAAGGCATCACGCGCGAAGCCATGCGGGTGTCCGTCTTCAACATGCCCGCTTCGTCGGCCAGGATGTGGGCGGCCTCCTGCAGCAGCACGTCCTTCGCATCCTTGGCGGCCTTCTCGGCGGCCAGCTCGGCCGAGAGTGCACGCTCGTCGGCCTGCAGGCCATCGTCCTGCTGCGGGCTGTTGCGCGCGGCGACCACGGTTTTCACCGGCTTGGTCGGCACCGGCACCTTGCTGCGCGCCTCCTTGCCGCCCGGCGCTGCCGCCGGCTCGTCCGCATTCGCGCCCTTGCCGCCCGCGAAGCGCGCGTCGCCGGCCTTGGCGCGGGCGTCCTGGGCATCGCGCTCCTTGCGGCGCACGGCTTCGTTCAGCGAGATCGCATTTTCCTTACGAATCCGCATGACTTCGGCGATGTCTTCGCGCAGGTCCATGAAGTCCTTGTCCTTGGCGATGCGCGCCTCGTGGCGTTTTTGCAACGGCTCGACCAGTTCCTTCAGGTTACCCAGCGGGACATAGGTGGCCGGCTTGATCGACACCCAGGGCAGCGCATTGTTGAACGAGGACTCGCCGAAGTTCTCGACATCCGACAGCACCGGCAGCTTGATGTCGGGCGTCACGCCGCGCAGCTGGGTGGTGCCGCCGTTGATGCGGAAGAACTGGGCGATCGTCATCTTCAGCTCGCCGTAACGCACTTTCTCGGACTGCGAGAAGCGGTCCAGGTCGAGCAGGGTCTGCACGGTGCCCTTGCCGAAGCTCGGCTCGCCGATCACGAGGCCGCGGCCGTAGTCCTGGATCGCGGCGGCGAAGATCTCCGAAGCCGAGGCCGAACCGCGGTTGATCAGCACGCCCATCGGACCGTCCCAGGCCAGGCCGGGCTTGGTGTCGGCCTCGACCTCGACGCGGCCTTCCGCGGTGCGCTGCTGCACCACCGGGCCCTTGTCGATGAACAGGCCGGTCAGCTCGACCGCCTCGATCAGCGAACCGCCGCCGTTGTTGCGCAGGTCGACCAGCACGTTGTCGACCTTGTCCTTCTTCAGCTCGCCCAGGATGCGCTCGACGTCGCGGGTGGCGCTCTTGAAGTCCTTGTCGCCCTTGCGGCGCGCTTCGAAGTCCTGGTAGAAGGTCGGCAGCGAAATGACGCCGATGCGGCGCGTGACGCCGTTGTCCTTGACCTCGATGATGGACTTCTTGGCGGACTGCTCTTCCATGCTGATCTTCTTGCGCACCATCGAGACCGTGACGTGCTTGGCGTCGACGCCGGCGTCGCCGGGGATCACGTCCAGGCGTACGGTCGAGCCCTTCTCGCCGCGGATCAGCTGGACCACGTCGTCGATGCGCCAGCCGAGCACGTCGGTGAACGGGCCATTGCCCTGGGCCACGCCGACCACGCGGTCGCCGACCTTCAGCTTGCCGGATTTATCGGCCGGGCTGCCCGGCACGATCTCGCGGATGACGGTGTAGTCGTCGCGCGTCTGCAGCACGGCGCCGATGCCTTCGAGCGACAGGCGCATCGCGATGTCGAAGTTGTCGGCCGAACGCGGGCCGAGGTAGTTGGTGTGCGGCTCGATCGCGGTGGCGTACGCGTTCATGAACATCTGGAACACGTCTTCGTTGTTGAGCTTTTGCAGGCGCGAGATGTAGCCCGCGTAGCGCTTGTCCAGCGTTTCGCGGATCGCCTTCTCGTCCTTGCCGGCCAGCTTCAGGCGCAGCCAGTCGTTCTTGACGCGCTTGCGCCAGAGGTCGCGCACCTCGTCCTCGTTCTTGGCCCAGGGGGCCTTTTCGCGGTCGAGCTGCAGGGTCTCGTCGACGGTGAAGTCGAACTTGGTCTTGAGCAGGCCGCGCGCATAGTTCATGCGGTCGTTGAAGCGCTGCTGGTAGAGGTTGAAGATGGCGAAGGGCACCGTCAGCTCTTCGTTGTTGATGGCGTCGTCGAACTTGGTGCGCATGGGCGCGAAGCGGTCGAGGTCGGCCTGGGTGAAGTACAGCTTCTCGCTGTCGAGCGACTCGAAGTAGTTGTCGAAGATTTTCTCCGACATCGCGTCGTCCAGCGGCATCGCCTTGTAGTGGTAGCGCGCCAGCACGCGCGAGGCCCACAGCGCAGCCTGGGTCTGGGCCGCGACCGGCTTCATCTGGGTGGAGGCGACTTTCTCGGGCTGTGCGGTCACCGCATGCGTGGACATGGCGAAGGCCAGCGCAATCATCAACATCTGCTTCTTCATTTATGCGTTCTCCGAACGTGTACTGTGGTGTCTGCCGGCGGCGCACGGATACCGCCGGTACCCGGGGCGCGCAGACCATTCTACAGGATAGCGCAAAGATGCAGAGCCGGGCGACAGGGGGCTCCGTTCCTTTAAGGTTGGCTTAAGCGGGGGTGGACAGCTTGTCCAGTGCATCAATGAAACGAAAAAGGCAGGCGGGCGCCTTCGAGCGCCGCGCCTGCCTCCGCCGCCCCGGCAGGAAGACCTGCCGGGGCTTGCTCAGTTGCTCTTGCCGTACTTATAGAACGGGTCGTACAAGGGCATTTCCTGCTCGGTCGAGCGCAGCTCGCGGCCGCAGTCGAAGGAGGTGCCGCCGGTGCCGTAGGTGGGCGTATAGCCGGTGCCGTTCGGGCAATCGACCATGTCGAGCGCCCGCTTGAGCTCCTTGCCCCAGCCGCCGTTCTGCAGCGGACCGTTGCACCAGTACTCGCCGCCCTTGGTGACGCGGCACCAGGCGCGCGCGCGTCCACGGCTGGGCTTGCTCGCCACCGGCGCCGGATCTTCGCCGACCCGCGCCTGGCCGGCGTCGGCCG
>DEKZ01000046.1:23647-24038 GCA_002354135.1 Massilia sp. UBA2709 | reverse complement strand
CGGCGCAGGCGCGCCGAGCGGCCGCGACGGCTGGCGCAGTGGCGGCAAGGGCCGCCGCAATTCGCACGGCGACGAGCGCGAATCGAACTTCCAGGCCCCGACCGAGGCGATCGTGCGCGAAGTGCACGTGCCTGAAACCATCACCGTGGCCGAACTGGCCCACAAGATGTCGGTCAAGGCGTCGGAAGTCATCAAGCAGCTGATGAAGCTGGGCCAGATGTGCACCATCAACCAGGTGCTGGACCAGGAAACCGCGATGATCGTGGTGGAAGAGATGGGCCACAAGGCCTTCGCTGCCGCCGAGGACGATCCTGAAGCGATCCTGGCCGACCAGGGCGAGCACGCCGAGTTCGAGTCGACCTCGCGCGCACCGGTCGTCACCGTCATGGGT
>DEKZ01000046.1:15681-23567 GCA_002354135.1 Massilia sp. UBA2709 | reverse complement strand
CGACGGCGTGATGCCGCAGACGAAGGAAGCGATCGCCCACGCGAAAGCTGCCGGCGTGCCGCTGGTTGTCGCGATCAACAAGATCGACAAGCAGGGCGCCAACACCGACCGCGTGACCCAGGAACTGGTCGCCGAAGGCGTGGTGCCGGAAGAATACGGCGGCGATTCGCCGTTCGTCCCGGTGTCGGCCAAGACCGGCCAGGGCATCGACGACCTGCTGGAAAACGTGCTGCTGCAGGCCGAAGTGCTGGAACTGAAGGCGCCGGTCGGTTCGCCGGCACGCGGCCTGGTGGTCGAAGCCCGCCTGGACAAGGGCCGCGGCCCGGTCGCAACCATCCTGGTGCAGTCGGGTACGCTGCGCCGTGGCGACGTCGTGCTGGCCGGTTCCTCGTTCGGCCGCGTCCGTGCGATGCTGGACGAGAACGGCAAGTCGGTGACCGAAGCCGGTCCGTCGATCCCGGTCGAGATCCAGGGCCTGACCGAAGTGCCGAGCGCCGGCGAAGAAGCCATGGTCATGGCCGACGAGCGCAAGGCGCGCGAGATCGCACTGTTCCGTCAAGGTAAGTTCCGCGACGTGAAACTGGCGAAGCAGCAGGCGGCGAAGCTGGAAAACATGTTCGACCAGATGGCCGAAGGCGAAGTCAAGAACCTGCCGCTCATCATCAAGACGGACGTGCAGGGTTCGCAGGAAGCGCTGGTCGGTTCGCTGCAGAAACTGTCGACCTCGGAAGTGCGCGTGCAGGTCGTTCACGCCGCAGTCGGTGGCATCACCGAGTCGGACGTCAACCTGGCGACCGCGTCGAAGGCAGTCATCATCGGCTTCAACGCCCGTGCCGACGCCCAGGCGCGCAAGCTGGCCGAAGCGAACGGCGTCGACATCCGTTACTACAGCATCATTTACGATGCGATCGACGAGATCAAGACGGCACTGTCGGGCATGCTGGCTCCGGAGAAGCGCGAGCACATCACCGGCCAGGTCGAGATTCGTCAGGTCATCCTGGTGTCGAAGGTCGGCGCGATCGCGGGTTGCCTGGTCACCGATGGCGTGGTCAAGCGTACCTCCTCGGTCCGCCTGCTGCGCAACAACATCGTGGTCTGGACCGGCGAGATCGACTCGCTCAAGCGCTTCAAGGACGATGCGAAGGAAGTCCGCGCCGGCCTCGAGTGCGGCCTGTCGCTGAAGAACTACAACGAAATCCAGGTCGGCGACGTTCTGGAAGTGTTCGAAGTGCAGGAAGTGGCCCGTACGCTGTAATTTGCGGAACGCCGAAAAGCGCCATCAGTCGGGCTCACGCCCGGCCGATGGCGTTTTTTTTCGTAGGGTGGGTTCTTGAACCCACCGTCCGGCGCCTCCGGGCATCCGAGACGGATGTCCGCGACGCGCCCCCTCGCACCCGATCGATGTACCATTGTCACAAAACCCCCAACAACGAAACATGGCAAAACACAGCAAAAACATTCCCCAGCGCGGCTTGCGCGTTGCCGACCAGATCCAGAAGGACCTGTCGGAACTGATCGCATTCGAACTGAAGGACCCGCGCGTGGGCATGGTCACGCTGACCGAAGTGCAGCTCACCCCCGACTACGCGCACGCGAAGGTCTACTTCACCCTGCTGAAGGACAGCAAGGAAGAGGTCAAGCAGACCCTGGAAGGCCTCTCCAAAGCTGCCGGCTACCTGCGCAACCAGCTCGGCAAGCGCCTGCACATCCACACGCTGCCGCAACTGCACTTCCTGCACGACACCTCGACCTCGCGCGGCCTGCAGATGTCGGCCCTGATCGACCAGGCCAACGCCGTGCGCGCCGCCGACTTCGGCGAAGACGAGGCAGACTCGGAGTGAACGCCCGCCCGCAAAAAAAGCCGCGCGACCTGGTCGACGGTGTGCTGCTGCTCGACAAGCCGGTCGGCCTGTCTTCGAACGACGCCCTGATCAAGGCCAAGCGCGTGATGAACGCGAAGAAGGCCGGCCACACCGGCACCCTCGATCCCTTCGCCACCGGCCTGTTGCCGCTGTGCTTCGGCGAGGCCACCAAGTTCTCGCAGGACCTGCTGGAAGCCGACAAGACCTATGATGCGACCGTGCACCTCGGCATCATGACCACCACCGGCGACACCGAAGGCGAGACGCTCGAGACGCGCGAGGTCGACGTGACGATCGAACAGATCGAAGCGGCGCTGGCGCGTTTCCGCGGCCCCATCCTGCAGGTGCCGCCGATGTACTCGGCCCTGAAGCGCGACGGCAAGGCCTTGTACGAATATGCGCGCGAAGGCATCACGCTCGAGCGCGAGGCGCGGCCGGTGACGATCCACGGCCTGGAGCTGATCGCCTACGAGGCGCCGATGCTGAAGATCCGCGTCACCTGCAGCAAGGGCACCTATGTGCGCGTGCTGGGCGAGGATATCGGCGCGGCCCTGGGCTGCGGCGCGCACCTGAACGCGCTGCGCCGCATCCAGGTCGGCGCACTCACGGCCGAGCGCATGATCACGCTCGAAGAGCTGCAGGCGCATCCCGATCCCCGTTCGCTGCTGGCGCCGGTCGATGCGCTGCTGTCGAGCTTTCCTTCCGTCGAACTGACGGACGAGCTGGCGAAGCGCTTCCTGAACGGCCAGCGCCTGGCGCTGGGCAAGGAGTCGGTGCTGGTGCCCCAGGAACTGGGCAGGGTGCGGGTCTACCATGGCGAAAAACTGCTCGGCACCGCCAACCTGCAGGAGTATGCGATCTTGGCGCCGGAACGCTTGATCGCTGCCTCGCAATAACCACGTCAAAGGCCTCTTCGCAGGGTGGGCGCCCGGTGCCCGCCTCAGCGTCAAGCCGACGATACGCTCGTGCGAACCCCGACGGGCGCCACGCCGCGCACGCTTCCGGTGGGCACGGGGCGCCCACCCTACGTAACTCCCTGCACCACGGCAATATCCAAAAACGCCCACAAACCCTTGAAATCCCGGCAAGCCGTTGAAATTGCGGGGCTTTTCCCTGGAAACGTCACGTTCGCGTGCTATACTAGTCGGTTTCCGAAATTGGCAGCACCGTACACATCCGTACATCACGCAACTCCACGCTGAAATCACATGTCAAATACCAAACGCGCAATTCGTAATATTGCAATCATCGCCCACGTTGACCACGGCAAGACCACCATCGTCGACGCCATGCTCCAGCAGACGCACGCGTTCTCCAGCCACGGAGAGGTCGAGGAGCGGGTCATGGACTCGGGCGACCTGGAGCGCGAGAAGGGCATCACGATCCTCGCCAAGAACACCACGGTGTTCTACGACGGGCCCGCCGCGAACGGCGAGACCATCACCATCAACGTGATCGACACCCCGGGCCACGCGGACTTCGGCGGCGAGGTGGAGCGCGGCCTGTCCATGGTGGACGGCGTGGTGCTGCTCGTGGACGCCTCCGAGGGCCCGCTGCCCCAGACCCGTTTCGTGCTGCGCAAGGCCCTCGAGGCCAAGCTGCCCGTGATCGTGGTGGTCAACAAGGTGGACCGCCCCGACGCCCGCATCGAGGAGGTCGTCTCCGACACCATGGACCTGCTGCTGGGCCTGGCCTCGGACATCGCCGAGGACAACCCGGACCTGGACCTGGACGCCGTGCTGGACGTCCCCGTGGTCTACGCCTCCGGCAAGGCCGGGCGTGCCTCCACGGACCAGCCCGCCAACGGCGAGCTGCCGGACAACGAGGACCTCGAGCCGCTGTTCAAGACCATCATCGAGCACATCCCGGCGCCGTCCTACAACCCCGAGGGCGTGCTGCAGGCCCACGTGACCAACCTGGACGCCTCCCCGTTCCTGGGCCGTCTCGCGCTGCTGCGCATCTTCAACGGCACCCTCAAGAAGGGCCAGACCGTGGCCTGGGCGCGCCAGGACGGCACCATCAAGAGCGTGCGGATCTCCGAGCTGCTGGCCACCAAGGGTCTGGACCGCGTGCCCGCGGAGAGCGCCGGACCCGGTGAGATCGTGGCCGTGGCGGGCATCGAGGACATCACCATCGGTGAGACCCTCACGGACCTGGAGAACCCCGAGCCGTTGCCCCTGATCACCGTGGACGATCCCGCGATCTCCATGACCATCGGCATCAACACCTCCCCGCTGGCCGGGCGCGTCAAGGGTGCCAAGGTCACGGCGCGCCAGGTCAAGGACCGTCTGGACAAGGAGCTGATCGGCAACGTCTCGCTGAAGATCCTCCCCACCCAGCGTCCGGACGCGTGGGAGGTCCAGGGCCGTGGCGAGCTCGCGCTGGCCATCCTGGTGGAGCAGATGCGCCGCGAGGGCTTCGAGCTCACCGCGGGCAAGCCCCAGGTGGTCACCAGGACCGTGGACGGCAAGGTCCACGAGCCCTACGAGCACATGACCATCGACGTCCCCGAGGAGTACCTGGGTGCGGTCACGCAGCTGATGGCCGGGCGCAAGGGCCGCATGGAGGGCATGAGCAACCACGGCACCGGCTGGGTGCGCATGGAGTTCAAGGTTCCCTCCCGCGGTCTGATCGGCTTCCGCACCAAGTTCCTCACGGACACCCGCGGCGCGGGCATCGCCTCCTCCTACGCGGACGGCTACGAGCCGTGGGCCGGGGAGATCGAGTACCGCACCAACGGCTCCATGGTCGCGGACCGCGCCGGCGTGGTGACCCCGTTCGCCATGATCAACCTGCAGGAGCGCGGCTCGTTCTTCGTGGAGCCCACCTCCGAGGTGTACGAGGGCATGATCGTGGGCGAGAACTCCCGCGCGGACGACATGGACGTGAACATCACCAAGGAGAAGAAGCTCACCAACATGCGTGCGGCCTCCTCGGAGACGTTCGAGAACCTCACCCCGCCGCGCAAGCTCACGCTCGAGGAGTGCCTCGAGTTCGCCCGCGAGGACGAGTGCGTGGAGGTCACCCCGGAGGCCATCCGCATCCGCAAGGTGGTCCTGGACGCCAACGAGCGGCTCAAGGTCGCCCGTCAGCGGGCCCGCGCCTGATCGTGGTCGACCCGAAGTACCCGGGCGGGGGACACGCCATCGCGGGCGCGGCGGACACGCTGCTGCCGGCGGGCGTGGACCCCGCCCGGGCGCGTCTGCTCTTCGTGCACGCCCACCCGGACGACGAGGCCATCAACACCGCGGCCACCATGGGTCACTACAGCGGCCTGGGGGTCACCACGGTGCTGCTGACCATGACGCGCGGTGAGCGGGGGGAGGTCATCCCGCCCGCGCTGCGCCACCTCGAGGTGGGCCAGCCGGGCTGCCCGGACACGGACGGCACCGCCCTGGGGCTGTACCGGATCTCCGAGCTCGACGACGCCGCGGCCGCCGCCATTGCGCGGCTGTACGGCGAGCCGCTGCTGCGCATGCCCAACGACCTGTACATCCCGCCCGACGCGCTCGAGGTCTTCCTCGACGCCTTCGAAGGGCCGCTCGACCTGCTGCTCTACCTGATCCGCAAGCAGAATTTCAATATCCTCGACATCCCGATGGCGCAGGTGACCCTGCAATACCTGGAGTATGTCGAGCAGATCCGGCAAAGCAACCTCGAACTGGCGGCCGAGTACCTCTTGATGGCGGCCATGCTCATCGAGATCAAGTCGAGAATGTTGCTCCCCAAGAGGCAGGACGACCTGGTCGAGGACGTGGGCGACCCGCGCGCGGAACTGGTGCGCCGCCTGCTCGAGTACGAGCAGATCAAGCTGGCCGCCGTGAAGCTCGGCACGATCCCGCAGGAGGGACGCGATTTCCAGCGCCCTTCGCTGCCCGTCGAGCAGGGCCTGGCGCCGCTGCTGCCCCAGGTCGAGCCGCATGACCTGCAGCGCGCCTGGCTCGACGTGCTGCGGCGGGCGAAACTGACCCAGCACCACCGCATCGGGCGCCAGGAACTGTCGGTACGCGAGCACATGTCGGCGATCCTGCGTACACTGCAATCGCAGCGCTTCGTCGAATTCGGCGAGCTGTTTGCCGGACATGCCTCGGTGCCGATCGTCGTCGTGCACTTCGTCGCCCTGCTCGAGCTGGCCAAGGAAACCCTGGTCGAAATCACCCAGGCCGAACCGTTCGCGCCGATCTACGTGCGCCTGGCCTATTCGCCGGCCTGACGGCCGCACCAGGCGCCACACTTAACCCATCCAACCACCATGAAAATCATCTCCACCATTGACGAACTGCGCGACCAGCTGCGCGGCCAACTGCGCACCGCTTTCGTGCCGACGATGGGCAACCTGCACGAAGGCCACCTGTCGCTGATGCGCCTGGCGCGCAAGCACGGTGACCCGGTGGTCGCCTCCATCTTCGTCAACCGCCTGCAGTTCGGCCCGAACGAGGACTTCGACAAGTACCCGCGCACCTTCCAGGCCGACGTCGAGAAGCTGGAAAAGGAAGGCGTCTACGTGCTGTTCGCGCCGACCGAGAAGGACCTGTATCCGGAGCCCCAGGAATACCGCGTCCAGCCGCCCGATACCCTCGGCAATACGCTGGAAGGCGAGTTCCGCCCCGGCTTCTTCAACGGCGTGTGCACGGTGGTGACCAAGCTGTTCTCCTGCGTGCAGCCGCGCGTGGCCGTGTTCGGCAAGAAGGATTACCAGCAGCTGATGATCGTGCGAAACATGGCGCGCCAGTTCGCCCTGCCGACCGAAATCATCGGCGCCGAAACCTTCCGCGCGGAAGACGGCCTGGCCCTGTCCTCGCGCAACATGTACCTCTCGCCGGAAGAGCGTGCGGAGGCGCCGGCCCTCTACCAGGCGTTGAATTTCGTCGCCAACGAGATGCGCGCCGGCCACCTCGACATCTTCTCGCTCGAGCGCGAGGCGATGGCCCGGCTGGCAAACCGCGGCTGGAAGCCGGACTACATCTCGGTGCGCAAGCGCATCGACCTGCAGGCGCCAATGGCTGGCGACCTGGCGAAAGGCGAACCCCTGGTGGTGCTCGCCGCGGCCAAGCTCGGCACCACGCGCCTGATCGACAACCTCGAGATCTGAGGCCCACGGCGGCGCTGTTCTTTTGCAAAGAACTATTTATTTTTTGCAACAGTTTGCACGGCAGTTTATACTGTCGTGCGCCGGCAGCTAGGTACAGCCGGAGATTTCGCCTGCAAGGATTGTCGCCGTGACCGATTCCCGTTCCCGTCCGCCCCGCAAGGGGCCGCCCCGTCCCGTTGACGTGCTGGCGCGCATCGCACCCAACGCTTCGCCGCACGAGATGCGCGACCCCTTCGATATCGGCGAGACCCTCACCGCCCTGGCCGAGATCGGCGAGCCGCTGACCATCTACCCCGCCGGCCTGCCCGAGCCGCTGCTGGCCCGCATCGAGTCGGTCGACCCGGAAGAACCCCACTTCGTGCTCGACCTGGCCGGCGACACCCCGATCCCGCCCGGCCGCGCCACTTTTGTCGCGGCCCTGGCCGGCAACGCCAAGCTGCAGTTCGAACTGGAAAGCGACTGGGCCTCCCAGCCCGGCCAGCCGAACCTGCTGCCGGCCGTGTTCCCCGAATTCTGCCTGGTGCTGAACCGGCGCGCGGCCCAGCGCTGCGATACGCCGCTGAACGGCACCTACGCGGCCACCTTCACCCTGCTGAACAAGCAGTACGAACTGCCGCTGTGCGACTATTCGACCGGCGGCGTCGGCCTGCGCGCCACGCCAGACCAGGCGGTGGGACTGCATGTGGGGAAGAAGATCAAGGGCGTGCGCCTGCAGCTGGGGCCGGCGCTGGCGATCGTCGCCGACCTGGAGGTGCGCCTGATGCGGCCCTTCCGCAGTTTCCTGCTGGGCGACCAGGTGCAGATCGGCTGCAGCTTCGAGCAGATCGAGATGCAGATGCACCAGCAGTTGCAGCGCCTCGTGAGTACGGGGCGGGAACGGCAGCGGGCTTGAGAGCCGGGGTTGCAGTTGTAGGATGGGCACTCGTGCCCAC
>DEKZ01000046.1:0-15640 GCA_002354135.1 Massilia sp. UBA2709 | reverse complement strand
GTGCCCACCCTACGACAAGCCGCATCAGCGAATGTCGGCAGACTAGCGGGCCAACCCTACTGCGTCACCGCCTGCGCCCAGGCCAGCGCCGACAGGTGCGCCTTGTTGACTTCCAGCGGGCTGAGATCGAGCCCAGTGGCGAGCGAACCGACCAGGTTCGAGCTCAGTTCGCAGGCTTCGGCCAGCGCCAGGTAAGGGCCATAGAGCCCGTCGCGCGTGAGCAGGGCGCGCACGACTTCGGCCGGCAGCGGCACGGTGTCGAGCACTTCCTTCATCGGCAGGCCCAGGAGGCGGTCCAGCAGCGAGAACATGCCGGCGACGAACAGGTTCTCGCCCTCGCCCTTCGCCAGGGCCTTCTGGCCGAGCAGCTCGGTCAGGCGGCCGCGCACCACCGCCGTTTCCATCAGCACCGGCGAATAGCCGCTGGTGCTGGCGCTCGCCAGCAGCAGGGTCAGCCAGCGGTAGAGCGGCGCATAGCCCATCAGGGCGATCGCCTGGCGGATCGACTGCACCTCGCGCCCGGCGCCGAAGCCGGCCGAGTTGATGTTGCGCAGCAGTTTGTAGGTCAGCGCCGGATCGCGCTTGAGCACGCCCTCGAGCTTGGGAATGTCCTCGTTGTTCTGCACCATCTGCATCAGCTGCAGGATGATGGTCTGGGTCGGATTCAGCCCCTTGACCGGGTTGCCCGGGCGCGGCGTCAGGTGCAGCTTGCCGACGAAGGCTTCCAGGCCGAGCGCGGCGCAGGCGTCGTAGTCGATCCAGTTGCTCACCGGCCGGCCGATCATGCGCAGCGAGGACTGCTTCGCGGCGGCATAGGTGCGCGCCTGCTCGGCCACGTTGATGCCGGCAAAGCGCATCTCGACGTGCGAGGCATATGGCGCCAGGGCCTTGGTGATGTGGCCGACGTCCAGGCCGCGCAGCGAGATGCCGACGCCGCCGGCGCGCACCGCCTGCACGGCGGCGCGGACGTCCGGGTCCATCAGGTGGCGCGCCTGCAGGCTCAACACGGTACGCTCGGGCGGCAGCGCGAACAGCGCGTCGGTCGAGAGCATGGCGGGCACGGCGTCGAGGAAGAGGACCTTGTCGCGCAACAGCCAGCCGTGTTCCTCGTGCTGGACATGTTCGGCGACGAAACCGACCAGCTCTTCGAGGTCGGCGTCGAGGACCGGCTGGCCACCCTGCTGCCAGAGCAGCTCGTAGCCGATGACGCGCTGCGCGGGGTCGAGCAGCGGTTCGCGAACGATATAGTTTTTATGGTGCATGGAAAGGGGCGCGAAATAAAACCGTCGGGGCGGCAAGCGCCGCCGCCGTGTTCAGAACCCCAGGCTGTCGAGCAGGTCGTCGACCTGGCCCTGGTCGGCCACGACCTCGGTATTGCCCTCGGGCTTGATCTGCGGCCCGTTCAGCAGGCCGCTGTCCAGCTCGCGCTTGATTTCGCTCGGCGCGAAGTCGATCAGCACCTGCACCAGCTGCTTTTCCAGGTCTTGCGCGATCGAGGTGATCTTGCCGATCACCTGGCCGGTCAGGTCCTGGAAGTCCTGGGCCATCATGATGTCCATCAGCTGGCCGCGGGTGCTCGCCGCGGCGCGCTCGGATTCGGCGAGCGAGGCGATGGTGCGCTCGGCCAGGGCGCGCCAGTCGCCTTCGCCCTCAGCCTTGGCGTCGAGCAGCGCCTGCCACTGGCCGCGCAGCTCGGCGCTGCGGGTTTCGATGCCGTCCTGCAGCGGGCCGGCCGCATCGGTGGCGTCGAGCACGCGCTTGGCGGACTGCTCCGACAGGCGCGCCACGTAGTCGAGGCGGTCGCGCGCATCGGGGATGTCGCTGGCGGCCTTCTCGATCAGCTTGTCCAGGCCCAGGCCGCGCAGGCTGTCGTGCAGCGCGCGCGTCATGTGGCCGATCCGGCTCAGCACCTCGTCCGGCGATGCTGCCGCATCCTGCGTCTGCTCTGACATGTCAGGCCTTTTCCATCTTCTCGAAGATCTTGTTCAGCTTCTCGTCGAGCGTGGCGGCCGTGAACGGCTTGACCACGTAGCCGCTGGCGCCCGCCTGGGCTGCGGCGATGATGTTTTCCTTCTTCGCTTCCGCGGTCACCATCAGCACCGGCAGCTTGGCCAGCGCGGGATCGGCACGGATGTTCTGCAGCATGGTCAGCCCGTCCATGTTGGGCATGTTCCAGTCCGAGACGACGAAGTCGAACTGCTCGCTGCGCAGCTTGGCCAGCGCCATGACGCCGTCTTCGGCCTCGTCGACGTTGGCGTAACCCAGTTCTTTCAACAAGTTCCGGACGATGCGTCGCATCGTCGAGAAATCGTCAACAACCAGGAAACGCATCTTTGGATCAGCCATGAATTACTCCGTTGATTCTTTTACTATGGTTAGTGTGGCTTGAGGCGCTGCAACAAGCAGCCTCAAGGATAGCATTTTTGTTGCCGTACGGCGATAAAACCGACGCAAAAGCAAGCGATTCGGATCAAACCCGCAACGCTCTTCCGCCCTGCGCCGCGAGGTGGCCCAGCACCAGTCCCGGCAAGGCGCCCAGGGGCGCCACTTCGTGGGCGGCGCCGATCGCGATCGCCTCGCGCGGCATGCCGAACACGACGCACGAAGCTTCATCCTGGGCGAAATTGTGCGCGCCGGCGTTTTTCATTTCAAGCATACCAGCAGCGCCGTCTTTACCCATGCCCGTCAGGATCACGCCGACCGCGTTCTTGCCCGCCGCTAATGCCGCCGAGCGGAACAGCACGTCGACCGAAGGACGGTGACGGTTCACCGGATCGGTCTGCTCGATCTTGGTCATGTAGTTCGCGCCGGAACGCGTGAGCAGCAGGTGCGAGTGGCCCGGCGCGATGTAGGCGTGCCCCGGCAGGATACGCTCGTTGCCGACCGCCTCCGAGACACTGATCTTGCACAGCGAATCGAGGCGCCGCGCGAACGAGCTGGTGAAGCCTTCCGGCATGTGCTGGGCGATGAGGATGCCCGGGCAGTCGGACGGCATCTGCATCAGGAATTCGCGGATCGCCTCGGTGCCGCCGGTGGAGGCGCCGATGATGATCAGCTTTTCCGACGAGATCAGGGGGCTGCGCAGGGCCTGCAGCGCGCTCGGGGCCGGGCTCTGGTGCACGCTGCGCGCCTTGACGCGCGCGCGCGCGGCGGCGCGGATCTTGTCGGTGATCAGCTCGGTGTACTCGCGCATCCCGGTCTGGATCGAGATCTTCGGCTTGGTGACGAAGTCGACCGCGCCCAGTTCCAGCGCGCGCATCGTGATTTCCGAGCCGCGCTCGGTCAGCGAGGACACCATCAGCACCGGCATCGGGCGCAGGCGCATCAGCTTCTCCAGGAAGTCGAGGCCGTCCATCTTCGGCATCTCGACGTCGAGCGTGAGCACGTCGGGGTTGTGTTTCTTGATCAGTTCGCGCGCCACCAGGGGATCGGGCGCGGTCGCCACGACTTCCATGTCGGCCTGCGAATTGACGATCTCGCTCATCACACTGCGGATCAGGGCCGAGTCGTCGACGATCAGTACCTTGGTTTTCATCGTCCTTCCTTTCGGGGTCAGAACAGGTCGATTTCGCCGCCCACGGGCTCGACCTTGAGGCGCTTGGCGTAGTCGAGCTCGCGCTTGGCCAGCGTATCGTTCTGCGTTTGCATCAATTTCTTCACCAACACCTTGCCCGTGCGCGGGAAGAAGTACACCTTGCGCGGGTAGATGTCGTTCAGGTCCTCGGCCAGCACCGGGATCCTTTCGGTCTTCAGGAACTGGGTCACGAAGGCGGCGTTGCGCTCGCCCACGTTCATCGCGGTGAAACCGCGCAGCACGGCGCCGCCGCCGAACACCTTCGCCTCCAGGTTCTCGCGCCGGGCGCCGGCTTTCAGCAGGTCGTTGATCAGGACCTCCATCGCATAGCTGCCGTAGCGCATCGACGCCGACACCGGGCTGCCGGCGTCGCCGCCGCCGTCGGGCAGCATAAAGTGGTTCATGCCGCCCAGGCCGGTGATGCGGTCGCGGATGCAGGCCGAGACGCAGGAGCCGAGCACGGTCACGATCAGCATGTTCTTGCCGGTGTAGTAGTACTCGCCCGGCAGGATCTTGGCCGCATCGACGTCGAAGGTGCGGTCGTAATAGACGTTGGTGGCGAAATGGCTATTCGAATGCATGGTGGTTTCCGGTTCGCGCGTACTCAGGAGCGCCTGGCGTTGAGTTCATAGACCGTTTTGCCGCGCAGTCGCAGCGATTCGGAAACATAGAGGAAATTCTCGGAGTGGCCGGCAAACAGCAGCGCATGCGGCTTCATCATCGGCACGAAACGCGCCAGGATCTTGCGCTGGGTGTTCTTGTCGAAGTAAATCATGACGTTGCGGCAGAAAATCGCATCGAACTGCCCGTTCACCGGCCAGCTGTCCGAGAGCAGGTTGAGCTGGCGGAAGCTCACCAGCTGGCGCAGCTCCGGGCGCACCCGCACCATGCCTTCGTGGCGGCCCTTACCCCGCAGGAAGAAGCGCTTGAGGCGCTCCTGCGACATCTTTTCCACGCGCTCGAGCCCGTATACGCCCTCGCTGGCCGTGGCCAGCACATTCGTGTCGATGTCGGTGGCGACGATCTGCACGTTCGGCGTGAGCGTGTTGAAGGCTTCGCACACCGTCATCGCGATCGAATACGGCTCCTCGCCGGTCGAACTGGCCGAGCACCAGATGGTGAGCGGCTCGCCGGCGCGCCCGCGCAGGCCCAGCACATGTTCGGCCAGCAGCGGGAAGTGGTGGGCTTCGCGGAAGAACGAGGTCAGGTTGGTGGTCAGCGCATTCGTGAAGGCTTCCCACTCCTGCTCCATGCGGCCCGCTTCCAGGTCGTCGAGGTAGGTCGAGAAAGACTGGATGCCGGTCGCGCGCAGGCGCCGCGCCAGGCGGCTGTAGACCATTTCCTGCTTGCTGTCGGCCAGCGAGATGCCGGCCTGGCGGTAGATCAGGGCGCGCACCCGCTCGAAGTCGGCGCGCGTGAAGTCAAATTCCTTGACCGTGTCGGATTTATGTAGCGGCACTTTGCCTCACCTTGTGTTCGTTGCGGGACGGGCCCGCGATTGCTGCTCGGTGCCGTTCCCTGTTTCAGGCTGCCATCAGGCAGCCAGCTTGTCGACCAGGCCCATCTCGGCCGACGACATCAGGCGGTCGATGTCGACCAGGATCAGCATGCGCTCGTCCACGGTGCCCAGGCCGATCAGGTAATCGGTGCTGAAGGCGGTGCCCATGTCCGGGGCCGGCTTGATCTGGTCCGGGGTCAGGGTGGTGACGTCGGAGACGCTGTCGACCACCATGCCCATCACGCGGCCGCCGATGTTCAGGATGATGACGACGGTGAACTGGTCATAAGTCGGGGTGCCGAGATTGAACTTGATGCGCATGTCCACTACCGGGATGATGATGCCGCGCAGGTTGATCACGCCCTTGATGAACTCGGGGGCGTTGGCGATGCGGGTCACGGCTTCGTAGCCGCGGATTTCCTGCACTTTCAGGATATCGATCCCGTACTCTTCCGAGCCCAGGGTGAAGGCCAGGTATTCGAGACCGGCGTCGGCGCCCTGCGCCTGGTTGGTCTGGGTAATGGACATGAATTTTCCTTTTGTTTTCAGTTCAATGTTGGAGCCAGCGCCTCGTCGGCCAGCTGGCGCGTGGAGCGCACCAGCGCGGCCACGTCGAGGATCAGCGACACGCCGCCGTCGCCCAGGATGGTCGCGCCCGAGATGCCGGACACCTTGCGGTAGTTTGCCTCGAGGTTTTTCACGACCACGTGCTGCTGGCCGACCAGGTCGTCGATCAGGAGCGCGGCGCGCCTGCCTTCGGATTCCAGGATGACCACGATGCCCTCGGCCGGATCCATCGAGCGCGGCGCGATGTCGAACACGCTGTACAGCGCAATCAACGGCAGGTATTCGCCACGGACCTTGAGCACCTGGCCACGGCCGGCGATGTCGCGGATGTCCTCGCGGCGCGGCTGCAGCGACTCGACGACGAAGCCCAATGGAAGGATATAGATTTCCTCACCGCAACGGATTGTCATCCCATCCAAAATCGCCAAAGTCAGGGGCAAAGAGATCGAAATCGTGGTGCCAAAACCACGCGCGGACCGGATATCGACCGAACCGCCCATGGCCATGATGTTACGTTTGACAACATCCATGCCCACGCCGCGGCCCGAGACGTCGGTCACGATCTCGGCGGTCGAGAAGCCCGGCGCGAAGATCAGCTGCCACACATCGGCGTCGCTCATGTTGTCGGACACGGCCAGGCCGTTCTGCGCGGCTTTCGCGAGGATCTTCTCGCGGTTCAGGCCGGCGCCGTCGTCGGCCACTTCGATGACGATGTTGCCGCCCTGATGGCCGGCCGACAGGAACAGGCGCCCCGCTTCCGACTTGCCGGCGGCGGCACGGGCGTCGGGCATCTCGATGCCGTGGTCGATGCTGTTCCTCACCAGGTGGGTCAGCGGATCGACGATGCGCTCGATCAGGCCCTTGTCCAGCTCGGTCGCGGCGCCGTGGGTGATGAAGTCGACTTTCTTGCCGAGCTTGCCCGCCAGGTCGCGCACCATGCGCGGGAAGCGCGAGAACACGAAATCCATCGGCATCATGCGGATCGACATCACGGCTTCCTGCAGCTCGCGGGTATTGCGGGTGAGCTGGGACACCGAGGACAGCAGGCGCTCGTGCAGCATCGGGTCGAGCCCGCTGGAGCGCTGCTCGATCATGGCCTGGGTGATGACCAGCTCGCCGATCAGGTTGATCAGCTGGTCGACCTTCTCGACCGAGACGCGGATCGAGGAGGACTCGGCGCCCTTCTCGTCCTTCTTGACGGCCTTCTTCTCTTCGTGATGTTCCACCGCCACGACCACGGCCGCCTTCGGCGCCTGGGCCTCGGCGCCGGTCATGGCGCGGATCTGCTCGATCGGCTGGAAGAACCCGTAGCCGCGCTCGTCGTCCGACAGCTCGTCGGCAGCGGCCGGCGCGTCGTCGGCCGGATCGAAGAAGCCGTAGCCCTGCTCGTTCTCGATGCGGGCGCGCTCCGCCGCCTCGATTGCGCGCTGCTCAGGCGTGAGCGGAGGCGCCTCGAAGATCTTCAGGTCGTCCGGGTCGAGCACGAACGAGCAGATGGCGATGATGTCGTCCAGGCTCTCGTGGGTGGTGATGATCAGCGCGCTGCGGCCGCCCTCGAGCGGCGTGACCGAGACCCGGCCCATCAGGCCAAGTTCGTCGACCAGCGCATTGATGTCGCGCTGGGCCACGCTGGGCAGCTCGATCTTGTAGCGGTGCGCGCCCTCGCCGGTCTGGGCTTTCGGCTCGGCGTGGAGAAACGAAGGCGCCACCAGCGAAGCGGCCGGCACCAGGCCCTCGGACAGGTCGTGCAGCACCATGCGCACGTTGGCGACCGTGTCCTGGTCGACCGCGGCGCCGTTGCGGTGTCCGTCGAGCTGCATCTTGAGCGTGTCCTTGGCGGCCAGGAAGGCATCCACGTGCTGCGAGGTGAGCGCCATCTCGCCCTTGCGGATCCGGTCCAGCAGGGACTCCAGCACGTGGGTGACCTCGCTCATGTCGGTGATGCCGAAGGTCGAGGCGCCGCCCTTGACCGAGTGGGCGGTGCGGAAAATCGCGTTCAGGTCTTCGGCGTCGGGCGCGGCCACGTCGACGGCCAGCAACAGCCGCTCCATTTCGGCGAGCAGCTCTTCGGCCTCGTCGAAAAAGACCTGGTAAAACTGGCTGATGTCGATCGTCATGACAGGTTCCGTTGCGGTAGCGGATGCATCCGCATCAGCCGATCACTTTTTTGACGACCTCGATCAGGCGCTGCGGGTCGAACGGCTTGACCAGCCAGCCGTTGGCGCCGGCCGCACGGCCCTTCGATTTCATTTCGTCCGAGGACTCGGTGGTCAGCATCAGGATCGGCACCTTCTGGTACTCGGGCAGGCTGCGCAGCTGCTTGATCAGCGACAGGCCGTCCATGCGCGGCATGTTCTGGTCGGTCAGGACCAGGTCGACCACCTGCTGGCGCGCCTTGTCCAGGCCGTCCTGGCCGTCGACCGCTTCCACCACCTGGTACCCGGCCGCCTTCAGGCTGAACGCCACCATCTGGCGCAGCGAGCTCGAATCGTCGACCGCGAGAATTGTTTTAGCCATGTTTTGCTCCTGCTGTTTTCTGTGCCCGGTACACTGCCGGGATGGTTGTTGTGGTGGGCGAACCGTCAGAACAGTTCGATATCCCCGCTTTCGAGATGCCTTTGCTCGACCGACTTGCGCAGCACGCTGCGCAGCTCGAGCGACTGGATGGCCAGCGCCATGCTGACCTTGCCCAGGCGCTCGACGATTTCCTCGCTGCCCGTTTCCGGCGCGATGTCCGAGCCATGCTCGCCCAGCGTGCCGAGGAATTCGCGCAGGCCGGTGACGCGCTTGAGGGTGCGGTCGATCAGCTGGCTGGTCATGTCCTGGAACTGCATGCTGGTGATCGCCGTGTTCACGTGGCCGCCGATCTCGCCGCTCATCGCGGCCAGCGCGGCGCTGTCCTCGGGGGTCGGCGTGCCGCCCGCGAGCAGGCGGTCGATCGCCTCCTGGCGCGCACCGACTGCGCTATGGATGGCCATGAAGCTGCTGGTCAGCTTCTCGATCGCCTCTTCCAGCAGCAGCTCGGTCTGCAGCAGGTCGGTCTCGACCTCGCTGAGGTGGCGTCGCCCGTGCGCGGAGACTCCGGAAAGCAGCCGCTTCACGTGCGAGCCCAAAATCTTTTTTCTTGTCATTATTGTCCTCCTGTCCTGACGCGGCAGGTCATTGCGTGGCCGCGGTGACGGCTTTCGCCGCCGCCTCGCCGTCCTGGGCCGGCACATCGAGGGTGGCGGCGTCGCGCATGACGGCGTCCTCGGTGCGCTTGTTCATCACGATGATGCTGATACGGCGGTTGATCGGGTTGAACGGGTCGGCGCGGTCGAGCGGCGCCGCCGCGGCCAGCCCGACCACGCGCAGGATCTTCTCGTCGGACAGCCCGCCCACGACCATCGCGCGGCGCGAGGCGTTGGCGCGGTCGGCCGAGAGCTCCCAGTTGCTGTAGCCGGCATCGCTGTAGTACGGGGTCGAATCGGTGTGGCCCGACAGGCCGATCCGGTTCGGCACGTCGTTCAGCACCATCCCCAGCACTTCCAGGATGTCGCGGGTGTAGGGCTGCAGCTGGGCCTTGGCGAGCGCGAACATCGGGCGGTTCTGCTCGTCCACGATCTGGATGCGCAGGCCTTCGCTGGTGATGTCGAGCAGCAGCTGGTTCTTGTACTTCTTGAGGGTCGGATTCGCCTCGATGATGGACTCGATCCTGGTCTTGAGCGTGCGCAGGCGCTCGCCCTCGGCGCGCTCGAGCGCAGCCTTGGCGGCGTTCAGGTCGTAGGTCTTGTGCTCGGGCGGCGTGTCGCCCTTCTTGACCTGACCGTTGCGGCGCGTCAGGTCGTCGCCGCCGCCCTTGATGACCGAGGAGCTGTCGCCAGAACCCGAGCCGCCCGACATCGCCACCTTCAGCGGGTTCTTGAAGAAATCGGAGATGCCCTCGAGGTCGCCCTTGGAGGTCGAGCCGAGCAGCCACATCAGCAGGAAGAAGGCCATCATCGCCGTCACGAAGTCGGCGTAGGCGATCTTCCAGGCGCCGCCATGGTGACCGCCGGCGGTCTTCTTGATCCGCTTGACGATAATCGGGCGCATTCCTTCGTCGGCCATGGGTATTCGCGTGGTTCAGGTTGATCGGAAACGGGAGGGTACAGGCGTGGTCAGCCTTACTTGCCCTTCGACTTCTTGATGTGCTCTTCCAGCTCGGCGAAGCTCGGACGCTCGGTCGAGTACAGCACCTTGCGGCCGAACTCGACCGCCAGCGCCGGCGCATAGCCGTTCAGGCTGGCCAGCAGCGTGACCTTCACGCACTGGAACATCTTCGAGGATTCGTCGAGCTTCTGCTCGAGCAGGTTGGCGAGCGGACCGACGAAGCCGTAGGCCAGCAGGATGCCGAGGAAGGTGCCGACCAGCGCCTTGGCGATCAGGATCCCCAGCTCGGCCGGCGGGATGCCCACCGATTCCATGGTGTGGACCACGCCCATCACCGCCGCCACGATACCGAAGGCCGGCAGGCCGTCGCCGAGCTTGGCGATCACGTGGGCCGGCACCGCGCCCTCGTGGTGGTGGGTCTCGATCTCGTTGTCCATCAGGTTCTCGATCTGGAAGGCGTCCATGTTGCCCGAGACCATGAGGCGCAGGTAGTCGGCCATGAATTCGACGATGTGGTGGTCGGCCAGCACCAGCGGATACTTGGAAAACAGCGGGCTGGCCTCGGGCGCCTCGATGTCGCCCTCGATCGACATCAGGCCTTCCTTGCGCACCTTGGAGAGCACGTCGAACAGCAGCGACATCAGCTCCATGTACATTTCCTTGGTGTACGCGGAGCCCTTGAACACGGAAGGCAGCGCCTTCATCGTCGCCTTGATGGCCTTGTTGTTGTTACCGACAAAGAATGCGCCCACGGCTGCGCCACCGATCATCAGCAGTTCGATCGGCTGGAACAGCACGGCCGCGTGACCGCCGGCCATGACGAAGCCGCCGAACACCGAGGCACAGACAATGACGTAACCAATAATAACTAACAAGACACTGCTCCAGAGGAAAAACCAGCGGGCCGGACGGTTCGCATTTTCAAGGAATTCGTATCCCAGAAAAAACATTTACGCAGGGAACTACAATAGCTGGAACAATAGCGGGAGAATGGCCTGTGAGCAAGTAAAAGTGCCGGGAATGTCGCCTAAAAGTGCCATATATAGAGAGTTCGACCAGTCTCCGGCACCTCGACCGATGCACCCGGTGTGCTTTCGTCAATGGCGAATTCGTAACTCATCAGCATGCTGCCGGGCCGCATCTCGCGCCGCGCCTTGCGCCACAGGGCCGACATCGCCGCCGGCGACAGGTAGGCGAAGACGGCGTCGTAGTCGGCGAAATCGAGCGACTCATAGTCACCGCGCAGGAAAACGGCCCGGCTTCCGGTGAGCCGCGCGCGCAGCCAGCTGGCCAGCCAGGGCAGCGGCGCCAGCTCGATGCCGGTCGCCTTCACGTCGGGACGGCGCCGCGCCAGGTCGAGCACCAGGCCGCCCAGGCCGCTGCCGATGTCGATCACCGACACCGGCCGGCCGGCAGGCAACCGGGCCGCGACCGCCTCCCAGGCCGCCCGGCCCGAGGGGTAGTAGGGCACCTGGGTGCGGAAGGTCGACCAGTAGAGCACCAGCATGAAGAGGAAGACGGCCAGGAACAGCCAGGGCGCGATATCGAACTGGCTGGCGCCGAGCAGGGCCAGCGGGAACAGGAACTGGATCGCCAGCCACCAGCGCGCCAGCCGGCGCCAGCCGGTGAATAGCGCGGCAAACAGGCCTTGCGCGAGGGCGGCGCTGAAATAGGATGGGTTGGCGCCGGCACGCGCAAGCACATATACCGCGAGCAGGGTCAGGGGGAAGGCGGCGAGCTGGCACAGCAGTGCCTGCACGGCCGGCGCCCTCAGGATGCGTCCGGGGCTCAGCATGCGTCCCCTGCCCCGGCCCGGCTCATCGTGTGTGAACGGAGTTCAGGTGTCGGACTGCGCATCCGCTTGCCGGGCGGCGGCGGCATCCTTGGCCTTGCGCGTCTTGCCGGCGCGCGAAGGCATGTGGCAGAGGCCGCAGAGGTAGTCGCTGTTGAGGTCGAGGGCGTCGACGACGAACTTGCCCTTGCACTTGCCACAGGGCGTCAGCCTGAGCATGCCGCTCTGGAAGAAGCGCACCAGGGTCCAGGCGCGGGTGAGCGAAAGGAGCGGCTCTTCGCCGGGTGCGGCCGGCATCTGTTCGAGGTAAAGCTTGTAGGCCTTCATCACCGCCTGGATGCCGGTGGCGCCGGCATTCTCCACCAGGAAGTTGTGGATATTGATGAACAGCGAGGAATGGATGTTCGGCTGCCAGGTCAGGAACCAGTCGGTGGAGAAAGGCAGCATGCCTTTCGGCGGCGAGACGCCGCGCAGTTCCTTGTACAGCTTGATGAGGCGCTCGCGTGACAGCGATACCTCGGTCTCGAGCAGCTGGAGGCGCGCGCCCAGCTGGATCAACTCGATGGCAAGCTGGATTTCTTGCGCTTCAGATACGACGCTTTTTTTGCTCATCCTGCAACTCCGGCTTCAGTCCGGTTATCGTACACCATTCGGACCGAGGCCGCGGGGAGCTTTTAGGCAATTTCTTCGGCAGGCTGGCCAGCCATCAGGATCGCGGCATGCGACTGGGCCAGGGCGCGGTCCTTGCTGTGGCTGGTGAGCATCGACAGGATCGCGGTGTCGTCGAAGCGGAAACGGGCCAGCATCATGTTGCCGCCGGCGAGCTTCAGGATCTGGGCGTTGCTCATGCCTTCGATCAGGTCGGCGATGTCGGCAGAGATGCCGAGGCGGAAAATCGCGGTGACCTTGTCGGCGCGGATCATCTGCTGCGCGAGCATCAGGTAGCTCAGGTTCGCGTCGCGGATTTCAGCCATCATGTCGTTTGCAGTCATTTTCCACTCTCCGTTATTTGATCCTGGCGCCAGGTGTTTGCCAGTGATTGTGTTGCCAGTGAGATAGATTCTGACCGTAGAGAAACATTTGCGGAATCGGACGGACACTGTATTTTGCGTCCGGCAAAGGCGAGATCATCCGTAGGAGTTTGTCTGACAAACCCTTGCGGATGGGAGGTGCGCTCCTATGAAAAAGGAGGCTGGCGATGTGTTGCGAGGCTTGCCGTTTTACAGCTTCGTGCGAACCCGGTAGCAGGCCCATGTGTTGGTTTACGTCAACCAATCCGGGAACTTTAGGGTGGTTCTGAAATTTTTTTCAGCCCTGTTTCCTGCCCTTCTGACCCTTTAACGGCGGCGCGCCGGAGAACTTTAGGGTGTTTGAAAAATATTTTTGAAAATTTTTTCGGCCACCGCTGCTGCCCTCTGGTTCCTTTACGGCGCCCCTTCCGGAAACTTTAGGGCTGTTGGCAAAAAATGTTGAAAAAAGTTGAAAAAACTTCCCGGCCGCCCCAAAACCGGGCAAAAAGATGACAAAGCGATATCCACCGACCGTCTCCGGGACCGTTTTTCTTGCTACACTGCCGCCCCAACGGCCATCTGCCTATACAAGCGGCTGAAGGTTTCCATGCAAGCAGGCCATTGAGCCCGAGCGTCCTGCCCTCGAACGAATCCATCACGATATGAGCGAACTGACCATTACCCGCGCCGACTGCCTGGCACGCGACGCGCAAGACCCGCTGGCCCCGCTGCGCGGGCGCTTCGACCTGCCTGCCGGCGTCATCTACCTCGACGGCAATTCCCTCGGCGCCCGCCCGCGCGCGGCGCTGGCCCGCGCGCAGGAGGTGGTGGCGCGCGAGTGGGGCCAGGACCTGATCAAGAGCTGGAACACGGCGGGCTGGTTCGACATGCCCAAGCGCCTGGGCAGCCGCCTGGCGCCCCTGATCGGCGCCGGCCTCGATGAAGTGGTCGTCACCGACACCACCTCGCTGAACCTGTTCAAGGCCCTGGCCGCCGCCGTGCGCATCCAGGCCCAGGGCGAAACCGCCCACCGCCGCGTCATCGTCACCGAGCGCAGCAACTTCCCCACCGACATCTACATGGCCGAGGGCCTCACGAGCTGGCTCGAGCGCGGCTACAGCGTGCGCCTGGTGGACTCGGTCGAAGAACTGCCGGCCGCGATCGACGCCGACTGCGCCGTCGTCATGCTGACCCACGTGAACTACCGCACCGGCTACCAGCACGACATGGCCGCCCTCACCCGTCATGCGCACCAGAATGGTGCATTGATCGTCTGGGACCTGGCCCACTCGGCCGGCGCGGTGCCGGTCGACCTGCGCGGCGCCGAGGCCGACTTCGCCGTCGGCTGCACCTATAAATACCTGAACGGCGGTCCGGGCTCCCCGGCCTTCATCTGGGTGCCGCAGCGCCACCAGGCACAGTTCGCGCACCCGCTGTCGGGCTGGTGGGGCCATGCCCGCCCCTTCGCCATGGCCCACGGCTTCGCGCCTTGCGAGGGCATCGGGCGCGCCCTGTGCGGCACCCAGCCGGTGGTGTCGCTGGCGATGGTCGAGTGCGGCCTGGAAGTGTTCGAGGAAACGACGATGGAGGCGATCCGCGCCAAGTCGCTGCAATTGACCGATCTCTTCATCGACCTGGTGGAAGCGCGCTGCGCCGCCCACCCGCTTGGCCTGGTGACCCCGCGCGAACACGCGCGCCGCGGCAGCCAGGTCAGCTTCACCCATCCGCAAGGCTATGCGGTGATGCAGGCGCTGATCGAGCGCGGCGTGATCGGCGACTACCGCGAGCCGGAAATCATGCGCTTCGGCTTCACCCCGCTGTACACCAGCTATGCGGACGTGTGGGACGCCGTCGAGATCCTGAAGGACATCCTCGACCGCGAAGACTACGATGTAGCCGCCGAGCGCGGCGCCGTGACCTGAGGCCAGCATGAGCGGAACAGAGAACAAGCAGGAAAACAGGCCGGCCGAGTGGCACGGCGCGAAGATGGACTTCAAGGAGTCGATGAGCTACGGCGACTACCTGGGCCTGGACCAGATCCTGTCGGCCCAGCACCCGCTCTCGCCGAACCACAACGAGATGCTGTTCATCATCCAGCACCAGACCAGCGAGCTCTGGGTCAAGCTGATGCTGCACGAGCTGCAGGCCGTGCGCGCGCAGCTGCGCGCCGGCGAACTCGACCCGGCCTTCAAGATGCTGGCGCGGGTGGCCCGCATCATGGATCAACTGGTGCATGCCTGGGACGTGCTGGCGACCATGACGCCCTCCGAGTACACGGCGATCCGGCCCTACCTGGGCGCGTCCTCGGGCTTCCAGTCGCACCAGTACCGCGAGCTCGAATTCATCCTCGGGAACAAGAACGCCAACCTGCTGGCGGTGCACGAGAAAAACCCGCCGGCGCATGCCATCCTCGAGCGCGAACTGCACACGCCCTCGGTCTACGACGAATCGGTGATGCTGCTCGCCCGCAGCGGCTTTGCGATCGCGCCGGAACGCCTGCAGCGCGACTGGACGCTGCCGACCGAGGCGGACGAGTCGGTGAAGGCGGCCTGGCTGGCGGTCTACCAGGCGCCCGACAGACACTGGGGCCTGTACGAGCTGGCCGAAAAGCTGGTCGACCTCGAGACGGCCTTCCGCTTCTGGCGCTTCCGCCACGTGACCACGGTCGAGCGCATCATCGGCTTCAAGACCGGCACCGGCGGCACCGCCGGCGTGAGCTACCTGCGCAAGATGCTCGACGTGGTGCTCTTCCCCGAGCTGTTCGCCCTGCGCACGGCGCTCTAGTCCTGCTGCACCGCGCTCCGACCCGTCCGGCGCGCCATCCGGCAGGCGCGTAGAATGGCCGGATCGACAACGACACGAGGGAAGCGCCATGGATTGCGACGTCCTGACTCTCGCCGGCCTGTGGAATTCCGGGCCGCAGCACTGGCAGACCCTGTGGGAGGCGCGCCACCCGCGGCTGCGGCGCGTCGAACACCGCGACTGGAACAATCCGCAGCGCGACGAATGGGTGGCCGAACTCGATGCGGCGGTCGCCGCCTGCCAGGGCGCGCCGCTGCTGGTCGCGC
>DEKZ01000044.1 GCA_002354135.1 Massilia sp. UBA2709 | reverse complement strand
AGCGGCGCCTGCGTCCCGGCCGCCACCGGCGCCGCGGCTTCCTGAACCGGCCGCGTTTCGGCGCGCGGGTTGCGCGGGTCCTGCGTCCAGTTCATATAAGGCTTGCCGGTCTGCTGCGGCGCCATGCTGATGCAGCCTTCGACCGGACAGGTGATCTCGCACAGGTTGCAGCCGACGCACTCCGCCTCGATCACCTCGTAGCGGCGCGCACCCGTTTCCAGCACCTGGCGCGCGATGGCCTGGTGCGAGGTGTCCTCGCAGGCGACGAAGCACTTGCCGCACTGGATACACTTGTCCTGGTCGATGTGGGCAATCACCTGGTAGTTCATGTCCAGGTACTTCCAGTCCGTGGTGTTCGGCACTGCCTTGCGCGAGAAGGCGGTGACGTTGGCGTAGCCCTTGCTGTCCATCCAGCGCGACAGGCCGTCCTTCATCTCCTCGACGATGCGAAAGCCATGCAGCATCGCGGCCGTGCACACCTGCACGCAGCCGGCGCCCAGCGCGATGAATTCCGCCGCATCGCGCCAGTTCCCGATGCCGCCGATGCCGGAGATCGGCAACCCGGCGGTGACCGGATCGCGCGCGATCTCGGCCACCATGTTCAGCGCGATCGGCTTGACCGCCGAGCCGCAATAGCCGCCGTGGGTGCTGGCGCCGCCGACGATCGGATACGCGACCATGCGGTCCAGGTCGAGGTGGGTGATCGAGTTGACCGTGTTGATGAGCGAGACTGCGTCCGCCCCGCCGGCGAGCGCGGCGCGGGCCGGCGCGCGCACGTCCGTGATGTTCGGCGTGAGCTTGACGATGACGGGCAGGCGCGTGTGCTGCTTGCACCAGCGCGTCACCATCTCGACGTATTCGGGCACCTGCCCCACCGCCGCCCCCATGCCGCGCTCGGGCATGCCGTGCGGGCAGCCGAAATTGAGCTCGATGCCGTCGGCGCCGGTGGCTTCCACCAGCGGCAGGATCGCGGCCCAGGGTGCTTCCTCGCAGGGCAGCATCAGCGAGACGATCATGGCGCGGTCGGGCCAGGCCTTTTTGACGGCGGTAATCTCGCGCAGATTGAGCTCCAGGCTGCGGTCGGTGATCAGCTCGATGTTGTTGAAGCCGATGACTTCGCGGTTCCTGCCGTAGTGGGCGGAATAGCGCGACGACACGTTGACCGCCGGCGGGTCTTCGCCCAGCGTCTTCCACACCACCCCGCCCCAGCCCGCCTCGAAAGCGCGCACCACGTTGTAGGCCTTGTCGGTCGGCGGCGCGGAGGCCAGCCAGAAGGGATTCGGCGCTTTGATCCCGCAGAACTCGATGCTCAGGTCGGCCATGCTGCCCCCGCTTGGATATCGTTGTGGATCGCCAGCGCGGCCAGTTTGCCGTGCTGGACCGCCTGCACCGTCAGGTCCTGGCCCAGGGCCACGCAGTCGCCGCCTGCATAGATGCCGGGCACCGCGGTGCGCAGGCTTGCATCGACGCGGATGCGTTCGCCGTCGCGCCACAGGCCCTGCGCGAGCACGTCGGCTTCCGGCGGCGGCGCGATGGCCTGGCCGATGGCCTTGAACACGGCATCGGCGGCAATGTCGATGAAGGCGCCGGTACGGGCCAGGCGGCCCTCGTCCAGGCGCGTCTCCTCGAAGCGCATGCCGGCTACGCGCCCGGCGTCGTCGAGCAGCACTTCCAGCGGCGAAGCCCAGGTACGGATGCGCACGCCGTTGATCTTGGCGATCTCGATCTCGTGGCCGGTCGCGCTCATCGCCTCGTAGCCGCGGCGGTAGACCAGGGTCACCTCGTCCGCGCCCAGGCGCTTGAGCTGCACCGCCATGTCGATCGCCGTGTTGCCGGCGCCGACCACGATGGCGCGGCGCGGCACCGGCAGGCGCGACAGGTCGCTGGCCTGGCGCAGCGTGGCGATGTAGTCGGTGGCCGCCATCAGGCCGGGCGCGTCTTCGCCCAGCAGCCCGAGGCGGCGGCTCGCGCCCAGGCCGATGCCGAGGAAGACGGCGTCGAAACGGGTGTGCAGGTCGCGCAGTTGCAGGTCTTCGCCGAGCGCCTGCCCGTACTGGATGTCGATGCCGCCGACCGAGAGCAGGAAGTCGACTTCCTGCTGGGCGAAGTCGCCGGGCAGCTTGTACTTGGCGATGCCGTACTCGTTCAGGCCGCCCGCTTTCGGACGCGCCTCGAACACGACCACGTCGTGGCCCAGCATGGCGAGGCGGTGGGCGCAGGACAGGCCGGCCGGCCCGGCGCCGACCACGGCCACCGTCTTGCCGGTGGATGGCGCCCGCATGAAGGGGTGACTCGTGAAGCCGGCGTTGTCGATGGCGTGGCGCTGCAGCAGGCCGATCTTGACCGGATCGCGTTCGGCCGCGTTGTTGCGCACGCAGGCGTCCTCGCACAGGATCTCGGTCGGGCAGACCCGTGCGCAGCTGCCGCCGAAGATGTTCTGCTTCAGGATGCCGACCGCCGCGCCCGTGATGTTCTGGTCGTGGATGTTGCGGATGAAGCTGGCGACGTCGATGCCGGTCGGGCAGGCGCGCGTACAAGGCGCGTCGTAGCAGTACAGGCAGCGGGCCGCCTCGATGGCGGCCTGGCGCGCAGTGAGCGCGGGCGCCAGGTCGGTGAACTGGGCCGCGAGCGCGCCGTGGGAATCGGCTGCCGGCGGCAGGTGCTGGAGAGTCTCGATCATGTGCATCCCTTCTTGTTGTAGAGTGAAATGCTGTGCTCGAACTTCTGCTGCGGGTGGTGCTACTACTTCTGTTGAAATCCGTCTGCTTGCTTACCTGTTTCGTTTATCGAAGGGCGTAGGGTGGGCTCTCGAGCCCACGCGGTCGTGCTCATGCATATCGCACCATGATTGCTGGCCCGACGAGCAGCACACCGAGCGCAGGAAAGATCACATTGATCGATCTGTCACGCGCCGTACCGCGTGGGCTCAAGAGCCCTCCCTACGCCCTTCGATACGGCCGGCGGAATCACCCTCCACCGGCTTCGCTCACTTCATCTGCGGAAACGCAAACTCCACGCCGGCACTGGCCGTGTTTGGCCAGCGCTGCATCACCGCCTTGTGCCGCGTGTAGAAACGCACGCCTTCCGGCCCATAGGCGTGATGGTCGCCGAACATGCTGCGCTTCCAGCCGCCGAAGCTGTTGAAGGCCATCGGCACCGGCAACGGCACGTTCACGCCGACCATGCCGACCTGGATCTGGCGCACGAATTCGCGCGCCACGCCGCCGTCGCGGGTGAACACGGCCACGCCGTTGCCGTACTCGTTGGCGTTGATCAGCTCCACCGCGCTGCCGACGTCGGGCAGGCGCACCACGCACAGCACCGGGCCGAAGATCTCTTCCTGGTAGATGCTCATCTCGGGCTTCACGTGGTCGAACAGGGTGCCGCCGACAAAGAAGCCGTTCTCGCGGCCGTCGACCTTGTAGCCGCGGCCGTCGACGACCAGGGTCGCGCCCTGCTCCACGCCTTCGCCGATCAGGCGCTCGATGCGCTGGCGCGCCGCCTGGGTGACGACCGGGCCCATTTCCGCGCCCTCGCTCATGCCGTCGCCGATCTTCAGTTTTTTCGTGCGCTCGGCCAGCGCCGCCACCAGTTTGTCGCCGGCGTCGCCGATGGCCACCGCCACCGAGATCGCCATGCAGCGCTCGCCCGCGGAACCGTAGGCCGCGCCGATCAGGGCGTCGACCGCCATGTCCATGTCGGCGTCCGGCATGACGACCATGTGGTTCTTGGCGCCGCCCAGCGCCTGCACGCGCTTGCCGGCGGCGCTGCCGCGGGCGTAGATGTATTCGGCGATCGGGGTCGAGCCGACAAAACTGATCGCCTGCACGTCGCGGTGCTCCAGCAGTGCGTCAACCGCGACCTTGTCGCCTTGCACCACGTTGAACACGCCGTCCGGCAGGCCGGCTTCCTTCAGCAGGCGCGCGTGCAGCAGCGAAGGCGACGGATCGCGCTCGGACGGTTTCAGCACGAAGGTGTTGCCGCAGGCGAGCGCCACCGGGAACATCCACATCGGCACCATCACCGGGAAGTTGAAGGGCGTGATGCCGGCCACCACGCCCAGCGGCTGGCGCATCGACCAGGCGTCGATGCCGCGCGCGATCTGGTCGGTGAATTCGCCCTTGAGCATCTGCGGGATGCCGCACGCGAACTCGACCACCTCGATGCCGCGCGCCACTTCCCCTTGCGCGTCGCTGAAGGTCTTGCCGTGTTCGCGCGTGATCATGGCCGCGAATTCGTCGGTGTGCTGCTGGCACAGCTGCAGGTACTTGAACAGGACGCGCGCCCGGGCCAGCGGCGGCGTGGCCGCCCAGGCCGGGAAGGCGGCGTTGGCCGCGAACACGGCGGCGTTGACTTCGTCGACGCTGGCCAGCGTGACGCGGGCGCAGGGCTCGCCCAGGGCCGGGTTGAAGACGTCGGCGTAGCGCTCGCCCGCCGTGTCGACCACGTGGCCGCCGATGAAGTGGCCGATGATCTCAGTTTGATTCATGGTGTTGTCTCTTCTAGTCCAGGTTTTTCAATACGTTGGCCAGCTTGCCGAACAATTCGTCGATATGCTGCTTGTCGAGGATGAGGGGCGGCGACAGCGCGATGATGTCGCCGGTGGTGCGGATCAGGATGCCGTCGGCAAAGGCGCGCTTCAGGGCCTGGTAGGCACGCGCGCCGGGCTTGCCCGGAATCGGTTCGAGTTCGATGCCGGCGATCAGGCCGATGGTGCGCAGGTCGATCACGTGCGGCATGCCCTTCAGGGCATGCACGGCGTCTTCCCAGTAGGGCTGGATCTCCTTCGCGTGCTCGAGGATCTGCTGCTCACGGAACACCTCGAGCGTGGCCAGCGCGGCCGCACAGGCCACCGGGTGGCCGGAATAGGTATAGCCGTGGAAGAGCTCGATGCCGGCCGGCGCCTCCATGAAGGCGTCGTGGATGTGGCGCTTGGTGAAGACCGCGCCCATCGGGATCACGCCGTTGGTCAGGCCCTTGGCGGTCGTCATCATGTCCGGCTCGACCTCGAAGTAGTCGGCGGCGAAAGGCGTGGTCAGGCGCCCGAAACCGGTGATGACTTCGTCGAAGATCAGCAGGATGCCGTGCTTGTCACAGATCTGGCGCAGCTTTTTCAGGTAGCCTTTCGGCGGCACCAGCACGCCGGTGGAACCGGAGACCGGCTCGACGATGACGGCGGCGATGGTCGAGGCATCGTGCAGCGTGACCAGGCGTTCGAGTTCGTCCGCCAGCTCGGCGCCGAAATCCGGCTCGCCGCGCGAGAAGGCGTTCTTCAGCAGGTTGTGCGTGTGCGGCAGGTGGTCCACGCCCGGCAGCAGCGGGCCGAAGCTCTTGCGGTTCGGACCGATGCCGCCCACCGACAGGCCGCCGAAACCGACGCCGTGGTAGCCGCGTTCGCGCCCGATCAGGCGGGTGCGCCCGCCCTCGCCTCGCGCCTTGTGGTAGGCCAGCGCGATCTTCAGTGCGGTGTCGACCGCTTCGGAACCGGAGTTGGTGTAGAAGACGTGGCCGAACTTGTGGCCCGTGTAGTCCATCAACTGCTCGGCCAGATCAAAAGCGGCCGGGTGCCCCATCTGGAAGGTGGGCGCGAAGTCGAGCTGGCCGATCATCTCGCGCACCGCGTTCACGATGCGGGGCTGGGCATGGCCGCAGGGGACGCACCACAGCCCCGCGGTGCCGTCGAGGATCTGGTTGCCGTCGACATCCTTGTAGTACATGCCTTCGGCCGAGACCAGCAGGCGCGGATCGACCTTGAAGTCGCGGTTGTTCGTGAAGGGCATCCAGAATGCGGACATCGACTTGGGTCTGGACTCGTTCATGCAGGCTCTCCCTTTGTTTGCAGTCCCTGAAGGACCGGATGGCAAAACGACGAGGCAATCATAGCAATGTGCGCGTCCGCGCCGCGAAAGTAAAGCCAGCAGGCGCCAGACCCCTCAGCTTGCACAGGGTGGTCGTTGCATTAATGCAAAAACAAGCTGAGGATCCGTTACTATAGACGCGCGCTGAGAACTCGTCATATTAAGTAGCGTATAACCAGAGTCGACAGCGGAAACTGGCAATGCTAGAGCAAATGACTGGTTACCAGTGCCAAAATGCCAAGACGTTTGATTTAACGCAAAACTAACCATCGTCTGGAGACAGTCATGTCCGACTCGCTGCCCCCTGTGCTACGCACCGCCCGACTGGCCCTGCGCCCGTTCGCCAGCACCGACGCCGGCGACCTGCTGCGCATCTTCGCCGACCCCGAGGTGGTGCGCTACTGGTCGAACGGGGCCTGGACCGACATTGCCCAGGCCGAGGCAATGATTGCCGAGACCCAGCAGGCTTACCGGGACGGCGGTCTGTATCGCTACGCCATCGCCCTGCTCGACACGGACCAGCTGATCGGCATCTGCAATCTGCGCGGCTTCTTCGAGCAAAACCGGCGCTGCGAGCTCGGCTACGCCCTGGCACGCGACCACTGGGGCCGCGGCTACGCGGCCGAGGCGCTCGAAGCCCTGCTCGGCCATGCATTCCACGAGCTCGACATGAACCGGATCGAGGCCGACATCGACCCGCGCAACGGCGCCTCCGCGCGCCTGCTCGAAAAGCTCGGCTTTCGCCGGGAAGGCTACATGCCCGAGCGCTGGATCGTACACGGCGAAAAGGCCGACACCGCCTTCTACGGCCTGCTCAAGAGCTACTGGAACGAACGCGAGCGCTCCCGTTCGTCCGTCCACGCTACCGGTTAAGCCATGAATTCCACAGTTCGTCGCGAGGGGCTCGCGCGGACACGACGGTGGACCTAGAGTGCGTCTATCCGAACTTCTTTTGACAGGAGCAGTCGCATGAAAACCACCACCTTCCGCAGCTTTGCCGCCGAACTCGAAGACGCCGCCGAGGCCTGCCTGCGCACCGTCCGCGGCGGCCTGCGCACCTTCTCGGCCCTGCCCTGGCCCGCCCTGCTGCTGGCCGCCGTGCTGGTGGCCTGCGCGATCACCGTCATCCCGCTCGCCTTGACCCTGTTCGCGATTTTCCTGGCGGTGAAATACGCGGTCCTGGCCATCAACAGCGACAAGAAGACGCCGATCGAGGATTAAGAAAGTGCAGGCAAGCCAGATCAACCGGGCGCTCGACCTCATGCGCGAAGCCTTCGCCGAAGCGAGCAAGCTCTGGTGGGCGTTCTTCGACTGGCTGGCCGTCGTCGAATGGCGCCAGCTCTACCTCACCTGGTTCCTCGCGATCGTGTTCTTCATCATCGTGAACACGCCCGAGCCCGCGTTCTGGTACGTCTTCATTTCCTTCGGCGTGAAGGTGCTGGCCGGCGGCAAGCGTCGCGCCGAACTGGTGGCGCGCGACGCCACCCTGAAGGCCGACGTCGCCACCCTCGAGCGGCGCCTGACCGAAGCGCAGATGGCTGCGCTTCAGGCGCAGGTCGAGCCGCACTTCCTGTTCAATACCCTGGCCCTGATCGGCCGCCTGATCGAGACCGACCCGCCCGAAGCGGCCAAGGTGCACGCCCACCTGATCGCCTACCTCCGCTCGGCGCTGCCGCAGATGCGCTCCTCCGGCGGCGCCACCCTGGGCAAGCAGCTCGAACTCTCGAAAGCCTACCTCGCCATCATGCAGGCGCGCATGAAAGAGCGCCTCGCCGTGCGCTTCGAGGTGCCCGACTTCCTCGGCAGCGCGCCCTTCCCGCCGATGATGCTGCAAACCCTGATCGAGAACGCCATCAAGCACGGCCTGGAACCGAAGATCGAAGGCGGCACCATCCTGGTCCGCGCCCGGGTCGAAGGCGCCACGCTGGTGGTGGATGTCTGCGACGACGGCGTCGGCATCGACCTGCATGCGGACGAGGGCGTGGGCCTGGCCAACATCCGCGAACGCCTGCAACTGCTGTATGGCGCCCAGGCCGAACTGGTAATCGAAGCGCCACCCGGCGGCGGCGCCTGCGCCTCGGTGCGCATACCGTACAAGATGATGGAGGAGGCATGATGGCCACCGTTCCTACGGCACTGATTGCCGACGACGAAGCGCCGATGCGCGAACAGCTGCGCGCGCGCCTGCAGGAAGCCTGGCCAGGACTGCAGATCGTGGCCGAGGCGGCCAATGGCGTCGAGGCCGTGGAGCTGGCGACGCGCCTCAAACCGCAGATCGCCTTCCTCGACATCCGCATGCCCGGCATGGGCGGCATCGAAGCGGCGCGCCAGCTCTACAACCGCTGCCACATCGTCTTCGCCACCGCCTACGACCAGTACGCCGTCGATGCATTCGAGCATGGCGCCATCGACTACCTGCTGAAACCCGTCACATCCGAACGGCTGGCGACGACCTGCGAACGGTTGCGCCGCCGCCTGCCGCAGGCGCCGCAGGACATCGGTTCCCAACTGGCGCAATTGAGCTCGCTGCTGCAACAGCAAAGTTCAAATCCAAAGCGCAGCTACCTGCGCTGGATCCAGGCCCAGGTCGGCGGCAACCTGCGCATGATCAGCACGCGCGAGATCCTGTTCTTCCAATCCGACGAAAAATACACGCGGGTCCAGACGGCGACCGCCGAGCTCTTGATCCGCAAGACGCTCAAGGAGCTGGCGGACGAGCTCGATCCAGACGAGTTCTGGCGCATCCACCGTTCGACCCTGGTGCGGGTCGATGCGATTGCCGAGGTGTCGCGCGATATGCGCGGAAGGCAGATGCTCAGGGTGAGGAATTATCCGCATGAGCTGGAGGTGAGCAGGAATCACTCGCATTTGTTTCAGCAGATGTGAACCAAGTCTAACTACTTCAGCGCGCACCCGCGTTCACCGTGATTTTGAGGCGTACGTTTGCGTGCGTCCTCACCTGTCCGTCCCGACGTGAGGTCCGAGCGCCATCTGACCGGCCCAGCAAGCTCGACGCATCTCGGGCAGCGGTATGGAGTGTGAAAACAGAAGACCTGTGGAAAAGCTAGCCCAGTTTGGGCGAAATTCTCACCCCAAGCTTTTTTTCGATTTCAATGACTTTGAACACTTGGGCGATACCCATTGTTACAAACTGAGTAAAACACGCTGCCATCATAATGAAAGGAAGACCCCAAGCAAACACGCTAGCGACCGGATACACTTTTATAAAACTGAACCCGAAAATCATCGACAAGAATAACGGCAATGAAAGCAACACCGCGATATCCTTGGACATGCCAGGCACATAAATACTAGCAGAAAGATGTAGCGACTTCGCCACCTTATGCCAGTCAAGAACAGACAGGCGCTTATCGAAATGCTTCATTACATCGGGTTCATTTTTCTGCCATTGACGCTTAAATTCGCGCAGCCCCTCGAAGCCGTTGCCAATAATCAAAAAAGCCGAGACTGCAAACACCATCAGTTTCGCATTGCCACCAACTTTCGGCAACCAGTAAATAGGAGTAGCGAAACTCATCATGTACCAAACCATCGCCAACCCGTTGACCGAAGTAAAGACAAGCAGATAGACCAACCTTGCCCTTGCCATGAAGAAGAGCAGGATTTGCAAAGAAAGGATACTTAGAACAAACGAAGCGCCTAGCGCCAGGAATTCGTGAGCCGATTGTTGCCCTGCCGATTTTTCGATGACAATATAACTAAAACCTGTTCCTAAACACATCAATATAAAGGAGCAGATCAAGAGCGTTTTTGGCTCCACCATTGGGCCTCCAACTATTTTTTAGGTGACATCCTCATCCACCGCCTATCACAATAGGTCGCAATGTATAGTTGGGTATAATTAGTTAATAGAAACAAGCTTAACCCCAATGGGATTTATGAACTTTTCCTGCGCAGCCTCTTTTCCAGCGAACGATGCTTACTAGCCAAATCTACATAAACATCCTTGCCAGTATCCCTCCTTATCCGAGAGGGATAGAAATAAAAAATTAGATAGGCTCGAAACGCCAGCCCAATACTCATCCAACTTACAGGCAACATTGCAACAATCAAAAAGATATGCACGAACGGGACACCAACGAAAGCGCTCGCAACATCCATGACAGGAACCATAAAACATGCAAGAGCGACAAATATCACGAAATATAAATCCCGTGGCATTTGTGAAAAGTTAAAATACTTCTCAAGAAGAAAATTATCTCCGCGCCGCATGTAGTAAATCGCATCCATCTCCTCTTCGAACATAACTCTTCGCAAAGCTTCATCACCGAAGACATTTTGGTACAACACATAAAATTGTCGACACCAGAAAAAATGGCTGAATCCATAAATGAACACGACAAGTATCCTCAGCCAAAAGGGCGCTCGTCCGTAGAGCACCACTCCCAGGCACGGCACGACAGCCATGAACGAAATGCTTGCAACAGAAAGCGAGAACACCCCATAGTATTTAGCCTTCCATCCCCACCGAAATATAACCGAAATGAAAGCCAAAACCAATGATATCGCCAGGGCTGCGCCGATAAACAAAACTATGAGATTTTCGAAGAGCGGGACTTCTGGAGCAGCGCCATAGGCTAACGGAACACTCACCAAAACAAACAGAAACAGGATGCCAGCGCTGATAGTTGCAAACCTGGACGGTTTCAGCAAGTCCGGGTTGATAGTGTCGAGATCCCTCAAAATACAGACTCCTCATAATCCCAGAATAGCTTTTTCTTCAAGAACCCCCAGTGATACATGACACTTTGTCTCATTCGCTCCGCCAGCACGGCCGAAAGGCCATCTTGGTTCGCGTCTCCTGCGACCATCCTCCCCAACTTCTTATCCGCGGCATCGACTACATAACCTCCGATAACTCCTGCTCCTATCGCCAGCGCGCCGACAGCAAGAACAGATACACCGACTTGCAACACGAACATAAGAAGAAATACGACGCATGCTACAATAGCTGCCGCTATCGCCGCTGTAACTATCGATTTAACGGCGCTGGTTATCAAGGATGCAGCCAAGTCATATCCATCTTTAGAAACATCCGCTTGCCATTCCGCCAGTGCCGTAGCACTACCAAAAATGAAGCTGACCAGCGCATTTCCTTTGAAGGTACCTGCCACTCCCTTAGCCGTTGCGGTCATCACGCTGCTTGCCTTGCCAGTACCGCCGAAGATGCTCATTATCCGATCCTGCCCTGAACCAAAGCCTCCTCTCCCGAAGACGGCATTATATTTACTGTATCCGGAGAAATAGTATCTGGCTTTTCCCCTTACATAGTGGATCTTTGCCTTAACCAGTTTGAATCCGGCATGGGTCTTGCCATCAACGCTCGCTCTTAGCCAGTCCCAATTGTCGCGTACGTATGCAGTGGAACCAGCCAACTGCCCCAACAACCAGTTACGTGTCGCAACGTTATTAGGGTCGAGGTCTATGAGTCCAGACTGTCCGCCTCCATTTTTGAGTTTTCCCCATACGTCCGCTGGAATGCCTTTCAAGTCGCCGTCGACAACGCATACCAATGCACAGTCTTCGTCCACCGGTGCTCCCATCGGCGGTGTGCTCATGTAGAGACCACCATCCTGAGGGCGATTTATTTGCTGAGCAATCTTTTCTGCTGGCACCCTCGGTAGGTAAGCAGACCCACAAATCGCAATAACAATTGGGTCTGGCTTCGTCTTCGGATCTTCATTATATTGTTGCGCGTCTAGCTTCGCCGGCTCGATCTTTAACATCAATCTTCCTTCGGACTTCAATAATAGGAAGCCCTTAAAGTCACGCGCTATCCAAATATGCAATCGATCTCCGTCATTAAAGGAGACGCATTGTCGGCCTTTGCCAGGAATCAGTTTTTTTGCGTCTGCATTATAGAAATCTGATTCGCTCGATTCAATCGTATACTTTTTGCCCTGCCCGAGCTTTAATTCAAAGATGACGTCGCGATGCTTTCGTAAGATGACCTTGATGTTGTCACTTGAACGCCAGCATTGCACCGTTTCTCCAGGAAGATCGATGCAAACCTCTTGGACCGTCGGGACAGCTTTCGTTTTGCCGTTCGTCGCAGCCATGTTGCCTCCTTATTTACGTTTGGGTTGCTTCGAGCGGAAAGGACCGAGTGGCGCGTTTGTGACTTTTGCCTTGCCGCTGCCGTCGAGAGTCAGTTGCTTGCTAGTGCCGCCCGCAAAAGCCATATCGATGGGCTCGTCCGTAAGCACATTTCCATCTGCATCCACATACTCGATCTCAAGATCACGCTTGATGTTCAGCTCGGATACCTTCATCGCAATATCGACGCCTGCCACGCTTAACGGCCCAGCCAGTTCCTTCTTGCTCGCCTTGAAATCCACCTTCCCCGGGCTGTGCACTTCGATATTCCCCCCCTCGAGCTTGATATACGCTCCCTGCGCCGTCAGTAGCACATGCTTCTTCGGCGCACTGATCGAGACCGTCCTGGTAACGCTGGCAAACGTCACCGCTTTATCCGCAACAAAGGAGCTCATACCGGACTGGCTCTGACTGCTCACCTTCCCGCTGGCCGCATGCAACTTGAGTCCCACCTCCTGGTTCGGCTTCGCCTTGTTCCCCGCTTTGCCATAAGTGAACAGCGAGATTCCCGCCGAGACGGTCGTCAACGCATTCCCCTGCGCGACAACACCGATATCCTGCCCAGCGCTCACGCTGCCCGTCGTTCCCGCCGCAAGTACGGCGTTGGCCGGTGTTCCCGCAACGATCCCCGCCGGGCTCGACAACTGCAAGTGCGGCTGGTCGTATACGTTCACCTTCCCCTGCCCGTCCGCGCCAGTAGCCAGCGTCGAGACGACATCAAGGCTGTGGCCTACTGCCTTCAAGGCCGCCAGCTCCGCTGGCTCCGGCTCGCCCTTCATCTTCGCGTTGTGCTTCTGCGCCTGCGTCGCCAACCCGATCTGGAGCTGATTGCTGTCCTCGATCTGCCCCTGTGCCTCGCGCGAATCGAGCTGGCTGCCGCTGCCGCCGCGGCGCGCATCGGACGACAGCAGCATGCCCTGCCCGGCCCGCAGCGAAGCGCTGTGCGCCGTCTTCAACTCGGCGCCGAAGCCGGCGGAGCCCAGCCGCGCGTTGTCGCTCTGGTGCCGCAAATGCCCCAGGTTCAGTTCGGCCGAGCCGTCGTGCGCCTTGCCGTGGCGCTGCAGGACTACGCGCGGCTGGCCGGCGCTGTCGTCGAACACCAGCTGGCTGTAGGCGCCGGCGCCGCCCTGGCTGTCGCGCATCGCCTGGCTCTTGAAACCGGACAGCACCGCCGGATGCGCGTGACCTGCGCCATCGCCCGGGAACCACGGCGGCGCATTGCCCGTCGCGGCGCCGGCGCCATAGGCGGCCTGGTTGTGCTGCGCGTCCGGCTGCCCGCGTCCGTTGTACAGGCAAGCGATCACCACCGGCCGGTCGATGTCGCCATCCAAAAAATCGAGCAGTACTTCCTGGCCGACGCGCGGGACCATGTTGCTGCCCCAGTTCGCGCCGGCCACCGGTGTCGCAACCCGCACCCAGGTGCCGGCCGTGTCGTTGCCGGGCGCGCCTGTGTGCCCCGCGGGATGCGGGTGGTCCATGCGGCTGCGGCTGTTGGAACCGCGCTGCCAGTGGAACTGGACCTTGATGCGGTGGTCGCGGTCGGTGTGGATGACGGCGCCGGGCGGCCCGACCACGATCGCGCTCTGCTGGCCGTGCACGGTCGGGCGCGGATGCAGGAGCTGGCCGTGCGCATCCAGCCCGCTGCTGCGGTAGGGCAGGCTGGCGGGCAAGGCGTCGATCCGGTTGCGGTACAGCGGGCGTTCGCCGGCCCCCTCTCCGGCAGCATGCATGCCGGGCTCGGCGTCGATGGCAGCCGCCAGCGCCCCCTTCCCCAACGACCGATGCACGCTGCCCAGCACCTCGGCCGACAGGTTGTTGTGCATGAGGTGAACGACACGCCCGATCGTGAAGCGGCGGCCGGCGTCGTCGCGCGCCTCGTCAAAGCGGGCGTGGCCATGCAGCGAGAACGTCGTGCCGGGCGCGAAGGTGCGGACGGTGCCGGCAGCGACGTGCACCTGGCGCAGCGCTTCCAGCGCCTCGATCTGGCGGGTGACGATGCGTTCGCCCTGTATGCGGTCCGGCCAGGCATACACGCCGGGCGCATCGCGGCTGACCAGGCTTGCCGCCTGCTCGCCCACACCGGCGACCGCCACCTGGCGCTGGCGCAGCGTGCGGTAATCCCAGCTGCCCATCTCGATCGCATTGGTGCGCAGGCGCGACTCGGTGCGCCAGCGGTCGATGCTGTCCGCCCGCATGACGGCGCCCGGGCGGGTGAACTGGACCGCCGCCTGTGCGTTCGGCTTGAACGCGCCGTTGTGGTCGGCGACGACCATCGTATGGCTGCCGAGCGATGGATTGTGCGGGTCGCCGCTGTGCTCGAAGAAGTAGAACAGGCCCTCCTCGTGCATCAGGCGTTCCACGAAGGCGAGATCGCTTTCCTGGTATTGCGTGCACAGGCTGCGCTTCGGATACCCGCTGCGGTCGGCGATCTCGTAGCGCCATTCCGGCATCAGCCTGCCCCGGCCCCGGTAGGCGGCGAAGACGGCGTCGAGGATGTCGAAGACCGTCACGTCCTGGAACACGCGGCTGTCCCGGCCATACGCGAGGAAGGCGCTCCAGGGCTGGAGCCTGAGGTGATAGCGGGCCAGGCCACCGTTGGCGCCGCTCATCCGCACGGCCGTGATGTGGCCGTGGAAGGGGCGCAGCGCATCGCGGCTGGCCGCGGTCAACAGTTGCAGCAGGGCCGGCTGGCCGGCCAGGGTTTTCAGCTGGAGATGCGCGTCCTCGCTCAAGGCGTCGATGGCGAAGGAATAGCCCTGGCTGATGCCTTCCTCTCCGCGCACGCATTCGGCCAGCAGTGCGTCGCCCAGCGGTGTCGTCAGCCTGAGCAGGCGCGTGTCCTGCGTGTAGCGGCTGAATGATGCGAGAAGACCAGCGTGGACGTGCTGCGGCATTGTCGACCTCCCATGGCATGCAGGCCGCATGAGGGCACGGAAGGTGTGCGCAGAGCAGCCTGAACCCAGCGATTACACTGCGAGATCGTGCGCGGATTCTTGCGGGAGATCAGAGCTTTTGCCGCTGCGACATTGCTCGCTACAGAACGACGGACAAAATAAAAGCGCTGCCCCGCTTTCGCGTGCAGCGCTCAGGTATCAAGCTCAGGCATCAAGCGTCGCCATCGACCGAGGCCGGGCGCGTGCATTGCGCACGCCCGGCCCTATCGTCAATCCGCGCCGGGCATGACCTTGTTCAGGTCCCAGCCACCGAAGGCGTTCGGCAGTTGGCCGGCCGCCGTGGTCTCGTGGATGTCGCCCTTCAGGTTGGTCAGCACGACCGGCAGCTCGTTGCCGCCCAGCTCCAGGATCACCTGGCGGCAGGCGCCGCAAGGGGCGATCGGGCCGTCGGTCTGGCCGATCACGGCCAGCGCGGCGAAGTCGCCCGGCTTGTAGCCGTGGGCGATCGCCGAGAAGAAGGCGGTGCGCTCGGCGCAGTTGCACAGCCCGTAAGAGGCGTTCTCGACGTTACAGCCGCGGAAGATGCGGCCATCCTTGCACTCCAGGGCGGCGCCGACCTGGAACTTCGAGTAAGGCGTGTAGGCCAGTTCGCGCGCGGCGCGGGCTTCGTCGATCAGCTTTGCGTATTTCATGCCTGGATCCTCAGGGGCGAATGGTACGGTAAATCATCGGCTCGGCCGCCGGTTTGTCGGCGCCGATCTGGTAGGCCGCCTGTACCTGGCGCACAGCCTGTTCGGCTGCCTCCTGGGTGCGTGCGTGCACCATGCCCAGCGGCTGGCCGATTTCGATGCGGTCACCCAGTTCCGCCAGATTGGTGAGGCCGACGGCGAAGTCGATCGGGTCCTGCGGACGCACGCGGCCGCCGCCCAGCGCGACGACGGCCAGGCCCAGGCCGCGGGTGTCGACCGAGCCGGCGTAGCCTGCCTGCAGGCTTGGGACCGGCACGATGACCGGCGCGGTTTCCAGGTGGGCGTCCGGCTTGTCCATCAGGTCGGCCGGGCCGCCCAGGGCGGTGACCATGCGCGCGAAACGCTCGGCGGCCTCGCCCGAATCGAGCGCGGCCTGCAGTTTGGCGCGCGCTTCTTCGTCGGTTTTCGCCAGGCCCGAGATCACCAGCATCTCGGCGCACAGCGCCATCGTCACTTCGTGCAGGCGCGCCGGGCGCGATTTACCCGTCAGGTAGTCGATCGCGACGCGCACTTCGACCGCGTTGCCGGCGGCGTGGCCCAGCGACTCGTTCATGCCGGTCAGGATGGCCGAGGTGCGGGTGCCGGCGCCGTTGCCGACGCTGACGATGCTCTCGGCCAGCTCCAGCGATTTTTCCGGGGTCGGCATGAAGGCGCCGCTGCCCACTTTCACGTCCATCACCAGCGCATCGAGGCCCGCCGACAGCTTCTTCGACAGGATCGAGCCGGTGATCATCGCCACCGATTCCACCGTCGCCGTGGTGTCGCGGATGCTGTAGAAGCGCTTGTCGGCCGGCGCCAGCTGGGCGGTCTGGCCGATGATGGCCACGCCTACCTCCTTGACGACCTTGCGGAACAGCTCGGGATCCGGCACGGTGCTGTAGCCGGGGATCGAATCGAACTTGTCGAGCGTGCCGCCGGTGTGGCCCAGGCCGCGGCCCGAGATCATCGGCACGAAGCCGCCGCAGGCGGCGATCATCGGGCCGAGCATGAGCGAGACCACGTCGCCGACGCCGCCGGTCGAGTGCTTGTCGACCACCGGGCCCGGCAGGTTCAGCGATTTCCATTCCAGGACCTGGCCGGAATCGCGCATCGCCAGCGTGAAGGCGACGCGTTCGTCCATGGTCATGTCGTTGAAGTAGACGGCCATCGCGAGGGCCGCGATCTGGCCTTCGGTGACGCTGCCGTCAGGGATGCCGCGCACGAAGAAGCGGATTTCTTCCGCGGTCAGGATACCGCCGTCGCGCTTCTTGCGGACGATTTCTTGGGGGAGGAACATGATGCTTTCGCCTCTCTAAATCAGATGTTCTGTGTTGGACGCGACCATATCGATCGCGCCGAAAAACGACGTAGGGTGGGCGGGTATCCCGCCCACGCGGTGATAGTTATCGGTTTCGATTTCGTGCTCAAACCGGCATAGGCTAACTATCACCGCGTGGACGGAGAACCCGTCCACCCTACCCGTCACGCTGCATGCGCAACGGTCATTCATACCATCTCAGACCCCGTAAGGAATCCAGACATTCTTGACCTGGCTTGCGTGCTGCAGCACGGCGCGGCCGCAGGCCTGCTTCGCATCGAACCAGTCACGGCCCTTGCCGCCGCCGACCCAGGTGCGCTTCAGCGTTTCCGCCGACAGACGTTCGACTTCCGCGCAGCCCTCAAGCGAACCGTCATGACGCCACACCGCGTCCACGTCGCCGTGGGTCGCCAGGGTGCGCGCCAGCTCGTCGGCCGAGCCGGTGACGATGTTCAGCGCGCCGCCCGGCAGGTCCGAGGTGTCCAGCACCTGGTACAGGTCGGTGGCGGACAGCGGATAGGCTTCCGACGGGACCGCGACGACGCGGTTGCCCAGCGCCAGCGCAGGAGCGACCAGCGAGATGAAGCCCAGCAGCGGGTTCTCGTTCGGACAGATCACGCCGATCACTCCGACCGGTTCGTTCAGGGCGACGGTGATGCCGTGCATCGGCGGCTGGTGGGCCTGGCCGTCGTACTTGTCGGCCCAGGCCGCCCAGTAGAACAGGCGCTCGATCGATGCCTGCACTTCGCGAGCGGCGTCTTTCGAGCCGGTCTGCGCGGCGATGCGCTGGGCGAATTCGTCGGCGCGGATCGCCAGGTTCTCGGCGATGTAGTACAGCACCTGCGCGCGGTTGTGCGCGGTGGCCTTGGTCCAGCCCGACGCCTTGTGCGCCGCTTCCACGGCGTTGCGGATGTCCTTGCGGTTGCCTTCGCCCACGTCGGCCAGGAAGGCGCCGTTGGCGCCAGTGATGGCGCGGCTGTAGGCGCCGTCCGGGCGGGCCTGCTTGCCGCCGATGTAGAGCTTGGCGGTGCGGTCGACGGCGAACGGGCTGCCCTCATCCGACGCTTTCACGCGGCCCTTTTCAGCGATGACCGGCGCCGCAGGGCGTGCGTCTTCCGACAAGTGGGTCAGGTACTCGTACATGCCCTCCTTGCCGCCCTCGCGGCCGAAGCCCGATTCGCGGTAGCCGCCGAAGCCGCAGGCTGCGTCGAACTGGTTCGCGGTGTTGATCCACACCACGCCTGCCTTGATCTGCGGCGCCACGTCCAGCGCCAGCGAGATCGATTCCGACCACACGCAGGCGGCCAGGCCGTAGACGGTGTTGTTGGCCAGCTGGACCGCCTCGCCCGGAGTGCGGAAGCTCATCGCCACCAGCACCGGGCCGAAGATCTCGGTCTGGGCCACCGAGGCCGAGGTCGAGGCGCCGGTGATCAGGGTCGGCAGGTACCAGGAGCCGGCGGCCGGGGCTTCGCAGTTCGGCTGCCAGATCTCGCAGCCCTCGGCGCGGGCGGCTTCCACCAGGCCGTGGATGCGCTGCTGCTGTACCGGATCGACCAGGGCGCCGATATCGTTCGATTTATCGAGCGGCGAGCCGACGCGCAGGTTCTGCATGCGCGCTTTCACTTTCGCGATGAAGCGGTCGTAGACCGATTCCTGCACCAGCAGGCGCGAACCGGCGCAGCACACTTGCCCCTGGTTGAACCAGATCGAGTCGACCAGGCCTTCGACGGCGGCGTCGAGATCGGCGTCGTCGAACACGATGAACGGCGACTTGCCGCCCAGTTCCAGCGAGAGCTTCTTGCCGCTGCCGGCGGTGGCTTTACGGATGATGCGGCCGACTTCGGTCGAGCCGGTGAAGGCCAGCTTGTCGATGCCCGGGTGGGTGACGATGGCTTCGCCCACGCGGCCGTCGCCGGTGACGATGTTGACGACGCCCGCCGGCACGCCTGCCTGCTGGCAGATCTCGGCGAACAGCAAGGCGGTCAGCGAGGTGAACTCGGCCGGCTTGAAGACGACGGTGTTACCTGCGGCCAGGGCCGGAGCGATTTTCCACGCCAGCATCAGCAGCGGGAAGTTCCACGGCACGATCTGGCCGACCACGCCCACGGCGCGGTAGTCGGCGAATTCTTCCGCCTGCAGCGCGGCCCAGCCGGCGTGGTGGTAGAAGTGGCGTGCGGCCAGCGGCAAATCGGCATCGCGGGTTTCGCGGATGGTCTTGCCGTTGTCCAGGGTTTCCAGCACCGCGAACAGGCGGGCATGCTTTTGCAGCAGGCGCGCCAGCGCGTACATGACCTTTGCGCGGCCATGGCCGCCCATGGCGACCCAGCCCGGCTGGGCGCGGCGCGCGGCCGCCACTGCGCGCTCCACGTCCTCGTTGGACGCCTGCGTGATTTGCGCCAGTTCCGAGCCGTCGGCCGGGTTGTTGGAAGCGAAGGTGTCGGCAGCGTCGGTCCAGGCGTTGTCGATGAAGAGGCCGAAACGGCGTCCATGCCCGTCCAGCCACGCGTGCGCTTCTTTGGTGGTCTCTAGAGCCGGGCCGTAGTCCATAGTTTGCAGAATCTCTTTAATTGTTGGCATGACGAATCCGTTCGGTGTTTAAGGTTGCGCGTGGCGGTGGGCTGCCGAGTAGGCGCCGGTGACGTAGTGCTCGAGCTGGCGCTCGATGTCGGTCAGCAGGCTCGACGCGCCGATGCGGAACAGGTGCGGCTGCAGCCACTCGTTGCCCAGCTCTTCCTTCATCACGGTCAGGTATTGCAGGGCCGACTTGGCGGTGGAGACGCCGCCGGCCGGCTTGTAGCCGACCATGAAGCCGGTCTGCTCGTAGTATTCGCGGATCGCGCGCACCATCACCAGCGACACCGGGATGGTCGCGTTCACGCCTTCCTTGCCGGTCGAGGTCTTGATGAAGTCGGCGCCGGCCATCATGCAGACCCACGAGGCCTTCGCCACGTTGTCCAGGGTGACCAGGTCGCCGGTGGCGAGAATGGCTTTCACGTGGGCGTCGCCGCAGGCCTGGCGGTAGGCGACCATCTCGTCGTACAGGGCTTGCCAGTTACCGGTCAGGACGTGCTGGCGCGTGATGACGATGTCGATCTCGGTGGCGCCGGCGGCAACCGACAGTTCGATCTCGCGCACCTTGGTTTCCATGCTCGACAGGCCGGCCGGGAAGGCGGTCGACACGGCGGCGATCGGCAGGCGGCCCTGCAGGATCTTGGCGGCCGGCTGGATCATCTCGTGGTACACGCAAACCGCGCCGGTCTGGAGCGACTCCAGGCCCAGGGCCTGTATCAGGTCCGCGCGCAGCGGGCGCATCGCCTTGCGGCACAGGCGCTCGACGCGGCCCGGGGTATCGTCGCCCGACAGCGTGGTCAGGTCCATGCACTCGATGGCGCGGACCAGCCAGGCGGCCTGGTATTCCTTTTTCACCGTGCGGCGGTTCGCCAGGCTGGCGGCGCGGCGGTCGGCAGCGTTGCGGTTCACCTTCAGGCTGTTGACCCAGCCCAGGTCCAGCCCGACGGCGGTATTACGTTTGAAGTCGAGGTTCTGGGTCATAGCAGTGCGGTTCCGTTCGAGAGGGGTTTGACGCCGAGGTGTTTCGCCAGGGTGGCGCCGATGTCGGAGAAGGTCGACGCGGTCGGCAGTTCTTGCGCCTTCACGTTCGGGCCGAAGAAGATCATCGGGATGTGTTCGCGGGTGTGGTCCGAGCCCGGCGCGGTCGGGTCGCAGCCGTGGTCGGCGGTGATCACGACCAGGTCGCCATCCTTCAGTTTCGCCATGAATTCCGGCAGGCGCGCATCCAGTTCGTGCAGTGCGTTCGAATAACCGGCAACGTCGCGGCGGTGGCCGAAGTGCATGTCGAAGTCGACGAAGTTCACGAAGGTGAGCGACTTCTCGGGTGCATCGTCGGCCACCTCGACCAGGCGGTCGAACAGGGCCATGTTGTCGGGACCCTTGATCAGGCGGGTCACGCCCTGGCCGGCGAAGATGTCGCTGATTTTACCGAGGGCGATGACTTCGCCGCCCGCATCCTTGACGTGGTCGAGCAGGGTCGGCGCGGTGGGCGGCACGGCGTAGTCGTGGCGGTTCGCGGTGCGCTTGTAGTCGCCGTTGGCGCCCGTGAACGGACGCGCGATCACGCGGCCGATGTTGTAGGGCTTGACCAGCTCGTAGGCCGCTTCGCACACCTCGTACAGGCGCTCCAGGCCGAAGTGCTCTTCGTGCGCCGCGATCTGCAGCACCGAGTCGGCCGAGGTGTAGAGGATCGGCTTGCCCGATGCGACATGCTCGTCGCCCAGCTCGTTGATGATGGTGGTGCCGGAAGCGTGGCAGTTGCCCAGCCAGCCGGCGACGCCCGTAATCTCTTGCAGCTTGTCGGTCAGCTCCTGCGGGAAGGACGGCACGGTCTTGGGAAAGTAACCCCAGTCGAACAGCACCGGCACGCCGGCGATTTCCCAATGGCCGCTTTGCGTGTCCTTGCCGGTCGACTGCTCGCGCGCGGCGCCCCAGGCGCCGGTAAAACCGTCGCGCTGGTTGAAGCCGGCGGCCCATTCGCCGCTGGCCTTGTGCGCGGCGGCGGCCAGGCCGAGGCGCTCGAGGTTCGGCAGCGCCATCGGCTTGCCTTCTTTCGCGGCCCAGGCGGCAATGTGGCCGAAGGTGTTGGCGCCCGTGTCGCCGTATTTGTCGGCGTCGGGCAGCGCGCCCAGGCCGAAGGAGTCAAGCAGGAGGATGAATGCGCGTGACATGGTATCGCTCGTGTCCGTTTAGTTGGTTGCGCGCGGCACCGAGGCCAGGCGCTCGACGAAGGAGTGGATCAGGGTGACCAGGTCCTTGGCGGCGACGGCCGCGTACTTCAGGGTCTGCTCGTGCGACAGCGGGAACGGGGTCAGGCCTTCGGCCAGGTTGGTGATGGCGGAGACGCCGACCACCTTCAGGCCGCAGTGGCGCGCCGAGATCACTTCCGGCACCACCGACATGCCGACCACGTCGGCGCCGAGGGTCTTGAAGGCACGGATTTCGGCGGCGGTCTCGAAGTTCGGGCCCGGGGCTGCCAGGTAGACGCCTTCGGCCAGGGTGATGTTTTTGGCGGCTGCGGTTTCCTTGACCAGGTTGCGCAGGTCGGCGTCGTAGGCGTTGGCCATGCTGAAGAAGCGCGGGCCGAAGCGCTCGTCGTTCGGGCCGGCCATCGGGCTGCCCGGCAGCAGGTTGATGTGGTCGGTCAGGACGACGACGCTGCCGGCATCCACTTCCGCGCGCAGGGAACCTGCCGCATTCGTCACCAGCAGCATCTCGCAGCCGAGCAGCTTGAAGGTGCGCACGGCCGAGGTCATGACGGCGGCGCCATAGCCTTCGTAGAAGTGGCCGCGGCCCTTCATGCAGACCACCGGCACGCCGGCCAGGGTACCCAGCACCAGTTCGCCCGCGTGGCCGTGCACGGTGCTGATCGGGAAGCCCGGCAGGTCGGCATAGCTGATGGACACGGCGTCCGTCATCTGCTCGGCCAGCACGCCGAGGCCGGAACCGAGGATCATCGCGACGCGCGGCTCGAAGCCCGGCTTGCGGGCGCGGATGACGTCGGCGGCTTCGAATGGGGTATTGCTGGACATGGTATTCCTTCGTATGAAACTGAGATCGGGGAGAGGCTGTCGTGCGGACCTGGTATGCGGGGAGCGGCCCAGCGCCGCTGCGGCGAGGGCGCGATGAAGCCAACATTGTTCTAACTATGCATTATCCCGGATATGTATGGCAAATACCATTTTTCTTAGGCATTTATATGAGGCGAAAATAAATCTTCGTAAAGACGATCGGCAAGTGTTGGCTTGGAGATACAATTTGATTAACACGACAATACGTATTGACTCTGATCAAACATTTGTCTAGTATCGACCAACATTTGTTTATAAGTGCCGACCGTGACTGAACTCTCGAAGAAAGAACAGTTGTACGAGCTGATCCGCGCCAATCCCTTCATTGCGCAGCAGGATCTCGCCGCCGAACTTGGCCTGTCGCGCTCGGCCGTGGCCGGCTACATCGCGACCCTGGTGCGCGAACGCCGCCTGCTCGGGCGCGCCTACGTATTGCCGGACAACCGTCCGATCGTGTGCGTGGGCGCGGCCAACCTCGACCGCAAGCTGCGCGCCGAGGGCGCGCTCGTCATGGGCACCTCGAACCCGGCCAGCGGCGTCGAATCCTTCGGCGGCGTGGCCCGCAACATCGCCGAGAACCTGGCGCGCATGGGCGCGGCCGTGTCCCTGATCACGGCGGTCGGCAACGATTCTTCGGGACGCGCCCTGCTCGCCCACGCCGAGAACGTCGGCATCGACATCCGCGGCGCCCTGAAGCTCGACGACGCCGGCAGCGGCACCTACACCGCGGTGCTCGACGGCGAAGGCCAGATGGTGGTCGCGCTGGCCGACATGGCCCTGTACGACCGCATC
>DEKZ01000043.1 GCA_002354135.1 Massilia sp. UBA2709 | reverse complement strand
GGGGTGAAGAAGCCGCCGATGCCGGCGCCGGCGGCGCGGATGCGCTCGGCCAGGTTGCCCTGCGGGGTCAGTTCGAGTTCGATTTCGCCGGCTCGGTAGAGCGCGTCGAAATGGTGGGAGTCGGCCTGGCGCGGGAAGGAGCAGATGATCTTGCGTACGCGCCTGGCGGCCAGCAAGGCGGCCAGGCCGGTGTCACCGTTGCCGGCATTGTTGTTGACGATGGTGAGGTCACGCGCGCCCTGGTTGATCAGGGCATCGATCAGTCTCGACGGCATCCCGGCATTGCCGAAGCCGCCGATCATGACGGTCGCGCCGTCGTGCACGTCGGCGACGGCACGTTCCAGCGATTCATAGGTTTTGTCGATCATGGTTGCGTATATAAAAATGGAGAAAGAAGCCGCTCACGCGGCCTTACTGGCCGGACTGGCCGGAGCAGCCAGCGGCGCCGCGGCGGCGGAGCGTTCGTGGCGGATCAGCGAGACCGCGACCGTGGCCACGACGGCGGGAACCGCAATGGCCAGGAAGTTCTGCTGCAGCGGCAGCGACATCCCCACCAGGGTGCCGATCACGATCGGCGCCAGGATGGCGCCGCTGCGGCCCACACCCGAGGCCCAGCCGATGCCGGTCGAGCGGATCGCGCTCGGGTAGAACTGGCCGGCATAGGCATAGGTCACGATCTGGGTGCCGATGGTCGACGCCTCCGCCAAGCCCACCAGCAGGAACAGGACCGGGGTCGGCACCGGGTAGCCGAGCAAGGTGATCGACACCGCCGCCAGCGCATACATGGCGACCAGCACGTACTTGATGTGGAAGCGGTCCGCCAGCCAGCCGCCGCCCACCGCGCCGATCACGGCGCCGAAGTTCAGCACCAGGACGAAGGTCAGCGCCGAGCCGAGGCTGTAGCCGGCGCCGGCCATCAGCTTGGTCAGCCAGGAGCTGAGCGCATACACCATGAACAGGCACATGAAGAAGGCGACCCAGAACATCAGGGTGCTGAAGGCACGGCCGTCCTGGAACAGCTTGCCGACCGGCGCGCCCGAGGCACGCTCGACGACCGGGAGCTCGAAGCGATCGCCGGCCTGCGCGCGGTAGCCCGGGTCGAGGCGCAGCAGGACCGCCTTCAGTTCCTCGACACGCCCCTGCTTGACCAGGAAAGGCATCGATTCCGGCATCGACTTCAGGACGAAGGGGATCAGCAGTACCGGCAGGCCCGCGGCCAGGAACACCGACTGCCAGCCGTACTGTTCGATCAGTCCCTTGCCGAGGACGGCAGCCAGCATGCCGCCGACGGCGTAACCGCTGAACATCAGCGTCACCATCGTCGCCCGGATCCTGCGCGGCGAGTATTCGGTCATCTGCGCCACCACGTTCGGCATGACGCCGCCGATGCCCAGGCCCGCCAGGAAGCGCATCACGCTGAAGACATAGGGATCGCTGGTCAGGCCGGCCGCGGCCGTGAACACGCTGAACAGCGCCAGGCAGATGACGATGGCCCAGCGCCGGCCGATGCGGTCGGCCAGCGTGCCCAGGAAGATGGCGCCGAACATCATGCCGAACAGGGCCGAACTGACCATGAAGCCGGCATCCTGGGCCGTCACCCCCATGTCCTGCATGATCGACGGCAGCGCGATCCCGGCCACCGCCAGGTCGTAGCCGTCGCAGATGATGATGATGGCGCACCACAGCAGCAGCCTGGCGTGGAAGCCGTTGAATGCCGCCGCGTCGGCGATCTTGTGTATGTCGATGTGTCGCATGTACCTGTCTCCGTTATCGTTGATGTCGTTTGAACTGCGAACCTGCCCGCTGCATGTTTTACTTACCGTCCTTGCGCGGCCTCCTTGCGTGAAGAATCCAGTACGCGACCATGCCGATCACGATTCCCCAGAACGCCGAGCCGAGGCCGAGGAAGCGCATGTCCGAGGCGGTCGCCAGGAAAGTGACGACCGCGGCTTCGCGGTGATCCTCGGCGGCGACGATGCCGGCCAGGTTGGCGGTGATCGGCGCCAGTAGCGCCAGGCCGGCCAGGGTGACGACCAGCTCCTTCGGCAGCGCGGCGAACAGCATCACGATCGAGCCGCCGCACAGGCCCGCCAGCAGGTAGAACACGCCGTTGGCGATGCCCGCCACGTAGCGCCGGCGCGGGTCTTGGTGGGCGTCGGGGCCGGTGCACATCGCGGCGGTAATGGCGGCGATCGCGATCGTGATCCCGCCGCTCACCGCCACCGCCAGCGAGACCAGGCTGTTGATGCCCATGATCGGGCGCACCGGGGTGTCGTAGCCCGAGGTCTTGAGGACGCCATCCCGGGCAGGTACTGGCCGGCCAGCGTGACCAGCACCAGCGGCAGGGCCAGGCTGAAGGTGCTGGCCCAGGACCAGGCCGGCATGATGAATTGCGGGGCCACCAGCTGCAGTTCGACGTTCGAGAAATGCGTGGCGCCCTGCGCCAGCGCCAGCAGCACCCCGGCCACCAGCAGCAGCATGACGCTGTAGCGCGCGGCCCAGCGCCGGAACACCAGGTAGGCGAGGATCATGCCGCAGGCCAGCAGCGGCAGCGTGGCGGTCGCGCGGAAGGCGTTCAGACCGAAGGGCAGCAGGATCCCGGCCATCATGCCGCTGGCGACGCCCTTCGGCACACAGGCCATCAGCCGGTCGAAGCTGCCGGAAAGGCCGACGACGAGCAGGATGGCGGCGGCCGTCAAGTAGGCGCCGACCGCCTCGTTCAGCGACAGGCCGGGAAACAGGGTGATCAGCAGGGCCGTGCCCGGCGCCGACCAGGCGGTGATGATGGGCGCGCGCAGCATCCAGCTCAGGACGATGCCGGAGACGGCGGCGCCGATCGAGATGCCCCAGACCCAGGAGGCGAAGGTGGCGCTGTCGGCGTTCCCAGCCTGGGCTGCCTGGTAGAAGATCGCGAGCGGCCCCGTGAACGAGACCAGCACGGCGAGAAAACCGGCGGTGACGCTGGAGACCGACCAGTCGGACCAGTTTCGGCGCCTGCCCTGCCCTGGAGGGAAGGTCTCGGGCTGTCCTGCTTCAGGCACGGCCTGCGCCGTCCTGCGTTGACCTGTCTGCAGCATGCATGTCTCCCTTGGAGGTTTGTCCGCCGCCGGTTCAGGCCAGCAGAAAGGATGCGACGGCGTCGCTGAAGCGGTCCGGCGCTTCCACGTTCGACAGGTGCGAGGCCGGCAGGGTCGCCAGCGCCGCGCCCCCGATGGCGGCGGCCAGCGCCTGGGCGTCGGCAACCGTCGTCACGGGATCGTCCGCGCCGGCGACCACCAGCGTGGGCGCGGCGATACGGTGCACGTCCGGCGTCAGGTCGGCCATGGCCAGGGCCTCGCAGCAGGCCGCATAGCCTTCCGGATCCAGGCCGCGCACGGTCTTCTGCATCGCGCCCACGACGACGGCCTGGCGCGCCAGGAAATCCGGGGTGAACCAGCGCGCGGGCGAGCCCGCGGCGATGCCGTTCATGCCCTCGGCACGCACCGACGCCGCCCTGGCCAGCCAGGCGTCGCGCTCGCCGATCTTCGAGGCCGTGTTCGCCAGCACCAGCTTGCGGATGCGTCCGGGCGCGTGCACGCCCAGCCACTGCGCGGTCACGCCGCCCATCGACAGGCCGACCACGTGGGCGCGCTCGATATCGAAGTGGTCGAGCAGCGCCAGCACGTCGGCGCNNATCCGCCATGCCCGCGGGTGTCGTAACGCAGCACATGGAAGCGGGTCGCCAGCACCGCCGCCTGCGCGTCCCACATCGAGAGGTCGGTGCCGAGCGAATTCGACAGGACGACGGTCGGGCGGCTGCGGTCGCCGTCGGAGCGGACCCGTAGCGTGGCGCCATTCACGGAAACGTTCGTCATGCTCACCCCTGGTCGCCGCCGGCTACCGGCAACACGCTGCCGGTGATATAGGACGCCTCATCGGACGCGAGGAACAGGATCGCGCCGACCTGCTCGGCGATGCTGCCGTAGCGGCCCATCAGGCTCGAGGCCCTGGTCTGGTCGACGATGCCCTGGTACCAGACCTGCTCCTGCTCGCTCAGCGGCTTCGGGTTGCGCGGCACCACGCGCGGCGGCGCCTCGGTGCCGCCGGTGGCCACGGCATTCACGCGGATGCCATCCTGTGCATGCTCGAAGGCCAGGCTGGCGGTCAGGGCGTTCACGCCGCCCTTGGCGGCCGAGTAGGGAATCCGGTGGATGCCGCGGGTCGCCACCGACGAGATGTTGACGATCGCCCCGCCGCCCTGGGCGATCATGCTCGGCAGCACCGCGCGGCAGCACCACAGGGTCGGGAACAGCGAGCGCCGGATCTCGGCCTCGATCTCTTCCTCCGCGTATTCCTGGTAGGGCTTGGCCCAGATCGTGCCGCCGACGTTATTCACCAGCACGTCGATGCGGCCGAACTCGCGCAGCGCCGTCTCCACCAGCGCGGTGGCGCCGGCATAGGTCTCGAGGTCGACCTGGGCCAGGGTGACGAGCGCGCCCAGGGCCTGGGCTTCTGCGCCGACTTCTTCCAGGATGGCGGCGCGGTCGGCCAGGACCAGCTGGGCGCCCTCGCGCGCCGACGCCAGCGCCACGCCGCGGCCGATGCCCTGGGCCGCGCCGGTGACGACCACGACCTTGTCCTTGAAACGTTCTCTCACGGTGCTGCTCCTGTTCATCTCATGCTCCTGCGTTCGGCGAGAATTTTTCGTAATGGAAGCTGGCCGGTTCGATCCCGACATCACCCAGCCAGCCGCGCACCGCGTCCACCATCGGCGGCGGGCCGCACAGGTAGACGTCGACCTCGCCGTCGTTCATCCACGCCGGCTCGACGTGGGCGGTGGCGTAGCCCTTGCGCGGATGCGTGCTGTCGGGCGCTGCCACGCAGGTGACGTAGCTGAAGTTCGGATGCGCGGCCGCGATGCGGTCGAGCTCGTCCAGGCCGATCAGGTCGTAGTCGTTGGTCACCGCGTAGACCAGGCGCACCGGATGCGCGAAGCCGCCCTGCTCCAGGCTGCGCAGCATCGACAGGAAGGGCGCGATGCCGGTGCCGCCGGCCAGGAACAGCACGGGGCGCGTGACCGGGCGCAGATAGAAGCTGCCGAAGGGGCCGAGGAAGGTGATGGCGTCGCCTTCGGCGGCCTCGTTCGCCAGGTAGGCGCTCATGCGCCCCTCAGGAACGTTACGCACGACGAACTCGACGCGGCCGGCGCCGGGCGCCGAGCTGAAGGAGTACGAGCGCGTGAGTGTGGTGCCCGGCACTTGCACGTTGACGTACTGGCCCGGCAGGAAGCCTGGCGCCGCGCCCTCGTCGACATCGATGGCGAAACGGATGGTCGATGGGGAGAAGCGCTCGACGCTGGCGATTTTCCCCTGGTAGCTGTGGGCGCCGGACTTGCAGGCCTGGGACGTGGCCAGGATCTTCACGACGCAGTCGGAAGTGGGACGCATCTGGCAAGCCAGCACGAAGCCCCGGGCCGCGTCGGCCGGTTCGAGCGCGTCCTCGATATAGCTCGATTCGGGCATGTCGTAGCTGCCCGACTCGCAGTGGGCGCGGCAGGTGCCGCAGGCACCGTCGCGGCAGTCGAGAGGGATGTTGACGCGCTGGCGGTAGGCGGCGTCGGACAGGGTTTCCTTGTCGTTGCACGCGATGAAGCGGGTGATCCCGTCTTCGAACTGCAGGGCGATGTGATGGCTCATCGTCGGTCTCCTTGGCCGCAGGCCGCCCTGCCGGGCTGCGTTGCGGCGATCTGTGAAGCTGGCTTAAAGCTGATCTGAAGCTGGTTAAATGTGGTAGACGTCGATCACCTGGTGGATGTAGTCGTTCTTGAGCACGACGTACTTGTCCAGGATGCGGGGCTGGTTACCGCTGGCCCCGTCACCGAAATCGATCACGTAGCGCGACATGCCGAAATACGAGAAGTCGGTCTTGTAGCGGTGGCTCAGCGTGTGCCAGTTGAAGCGCACCGTGACCACGCTGCCTTCCTGCTTCTCGATCTCGATGTTGGCGATGTTGTGGCTGGTGCGGGTATCGGGCACCGTGGCGCTGGAGCGCTCGGTCTTGATCCGGAACACCCGGTCTTCCAGGCCCTGGCGGGTCGGGTAGTAGATCAGCGAGATCTCGCGCTGGGGGTCGCTCACGAGCTGGCCGTCGTCGTCCCAGGACGGCATCCAGAACTGCGCCTCGGGGTGGTAGCACTCGAGCCACTCGTCCCAGGACTCGTCGTCGAGCAGGCGCGCCTCGCGGTACAGGAAGGCAGCAACGTCATTGATGGCGATCGTGCTCATGCCTGCTCTCCTTTCGCCGATGCGGCTTGCTCCGCTTTCGCCTTGCGCATGACCTCGAGCCAGTAGCGGTGCTGCACCGTGTACAGGCCTTCGTCCTCGGTGCGCACGCCGCTCATCACGGGCGCCAGGCCGATCTCCTTGGCCGCCTCGTCCGGTCCCTGGATCCAGTGCGAGGCGCCGCGGCACATGTCGTTCCAGGGCATGGCGCTGCCGGCATAACCGGCCTGGCAGGCGCGGAATTCTTCCAGGTCGTCGGGCGTGGCCATGCCGCTGACGTTGAAGAAGTCCTCGTACTGGCGGATGCGGCGGGGGGGGGCCTCGTCGGACTCGCCTTTCGGCGCGATGCAGTAGATCGTCACTTCGGTTTTATCGACCGAGATCGGGCGCAGCAGGCGGATCTGGGACCCGAACTGGTCCATCAGGTAGACGTTCGGATACAGGCACAGGTTGCGCGAGCGCTCGACCATCCAGTCGGCGGTCGGCTTGCCGTACTGCGCAGCGTACTCGGCGTGGCGCGGGTAGTTCGGCCGGTCCTCGGGGTTGGCCCATTGCGTCCAGAGCAGCATGTGGCCGTGGTCGAAAGCATAGAAGCCGCCGCCCTGGCGCCCCCACTTGCCGGCGTCCATGGCGCGGATCTTGTCCTCGCGCTCGGCCGCCTCCTTGCGCCGGTTGGTGGTCGCGGCATAGTTCCAGTGCACCGCCGAGACGTGGTAGCCGTCGGCGCCGTTCTCGGCCTGCAGCTTCCAGTTGCCCTCGAAGGTATAGGTCGAGGCCCCGCGCAGCACTTCCAGGCCGTCGGGCGACTGGTTGACGATCATGTCGATGATCTTCGCTGCCTCGCCCAGGAACTCCTCGAGCGGCGGCACGTCCGGGTTCAGGCTGCCGAACAGGAAGCCCTTGTAGTTGGCGAAGCGCGCCAGCTTCTTCAGGTCGTGCGAGCCTTCCTTGTTGAAGCAGTCGGGATAGCCCGCGTCTTCCGGGTCCTTCACCTTCAGCAGCTTGCCGCTGTTGTTGAAGGTCCAGCCGTGGAAGGGACAGGTATAGGTCGCCTTGTTGCCGCGCTTCAGGCGGCAGAGCTGGGCGCCGCGGTGGCTGCAGGCGTTGATGAAGGCATTCAGTTCGCCCTGGCGGTTGCGGGCGATGAACACCGGCTGGCGGCCCATGTGCAGCGTGTAATAGTCGTTGTTGTTCGGGATCTGGCTTTCGTGGGCCATGTAGATCCAGTTGCCCTCGAAGATGTGCTTCATCTCGAGTTCGAACAGGGCCGGATCGGTGAACGCGCTGCGGTGCAGGCGGTGGTCGCCGGTTTCGTGGTTTTCCACCAGCAGCGCATCGAGGTCGCCCTCGCCGGCGGGTGCGGTTGCGGGTAAGGGACGGATGGGAATCATGGCGTTCTCCTCTCAGGCCTGGTTCAGGCTGCGGCGCGCTGGCGTTCGACCAGCGCGCTGGGCGCGGTGTCGACCTCGCGGTGCAGGTGGAAGTCGAAATCGATGCTCGAGAACGGCTTGTCCTGGCCGCGCGCCGCGATCGCGGCCGGGTCCTCGACGCGGGTCACCGGCGGCACCAGGCCTTCGCGGCTGGCGAAAGCGAAGTCGTCCCACAGGTATTCGTCGCCGTCGATGTTGATCTGGGTGGTCAGCTTGCGCTGGCCCGGGGCGCTGACGAAAAAGTGGATGTGGGCCGGGCGCTGGCCGTGGCGTCCCAGCAGGCCGAGCAGCGTGGCGGTGCTGCCGCCCGGAGGACAGCCGTAACCCTTCGGCATGATCGACTGGAAGGCGTAGCGGCCCTCGGCGTCGGTGACGATGGTGCGGCGCAGGTTGAAATGCGACTGGGTCGAATCGAAGAAGGAGTAGTTCCCCAGCAGGTTGGCGTGCCACACTTCCACTTTGGCGCCCGGCAGCGGCTTGCCGTCGGCGTCGAACACGGTGCCCTGCATGAAGAGCGTTTCGGCCTGGCCGCTTTCGCTGCCGTCGTCCAGGCGCGCGAAGCCCTGGGCTTCCGGCGCGCCGGCCACGTACAGCGGCCCTTCGATGGTGCGCGGGGTGCCGCCCTCGATGCCGGCGCGCTCTTCGGCTTCGTCGGCGCGGATGTCCATGAAGCGCTCCAGGCCCAGGCCCGGGGTCAGCAGGCCAAGCTCATTGTTCTTGCCGGCGTTGGTGAGGAATTCGACGCCCTTCCAGAATTCGCTGGGCTGGATGTCGAGGTCTTCGATCGCCTTGCACAGGTCGGCGACCAGGCGCAGGACGATGGCCTGCACGCGCGGGTTGGCCGGACGGTCGGCGGCGTCCACGATCCATTGCTTGGCCAGTTGATCGATTTGTTGGTGGTTCATGCTTGTCTCCTGATTGATCTGGTGTGGGTTCGATGACTACAGGTCGCCGGTGCGGACCGACGAGGGGTGCCGGCACAGCGGGGTGACCTCGATGCGCATGTAGGGGAACAGCGGCAACGACATCAACAGCGCGTGCAGTTCCTCGTTGCCCGGCACGTCGAAGATGCTGACGTTGGCGTACTGGCCGGCCACGCGCCACAGGTGGCGCCAGCTGCCCTCTTCCTGCAGGCGCTGCGCGAGCGCCTTCTCTTCCGCCTTCAGGGCGTCGGCCTGGTCCTTCGGCATGGACGGCGGCAGTTGGACTTCCATCGTTACGTGAAATAGCATGGGGTTCTCCGGTTGTTGGTTATCAGGGCGCTCCGTGGCGCTCAGTGGCGCTCAGCTGCGCTCAGTGGCGGCCCATGCGGCGCAGCTTGCCGGCGTCGACCCGTACGCCCAGGCCGGGCTTGGACGGCACCTGCAGCGCGAAGTCGGCATACACCAGCGGCTCCTCGAGCACTTCCTCGGTCAGCAGCAGCGGTCCGAACAGCTCGGTGTCCCAGGACAGGTCGGTGAAGGTGGCGCACAGGTGGGCAGTGGCGGCGGTGCCGATGCCGCCCTCTAACATCGTGCCGCCGTACAGGCCGATGCCGGCCAGCTGGGCGACGGTGGCGACCTGCTGGGCCGGCACCAGGCCGCCGGACTGGGCGATCTTCACGGCGAAGACGTCGGCGCCCTCGCTGCGGGCGATCTCGAATGCGTCGAGCGGGCCATGCAGGGCCTCGTCGGCCATCAGCGCGACATCGAAGCGCGCCGCCAGGCGGCGCATCGCGGCGCGGCTCTCGGCGCGGACCGGCTGCTCGATCAGGTCGATGCCGCCGGCCTCGAGCTGGGCGATGCCGCGCACCGCGTCGAGTTCGCTCCACGCCTGGTTGACGTCGACACGGACGCTGGCACGGTCGCCCAGTGCTCGCTTGATCGCGAGGACATGGTTCACATCCTCCTTCAGGCTGCGCGCGCCGATCTTGAGCTTGAAGATGCGGTGGCGGCGCGCCTCGAGCATGCGCTCGGCTTCGGCGATGTCCTTCGCCGTGTCGCCGCTGGCCAGGGTCCAGGCCACCGGCACGCTGTCGCGCACCCGGCCGCCGAGCAGTTCGGACAGCGGCACGCCCAGGCGCTGCCCCTGGGCGTCCAGCAGCGCGGTCTCGATGGCGCACTTGGCGAAGCGGTTACCCTGGATGGTCTTGCGCAGCTTCTTCATGACGAGCGCGACGCCGCTCGCATCCATGCCCAGGACCAGCGGGGCGATGTGGGCGTCGATGTTGGCCTTGATGCTCTCCGGGCTTTCCTCGCCGTAGTTCAGGCCGCCGATGGTGGTTGCCTCGCCCCAGCCTTCGATACCGTCGTCGCACAGGATGCGCACCAGGACCAGGGTCTGGGTGTTCATGGTCGCAACCGACAGCTTGTGCGGGCGGATCGTGGGGACGTCGACCAGCGTGGTTTCGATTTCGCGAATCATATTCGGTTCGTATAATGTGGAAGGTAATTACACGATATTCCCCAAAATGATGGGCGTCCAACACTGATTTAGTATGGTTTCAATACCTTGGAGGTATGGAGATGGATTTGCGTCACCTGCGTTACTTCGTCGCCGTGGCCGACGAGAAGAACTTCACGCGCGCGGCCGAGCGCCTGAACATTGCTCAGCCGCCGCTGAGCCGGCAGATCCAGCAGCTCGAGGAAGAGCTGGGTGTAGTCCTGATCGAAAAGGGTTCGCGGCCGCTGCGCCTGACCGATGCCGGCAAGTTCTTCCATGCCCACGCCGCGGAGCTCCTGGCCAAGGCCGCGGACCTGAAGGCGATGACCCAGCGCGTGGGCAAGATCGACCGCAAGTTCGCGATCGGCTTCGTCGCCTCGACCCTGTACGGCCTGCTGCCGGAGATCGTGCGGCGCTTTCGCAACCGTTACCAGTCGCTCGAGATCAGCTTCCACGAGCTGACCACGATGGAGCAGCTGCAGGCGCTCAAGGAGGGAAGGATCGATGTGGGTTTCGGCCGGCTGAAAAGCGAGGATCCCGCGATCCGGCGCATCGTGCTGCGCGAGGAGGCGCTGATGGTCGCCCTGCCCGCCGGCCATCGCCTGAGTATGGCCGAGGGTCCGGTAAAACTATCCCAGGTGGTGCAGGAACCGCTGCTGGTCTACCCGAAAAGCCCGCGCCCGAGTTTTGCCGACCAGGTGCTGGCGACCCTCAAGGAACGCAACCTGGTGCCGCAGACGGTGCTCGAGGTGCGCGAGCTGCAGATCGCCATCGGGCTGGTGGGCGCCGGCCAGGGCGCTGCCATCGTTCCCCAGAGCCTGCAGGGCATGATCCGCACGGACGTGGTGTACCGCCCGCTCGACGAACTCACCGCGGTGTCGCCGATCATCTTCAGCGCGCGCCACATGGACCGCTCGCCCGAGCTGACCAACATGCTGGAGGTGATCTGCGAGATCTACGACGAACTGGGGATCGCGCACGTCAAGCACACGCTGTAGGGCTGCCGGACAATAAAAAAGCCCCTGGAACCAGGGGCTTGGTGCACGTGCGATGCCGGGCTTGCGCCCAGCGCATCCGGTCAGGGTTTTGCCGCCGCCAGCGCCTGCGCGATCCAGCCATCGAAGAGCTGCTGGTGGAACTTGATCCAGCCCTCAGTATGGCGTGCGATATCGGCCTGGGTGTTTTCGCCGTCCCGCATGCGCTCGTTCTGCGCATTGATGTCGGCAATCGGCAGCCGCATGACCTCGAACAGCTTGACGGCCGCCGGGTTCTTCTCGGCCCAAGCGCGGTTCACGACGATCCGCGTGGTGTTCACGGAGAAGCCGTAATCGCTGCCATCCTCGAGACGGGTATTGGCCTTCTGCGGATTCGACGAGAACGGCACCTGCAGCCACACGACGTCCTTGCCAGGCACCAGCACCCCGCTCACCCAATACGGCGTCCAGGTGTAGTACAGGATCGGTTCGCCACGCTGGTAGCGGCCGATGGTGTCGGCGATCAGGGCGGCATAACTGCCCTGCACGTGCTTGACCGTCGCGCGCAGCTTGTAGCCGTCCATGTGATTCTCGATCATCGCCTCGCAGCCCCAGCCCGGATTGCAACCGGTCAGGTCCGCCTTGCCGTCGCCGTCATGGTCGAACAACCTGGCCAGCTCCGGGTCGCGCAGCTGGTCGATATTCGTGATCTTGTACTTCTCGGCCGTCGCCTTGTCGATCAGGTAGCCTTGCGCGGCCGGGCCGGCATACTGGCCCGTGCGCAGCAGCTTGGCGTCGCCGCCGGCGTTGTTGTAATAGTCCTGGTGCAGCGGGTCCCAGTGCACGGCGAGGAAGGTCGCATCGCCATTCGCGATGGCGATGTGCGCGGCCGGATAGTCCACTTCCTTGATCGGCTGCGTCTCGTAACCCAGCTTTTCCAGGGCGCGGTCGACCAGCATGGTCTGGAAGGTTTCTTCGGCAATCGCGCTTTGCAGCGCCTGCACCTTGATGCCCTTGCCGGGCAGCGCGGACTGCGGCGCGGCCTCCGGCGTTTGCGCCATGGCCAGGCCGGTGCTCAGGGCCAGCGCGGCCAGCCCCAGGGCCGAAAACCATCGGAACTTGCGCAGGGCTTTGTAGGTGTGTTTGAAGTGTTCGGTTTGATGCATCGAGATCCTTTTCCTTTTATCTTGGCGTGCGCTTAGCGCGCAGTAATGGGGGCGGCCGGCGCGGCCGTTTCGCCGCGGGCCGGGCTGCTCCTTGCGAAGCGCAGGATGAAACCGACCGGGCCCGTCTGGTACCAGTGACGCACGCCGCGGCGCGGCTGGCCCATGGCCTGCGTCAGGCGGTCCAGCGTAATGGCCAGCAGCACGATGCCGAGACCACCCACGGTGGCCAGGCCCATGTCCAGGCGGCCGATACCGCGCAGTACCATCTGGCCCAGGCCGCCGACCGCGATCATCGAGGCGATCACCACCATCGACAGCGACAGCATCAGCGACTGGTTGATGCCGGCCATGATCGACGGCATCGCCAGCGGAAACTGCACGCGGGTCAGCAGCTGCCAGGGCGAGGCGCCATAGGCGCGTGCCGCTTCGATCAGGTCGGGGCGGACCTGGCGAATGCCCAGGTTGGTCAGGCGCACCAGCGGCGGCAGCGCGAACACGATGGTCACGATCACGCCGGGTGCATTGCCGATACCAAACAGCATCACCACCGGCACCAGGTAGACGAAGGCGGGCGTGGTCTGCATGGCGTCGAGCAGTGGACGCAGGATGTTCTGGGCGCGGTCGCTGCTGGCCAGCAGGATCCCCAGCGGCAGGCCGATCACCAGGCAGAAGGCAAGCGAGGTCAGCACCAGCGACAGGGTGATCATGGCTTCCGGCCAGACGCCCAGCATGGACAGGACCAGCAGCGCCAGCACGGTGCCGACGGCGAGCGTGCGGCTGGTGAATTGCCAGGCCAGCAAACCGATGATGGCGATGACTGCCAGCGACGGCGCGGCCAGCAGGACGTGGCTCGCGCCATTCAAGGTCGCGTCGATCGGCGCGCGCACGGCCTGGAACAGCGGGCGGAAATGCTCGACGACCCAGCCCAGGCCCTGGTTGATCCAGGATTCCAGCGGCAGCGAGCCATCGAAGAGCTGCGTCAGGTGAAAGCCGCTGGCGTGCTCGGGTGCGACGGCCGGCTTGGCCGCGTCCAGCCAGGAAGTGTCGCCCGGCGGCGTCGGCAGCCATGGGTTGACCTGGGCGGCCTGCCCGGTTGCCGCCGCTTCCGCCGCTTCGATTGTGGTGAAGTTATTCGGGTTCATGCATGTCCTTTCTGATTCTGTGTCTCGGCAATGGGGGGCGTGTCGCGGTCGAGGAACTTCAGCAAGGTCGTCTTGCTGATGGCGCCGCGAAAGCTGCCGTCGCTGCCCACCACCGGGACCGCGTACGGCAGTTGCGCCACCTGCCCGAACAGGCCGGCAACAGGCGCATCGGCATCGATGGTCTGCACGTCCGGCAGGAAGGCATGCGCCAGGCCCAGCGGACCGGTATGGCCGTCCAGGGCGCTGCGCAGCGAATCGGCCGACACCACGCCGAGGAACTCGCGTCTGGGATTCACCACATAGGCGTAGGCCCGGTCCTGCTCCTCCAGCATCGACAGCGCCGCGCGCGAGCCGCGGGTCGGCGATTCGGACACCACGATCTGGCTCTTGCGGGCGATATCGCCGGCCTTGAAGACGGCCGCCGCATCGACGCCGTGCACGAAGTTGCGCACGTAATCGTTGGCCGGCCTGCGCAGGATTTCTTCCGGCGTGCCCACCTGCACTACGTGGCCATCCTTCATGATGGCGATGCGGTCGCCGATGCGCATGGCTTCGTCGAGGTCGTGCGAAATGAAGACGATGGTGCGGCGCTTGATCTGCTGCAGGCGCAGCAGTTCGGACTGCATCTCCGTGCGCATGATGGGGTCGAGTGCGGAAAACGCCTCGTCCATCAGCAGGATCGACGGATCCGAGGCCAGCGCGCGGGCCAGGCCCACACGTTGCTGCATGCCGCCCGACAGTTCGTCGGGATAGCTGGCGCCATAGCTGGCCAGGCCGACCTGCTCCAGCGCCTGCCGGGCCAGCTCGTGGCGCTCGGCCTTGGGGATGCCGGCCAGCTCCATGCCGAAGGCCGTGTTGTCGAGCACGGTCAGGTGGGGCAGCAGCGCGAACGACTGGAACACCATGCTGATGTCCTTGCGGCGCAAGGCGCGCAACTGTGCATCCGGCAGCGTATTGATGTCGTTGCCGTCGACCAGGATGCGGCCGGCGGTCGGTTCGACCAGGCGGTTGAGCATGCGCACCAGGGTGGACTTGCCCGAACCGGACAGGCCCATGATCACGAAGATCTCGCCCGCTTCAATGGTAAAGGTCGCGTCGAAGACGCCGATCGTGCATTCGGTCTGGGCCAGGATGTCCTGCTTGCTGGCGCCCTGGCGGACGAGCTCGAGGGCCTCTTCGGGCCGGTCGCCGTAGACTTTGAAGACATGGTCGATGACGATTTGTTTTGCCACGTTGTGGTTCTCCTTCGATTTGGCGAATGGCATGACACCCTGCAGCCCCTGGCTTTTGGCGGGAATCAACGTACCCCGCGCCGTCGCCGATGCAGCGGCGCATAGGCGCACGCGAGCGACGGACAGGGGAAGACACGCTGTTCCGGCAGCTGATGCCGGTGCTGGGTGTCATGTGCGTGCTGAAAGAGGCTGGGTTTCAGGACTTTCAGCGACGCTGGCGGCATGCAAGGCATGGCGCCGGGATAATTGACGAACGATGCGTCAAAACGAACTTGATGTGGGCGCGAGGCCCGAAGATTGTTCTCCTGCGCAGCGCATGGAAAACAGGTGCAGCAAGATACTGCTGGGGGTATTGGTTATAAAGAGACGATCATTATAGCGAAAAAGTGTATGAAAGTCAACTAGCCTTGCAGATTGAAATGTGCTAGCTATATTTACAAGCACCCATCTCCAGGGAAATGGCGTGTCGTCCGCATAGCATTCCCTACCCCTGTTTCGAGCGGCACGCGCCGCCCCGAGCGACGCCAGTTTATGCGCTGCCAGCCTTTCGGCAGCTTTGCACGGCCTCTTACAAATCGTTTCGTTTGAAACGTTTACGCGCTATCGTGCGCGCGCTCCGGCAAGTTAGGCTAACGGGCTCGGCATTCGCCAGGGCGCGTCGCGGCAGGCGTGCGGCAGATGCGCGGCCCGCCGACCGCTATTTCTTCAAACGGAGTTTTCCTTGTCCGAATCAACAGTTCCCCACCCGCAGACGGTCATCAAAATCATCGGTGTCGGCGGTGCCGGCGGCAATGCCGTCAATTACATGGCATCGACCGGACTGTCCACCTTCGAATTCATCTGCGCCAATACGGACGCGCAAGCGCTGGCCAAGACCCAGACCGAAAAACGCATCCAGCTCGGCGAGAGCGGCCTGGGCGCCGGCAGCGACCCCGCAGTCGGCCGCGAAAGCGCCACCCGCGAACGCAGCCTCATCGCCGAGGCGCTCAAGGGCGCCGACATGGTGTTCATCACCGCCGGCATGGGGGGCGGCACCGGCACCGGCGCCGCCCCCGTGGTCGCCGAGGTGGCGCGCGAACTGGGTATCCTGACGCTCGGCGTGGTGTCGAAACCCTTCGACTTCGAAGGCCCGCGGCGCATGCGCGTGGCCGAGGAAGGCATCGCGGCGCTGGCGCGCTGCGTCGACTCGCTCATCATTGTCCTGAACAGCCGCCTCGAGGAAGTGCTGGGCGAGGATGTCACGCAAAAACAGGCGTTTGCCGCCGCCGACGAGGTGCTCAGCAAGGCGGTGACCGGCATCGCGGAGATCATTGCCGTGCCGGGCATGGTCAACGTCGATTTCGAGGACGTCCGCACGGTAATGCGCCAGACCGGCATGGCGATGATGGGCTCTGCCCTGCACGCCGGCGACGACCGCGCCATCAAGGCGGCCGAGGAGGCAATCGCCTGCCCGCTGCTCGACGGCGCGAACCTGCGCGCCGCGCGCGGGGTGCTGGTCAACATCGCCGCCTCCGAGGAAACGCTGAAACTGCGCGAAACCAAGCTCGTGATGAACACGATCTGCGCGCAGACCAACGAAGACGCCATCATCAAGTTCGGCGCGGTCTTCGACGACAGCCTGGGCGACGCCATGCGTGTGACGGTGGTCGCCACAGGCTTGAATCGGCCGAGCGACTTCGCGCACGGGGCCAGACGGACAACGATGCCGCGCCCCGGCGCCCAGCCGCAATCGGTCCTGCGCCAGGCCACAGCGCACGCGCCGCTCCGGCCGGCATCCATCCAGCACGAGATGCGCTCTGCTTCCGTGTCGCGCCAGTCCGCCTCGTCGTCCGGCGAGGACTCCCAGTAGCACAAGCGGCGGGGACATTCTCCCCGCCGGCGGCGCGGCAGGTGCTTCGCGCCGGCCCGCTCTGTCGCTGGCCGCCGCTCCTGGTGGGTCAGCGCATCAGGCCCTTGATCACGTCGGCGCCGAAACCCATTTTCTCGTAGTGCGCCTCGCACATCGCAATGTAGTCGTGCACGTCGAAATGGCCCGCCGAATTGCCGTTTTCGTCGAGCCAGATCAGCGGTCCGCTCACGATGAAGAACACGCGCATCGGCTCCTCGTGCTCGAAGGCGACGAGGGTGTGGCCCTCGCCTGGCGTCTCGTACACGAAGTCGCCCTTGGTGGCGGTCCAGTCGTGCTCCAGGTAGCCCCATTTCCCGGAAATCGTGTACGCAAACACTTCGTGCGGGTGATAGTGGCGGTTCACCAAGCCGGCCTTCTTCGCCATCAGGATGTCGCACCACTTGTTCGCCGACGGCGAGATCCACAGCGGGCGCGACGACACGGTTTCGGTAAAGGGAACGTAGAGCCGTTCGTCCTCGGACGCGGCATTGGCAATGAATGCCTCGGGCAGCGCGTGCGGCTTGAAGGCATTGGCGATCGGCTTCAGGTCGCGCCAGAATTCGTTGGTGGCCTTGTCTACCATGGCAGTCTCCTGTCTTGTAAGAATGGATGAAGGTCGGTCCAATATAGCGCTTGACGCGCTCCGGCGATTGACTGAGCGGGACATGAATGGTGCGCGGCGGCCACGACCATCCCGCAAAAACGTCCGGTCGTGCTATGTTTGCGGAAGCACGATGCGAAACCGCCACAGAAGCGGCAGCGACCGACGGAGACAACACGATGCTCGCGCATTCCACTTGTGATTCCCCCTGCATCACCCATGCCTGCACGGCGCCGGTTGCGCCTGGCGACCGGTTGTCCTACTGGGACCGCTACAGCATCGACGCGCTGGTAGGCCTGCGCACCACCTCGCAGTCCCCCGACGGCCTGGTCGCGCGCCAGACCAACGTCGCGCTGGCCACCATGGGCCTGGCCGACATCGCGGGCAACGCGCACGCAATCGAGCGCAGCGCGCACCTGGTCGGCATGTACCCGAAGGACGCGGTCTTCGCCTGCCATCTGGTGAAGGGCACGGCGCTCTTCATCCAGGGCGGCGAACAGTTCAGGCTGGCCGCCGGCGACACCATCGTCTACGACACGCGCCGCCCCTACACCCTCGCCTTCCTCTCGGACATGCAGCAGTTCCTGGTCGAGATCCCGGTCGCCGAGCTGGACGCCTGCTGGGGCGTGCGCGTGGACGACCTGCCTTTGCAGATCGCCCCGCCTGGCGGCGTCGGGGCAGCACTCGGCGCGCAGTTGCGGCGCACCCTGCGCGGCTACCTGCAGGCGCCGACGCCCGAGGGCAGCATCGCCCTGCCGGCCTGTACCCACGCCGTCCTGCGGACGATGGCGCAGTCGCGCTTGCGCGGCCCCGGCGCCCTGCCCCAGTCGCTGCTGCACCTCCTCGCCGCCAGGATGCACGTGGCCCGGCACCTGCACGACCCCGATCTTTCCCCGCACGACGTGGCCAGGGCCACGGGCGTGTCGGTACGCCACCTGAACCGCCTGTTCGCGCGGGAAGGCAGCTCGCTGGCCGAGCATATCTGGGCGCAAAGGACGGCGATGGCCTACCGCGAACTGGTGCGCCCGGGGGCGAAGCCGGCGGCCGTCGGCGAGATCGCGTTCCGCTGGGGGTTTTCGAGCCCGGCGCACTTCTCGCGGACGATTGCGGCGGCCTATGGAGCGCCGCCCTCGGCGCTGCGCAGGAAGGCGCAGGGCTGAGCGGGCAAGCCGGGGCAGCGGGCGCCTGTTCCGGCGCCCGGGAATATGCGCTTTCAGTGTAAGAAAAATGACAGTCCGAAGCTTCCGGCTGTCATACCATCGGCAGAGAACCACGGGGGTTCCTGCCAGAACAAAAAAACAGGAGACGACAACATGAACTCGCGCGCAAGTTTCAGCAACATGAAGGACAGCACCCGGGAAGACTGGCAACTGATCGGCCAGGAATTCGGTCCCTATACCAAAGGCCTGCCCGACCGCATCATGGCGCACCTGAAAATCCTCGAGGGCGACTACGGCGGCTTTCCGGTCGACCGCTATACGCATTCGCTGCAAACCGCGACCCGGGCACTGAAGGATGGGCGGGACGAGGAGTACGTGGTCTGCGCCCTGCTGCACGACATCGGCGACACGCTGGGCAGCTTCAACCACCCGGATATCGCGGCGGCCATCCTGAAACCGTTCGTGAGCGAGGCCAATCTCTGGATGGTGCAGAACCACGGCATATTCCAGGGCTATTATTTTTTCCATCATCTCGGCATGGACCGCGAGATGCGCGAGCAGTTCGCCGGCCATGCTTTCTATGACTACACGGCCGAGTTCTGCGACCTGTACGACGCGCCGGCATTCGACAAACACGCGGCAACGCTTCCGCTCACCGAATTCGAGCCGATGCTGCGCCGCGTGTTCGAAAAGCCGCGCCGCAGCATCTACAGCGCCGCCATGCCTGTCAGGCAAACGGCGTGAACCCACCACCATCCAAGGAGACCCTCATGCATATCCCTTCCATGAAAGACCAGGTCAGCGCCGACGAATGGCAACTGCGATGCGACCTGGCCGCCTGTTACCGGCTCGTTGCGATGTACGGCTGGACCGACCTGATCTTTACGCACATCAGCGCCCGCGTCCCCGGGCCCGAGCACCACTTCCTGATCAACCCCTACGGCATGATGTTCGACGAGATCACCGCATCGTCCCTGATCAAGGTCGACCAGGACGGTAACAAGCTGTCCGAGTCGCCCCTGCCGGTGAACCGCGCCGGTTTCGTCATCCACAGCGCCATCCACGCCGTGCGCGACGACGCGCAATGCGTGATCCACACCCACACCCGCGCCGGCGTGGCGGTCAGCGCCCAGCGCGATGGCGTGCTGCCGATCTCCCAGCAATCGACCTTCGTCCTTGCCTCGCTCGCCTACCACGACTACGAGGGCGTCGCCCTGCACGACGCCGAAAAGCCGCGGCTGCAGGACGACCTGGGCAGGGCGAATTTCCTCATGCTGCGCAACCACGGCCTGCTGACCGTCGGCGCCAGCATCCCCGATGCCTTCCTGTCGATGTACATCTTCGAGAGCGCCTGCCAGATCCAGCTGGCCGCACAGTCGGGCGGCGGCGAACTGCGCATGATTGCACCGGAAATCCTGAGCGGCACCGCCGAATCGATGAAGGTGCAAACGTCGGGATTGGGCGGCGCCTTTGCCTGGCCCGCGCTGCTGCGCAAGCTCAACCGCGTGGACGACAGCTACCTCACCTAAGCCATCCTGAATAAAAAAGAATAAGGAGACATGAATGAACGATTTCATCACGCTGTTGCCGACCCTGCTGATCGGCGCCCTCGCCCTGATCATGTTCGGACTGGGCCTGTCGCTCACCGTTGGCGACTTTCGCCGGCTGCTCGGGCAGCCCAAACCGGTGCTGCTGGCGCTCGTCCTGCAGGCATTGGTGCTGCCGGCGGTCTGTTACGGCCTGATCGTGGCGCTGGACGTGCAGCCGGTGTACGCCGTCGGCCTGATGCTGCTGGCCGCTTCCCCGGGCGGCGTATCGGCCAATTTGTACAGCCATCTCTTCGGCGGCAACGTGGCGATGAATATTTCGCTCACGGCCATCAACACGGTGCTGTCGATCATTAGCCTGCCCCTGATCGGCAATTTTGCGATCAGTACCTTTGCCAAGACCGGCCAGGTAGTGCCCATGCAAACGGGAAAAGTGATCGAGGTGATCGTGGTCGTGATGGTGCCGGTGCTGATCGGCATGTTCGTGAAAAGCCGTGCGCCAGCCTTTGCCGCCCGCTCGGACAAACCCATGAAGCGCTTTTCGATGGTGGTACTGGCCGCGCTGGCGCTGATCGCCATCGCCAAGGAGTGGAGCTCGCTGACCGCCTCGTTCGCCTCGATCGGACTGGCCGTCATCGCCTTCAATGCCCTCAGCCTGGGACTGGGCTACTACGTGCCGCGCATGCTGGGGCTGGACAAGCCGAATGCGATCGCGATCGGGTACGAGATCGGTATCCATAATTCGACGCTGGCGATTTTTGTCGCGGTGTCGGTGCTGGGGGACTTCCAGTTGATGGTGCCGGCGGCGATTTACTCCGTAAGCATGTATGTGCTGGCGACGGCGTTCGGGTTTCTTGTGTTGGGAAGGCAGCCGGCCGCGGCAGCGGCGCGGGCTTGAACTCGATTCGCTGGATGGCGCTGCCCGGCGGTGCCATCCCGGACCGCACGCGGGACCGGATTGCATTATCCGGCAAGGTTCTCGTCGGGCAGGGCGCTTAGGATTGCGCCCGCCAGGTTGTGGCTCCGGCCGTGGGTAGGCTGGCCACCCTGGACATCACTTTGTCGCTTACTTTTACCTGCCGGTCAATCATCGCGCGCCGTTTCGGATGTACGCCATGCTGCCGTCGCTCATTCCGAGCCGGGCGGCTCAATCGATCGCTCGATGACAAGCGCCAGCAACTTTTCTGGCGTGTCGCCATCGCCCGGATTCTCGGTCAGCATGTTCGGCGCCAAGTGGGCGATCAGATCATCCACGTTGGTGTGGACCACTTAGAAATCGAAGCTTGCTTCAGTGCTGACACCGAGCGAGTAGACGCCGGCGCCATTACGCGCAATCAATGCTTCCTTCAGGTCGGCGAGGATTTCGCTGCGCTTTGGCTCCAGATGCGCAGGCAGGTCCAACTCAAGCAGAGCATAACTTCTCCACGCGGCGCGGCCGGGTTTCGTCTCGCTCTTCTCACGCAAGTCCAATCTGATCAGGTCGCCCTTCCAGTACAGCGTGTAGGTATAGTCGCCTGCAAATTCCTCACGGCCAGAGGCTACCTCGCGGAGATAGATGTCACGATCACGGGCAACGGTCCAATGCGGCCTGAAGTCGCTTCTCAGGTAGTACTGGTTGATGGCGGCTATGCCGTAATTGACGACGTCGGACGCTGGAATGAACTCGTTTACAAATGCCACAATGCCTCCAACCGAATCGATGATTGGCTTCAGATACGCGTACCAAGCAGTACACGCTCGTTCGTCACGCCGCTCAACAAAGAGAATTTTTCCTGTACAGACCTGCCTGCACAAAGGCGCATGACAAGCCGCGGCGAGCGGCGCAGGGGATCTTGCCGATAAGTGGGCCGATCCGAATGCCAATTCAGCTCGCCGGGCACCTTTTCTGGCCAGTCAGACGCGCCCCGGAGCTTGTTGCCACAGCCGGGACGCCGCGCCAGCCGGTGCGGCGGCGCGCGCATGCATCAGGGGCGTCGCTCAGCTGAAATGCCTGAGCTCGCCAAGTATTGCCGAGCTACGAATTACGCCCACTCGACGATCAATTGTAGTGCCAAGCCCCGGAATTCCCAAAGTTCCTGACCGGCTGGCGCTGAACTTCGACAATGCTCGCCACGGGGTTCTGACGCAGCAGTCGCTCCGCGTTCACAGTGCCGTTCCAGTGCGCCGACGTTGATCGCGGCCCAGGTGTCAACATGATGTGGCCTTCACGGTCTCCACCGGATATTGCCGAAGCTCGCCCGGTTCGGCTCCTTGTTCGACGCCGATCTCCTTGATGTCCACGCTGCATCTGCCGCCTCCCCACTGGAAGCTTGCCTCGTAATCGGCGCCGGCGGCGGGGACGAAGGCGCGGCCGCTCTGGCACGAGGCCTCCGTCGTCCCCTGCATGGAACTATAGGTTCTGGAAGCGGACATGCCAATGCTCACCGCTTTGCCTGCGGCGACCTCGAATTCGCGGTAGTAGGTAAAGTGGCCTTTTTTTGGATTGGCCTGGATGGCGGACGTAATCTCCGTATCCGGCATGCCGACGCTGACGCTTTCGTTCTTGCCCCTCAGCCAGCCTAAGTAGGCGCCATCCGCACCTGACACGTCGGTACCGGGCGTCGTGGATCCGAAGCACAGCCGGTTTTCATAGAATTTAATCTTGGTCCCAGCGGCGCCGAGGAAGCGGATCCGGGCCGTCCGACGGCTGCTGCGGGCGGGTGAGCGCTGTGCCGCTGCCGCTGCAGGTGCAGGGACGGCAGCCGCAATGACGTCAGGAGTAACGGGTCTCGCCACTGCCGCGGCCTTTTCCCCCTGAGGCGTGTCCGACCATGCCAGCGTACCGCTATACCGGTTGCGCGCCACCGTGTCTGGTTGCATCAGGTTACGGGATGTGGACGCCATGTTGGCAAATTCCTGCCCGCTGACCTCCGTGACATTGCGCCCACGGAACATCCCATCGCTCAGGAGATAGGCGCGACGCTGCTGGGGCGCGATCTCGACTTCGAACTCCTCCTTGTGCCAATGCGATATGACGTACTTTCCTGGCGGTAGACTTAGCGAAAAATAGCTTCCTTTGGGTACATGGAACCACACCAGCGAATTACCTGGAGGCTTGGGACTTGGATTCACCGTAACCAAAGCCGAGCGCAGGCTAGAATCGTCGTCCGCCGTGCCGCGCTCGTTAAAAATAACCAGGTTGCCCGCATCGCCTTGCGGCAGCGATGCAAGCGGGTGCAGCGCATACCCTACCTTCTTCATGTTGTCGATTGTGCGGCCGTAGTACTTGATGCCGCCAGTGGCATCGTAAGTGATGAAGCTCGAGGCAGCGTCGGCAAAACCAGTGTCGATTTTGTAGGTGTTATAGAGTTCGATCGAGTGCCATACAACCTTACGCTCCTGCTGGTCGTACACCCCGACCTCGCCGTTCAAGTACACATAGTCGCTCGACTTGACCCGTTTTGAAACATAGGCCCAGTCGACGAGCATTACGTAGCGTCGCGCCTTGACGGCAGCGGGCAGCGCCTGCACCTGATCCGCAATCGAAGCCGGCCTGACCAAGCCATCCAAGGCGGCGTACACATACTTGTCGTCGGTTTTTGGCTTGAATTCCCTGAACTGCTGGCAAATCAGGCTCAATTCAACACCAGGACAAGCCGCCGGCATCGCCACGACGACGCTGAGCTGCTCCTGGGCTATCGAGCCGCTCAGATCGACCTTTAAGACCTCGTGCGTACGGATACTGTCTGGGGCCGCAATGGCCTGGCTGGCAAGTACGGCACTGAGCATGCATGCGGACGTCACCTTGAGCATGCCCTTCATGATTTGTTTCATTGACTTCCGATTATCTGATTAGTATTGACTGGGCACTGGCAACTTAGTTTGACGCTCAAGCTAAGTTGCCCACTAGCATCATGATCTCAGGAAACTAGTCCTTGCGCCAATGACTCCCGCCGGGAGTTGTCCGAACGCTACACAACACATGCGGCATGGCCCTTCGTCCGGTTAGCCTAAAAAAAAAGCTCGCCGAAGCGAGCCTTTTTAAATCAGAAAAGCAGCGTTCCTAAAAAGGAACTTACTCCCACTCAATCGTCGCCGGCGGCTTCCCAGAGATGTCGTAAACAACACGATTCAACCCACGCACCTCATTGATGATGCGATTCGACACCTTGCCCAGCAGCGAATGCGGCAAGTGCGCCCACTGCGCCGTCATGAAGTCCAGCGTCTGCACTGCGCGCAGCGCGACCACGTACTCGTAGGTCCGCCCGTCGCCCATCACGCCCACCGACTTCACCGGCAGGAACACGGCAAACGCCTGGCTGGTCGCTTCGTACCAGTTCACCGGCGCCTTGCCCGGATCGATGCCCGCGACCGCCGGCAGCTCGAACGGCGTGTTGCGCAGTTCTTCGATGAAGATGGCATCCGCTTCGCGCAGCAGGTCGGCGTATTCCTTCTTCACTTCGCCGAGGATGCGCACGCCCAGGCCCGGGCCCGGGAACGGGTGGCGGTAGACCATGTTGTGCGGCAGGCCCAGCGCCACGCCGAGCTTGCGCACTTCGTCCTTGAACAGTTCGCGCAGCGGCTCGAGCAGTTTCAGGTTCAGGGTTTCCGGCAGGCCGCCCACGTTGTGGTGGCTCTTGATGGTCTGGCCCTTCTTGCCCTTGCCGGCCGATTCGATCACGTCCGGGTAGATGGTGCCCTGCGCCAGCCATTTCGCATTGGTCAGCTTGCCGGCTTCCTGCTGGAAGACTTCGACGAACTCGCGGCCGATGATCTTGCGCTTCTGTTCGGGGTCGGTCACGCCGGCGAGGTGGCCGAGGAACTGGGCTTCGGCGTCGATGCGGATGACTTTCACGCCCAGGTTCTTCGAGAACATGTCCATGACCATCTTGCCCTCGTCCTTGCGCAGCAGGCCGTGGTCGACGAACACGCAGGTCAGCTGGTCGCCGATGGCGCGGTGGATCAGGGCCGCGGCCACGCTGGAGTCGACGCCGCCCGAGAGACCCAGGATGACTTCGTCGGTGCCGACCTGCTGGCGGATCTTCTCGACGGCTTCGCCGATGTAGTCCGGCATGTTCCAGTCGCTCTTGCAGCCGCAGATCTCGTGCACGAAGCGGCCGATGATGGCTTCGCCTTGCGTGGTGTGGGTGACTTCCGGGTGGAACTGCAGCGCGTAGAAGCGGCGTTCCTCGTCGGCCATGGCGGCGACCGGGCAGCTGTCCGTCGAGCCCATCAGCTTGAAGCCTTCCGGCATTTCCAGGACCTTGTCGCCGTGGCTCATCCAGACCTTCAGCATGCCGTGGCCTTCGTCGGTGACGAAGTCGTTGATGCCGTTCAGCAGTTTGGTGTGGCCGCGGGCGCGCACTTCGGCGTAGCCGAATTCGCGGACTTTACCGTTCTCGACCTTGCCGCCGAGCTGGGCGGCCATGGTCTGCATGCCGTAGCAGATGCCCAGGACCGGGACGCCGAGTTCGAATACGGCCTGCGGGGCGCGCGGGGAGTCGCCTTCCAGGGTGGAGTTGTGGCTGCCGGACAGGATGACGCCGGACGCGCCGTAGTTGCGCACGAAGTCGTCGCCGATGTCGTAGGGGTAGACTTCGGAGAACACGCCGGCGTCGCGGACGCGGCGGGCGATCAGTTGGGTAACCTGGGAGCCGAAGTCGAGGATGAGGATTTTGCTGTGCATTGAGACCAAATAGTAAGAAGTAATCCGGGCGGGTGGTGCACGTGGCGTCGCGGTCGATCATGTCGTGAGACCGCGTGGGCACGGGGCGCCCACCCTACGATGGCGATTGTCGTGGCCAGGTTCAACGAGACCACGACACCGCGCGAAGCCAATACCAAAAGCGGCCGTTTCCGGCCGCTTCTTATTCCGAACGGTAGTTCGGCGCTTCCTTGGTGATCTGGACGTCGTGGACGTGCGATTCGCGCATGCCCGCGGCGGTGATCTCGACGAATTCCGCTTTTTCGCGCAGTTCGTCGATCGTCGCGCAGCCGCAATAGCCCATCGACTGGCGTACGCCGCCGACCAGTTGGTAGATGATCGCCAGCACGCTGCCCTTGTAGGCGACGCGGCCTTCGATACCTTCCGGCACGAACTTGTCGGCCTTGGCGGTGACGTCCTGGAAGTAGCGGTCGGCAGAACCTTCGGCCATCGCGCCCAGGGAGCCCATGCCGCGGTAGGACTTGTAGCTGCGGCCCTGGTAGAGGATGACTTCGCCCGGCGCTTCTTCGGTGCCGGCGAACATCGAGCCCATCATGACGGTCGATGCGCCTGCCGCGAGGGCCTTGGAGATGTCGCCCGAGAAGCGGATGCCGCCGTCGGCGATGCAGGGCACGCCGGTGCCGGCCAGGGCTTCGGCCACGTTCGAGATCGCGGTGATCTGCGGCACGCCGACGCCGGCGACGATACGGGTGGTGCAGATCGAGCCTGGGCCGATGCCGACCTTGACCGCGTCGGCGCCGGCTTCGACCAGCGCCTTGGCTGCGGCGCCGGTGGCGATGTTGCCGCCGATGACGTCCACGTGCGGGTAGGTGTCCTTGATCCACTTCACGCGGTCGAGGATGCCTTGCGAGTGGCCGTGGGCGGTGTCGACCACCAGCACGTCCACGCCGGCCTTGACCAGCAGTTCCACGCGTTCCTTGTCCTTCTCGCCCACGCCGACGGCCGCGCCCACGATCAGCTTGCCCTGGGCGTCTTTCGATGCGAACGGGTGCTCGTGCGACTTCAGGATGTCTTTCACGGTGATCAGGCCGCGCAGTTCGAAGGCCTCGTTGACAACCAGCACGCGCTCGAGGCGGTGCTTGTTCATCAGGCGCTTGGCTTCCTCGGTGTCCGCTTCCTCGTTGACGTACACCAGCTTCTCGCGCGGGGTCATCTTGGTACGGGTTTCCGCATCCAGGTCCTGCTCGAAACGCAGGTCGCGGTTGGTGATGATGCCGACCACCTGCTTGCCCTCGACCACCGGGAAGCCCGAGAAGCCGTGCTGGTGCTGCAGGGCGATGACGTCGCGGATCTTCATCGTCGGCGGGACGGTGATCGGGTCGCGCAGGACGCCGGCTTCGAAACGCTTCACACGGGCCACCTCGCGGGCCTGGTCGGCCGGGCGCAGGTTCTTGTGGATAATGCCGATGCCGCCTTCCTGGGCCATCGCAATCGCCAGGCGCGCTTCGGTGACGGTATCCATCGCGGCGGACAGCAGCGGGATATTCAGCGAGATATTCCGGGTCAGCTTGGTGCGGAGGGAAGTGTCGGCCGGAAGAACATTGGAGTAGGCCGGGACGAGCAGCACATCATCGAACGTGAGTGCTTTTTGGAGTAGACGCATAGCATTTTCCTATAGGCGCAAAAGCGAATTATACAGAAACCTGTGGTTTGCGTCGCACGTCATCGAAAAAATGGCCCTGCCCGTCCCTCCCTCGATTGACACTGCCGGGGAATCATGGCGAAATCTCGAATAGTTACGTAAGGAAATATTTTAATGACGCCTACCCTGCCCCTCCCTGCCGTGCGCCGCGCCCTCGGCCCCGTTCTTGGCCTAGCGCTGCTCTTCACCGCCGGTCTGGCCCAGGCGCAATTCGCCTGGGTCGCGCCGAACGGGACGCGTCATTACTCGGACCAGCCGCCACCGCCGGGCACGCCGCCGGCGCGCATCCTCAAGGCGCCGGGCTTGCCGACGATTTCGCTGCAAACCTCGCTGCAGGCAGCGAGCGCGCAGGCGGCGAATGTCCCGGCCGCAAGCGCGGCGCCGGCTGCGGCTGGCGCCCCGGCCGGCGGCAAACCCAAGGGACCGCCCACCCCGGCCGAACGCGAGGAAGACTTCCGCAAACGCCGGAAGGAAAGCGAATCAGCGGACCTGAAGGCCCGGGAACAGGCGCGCATCCAGGCCGCCAATGCCGAGCATTGCGCGGAGGTGCGCAAAGCCAAGCAGATGTACGACTCGGGTATCCGGGTGGCGGAAGTCGGGCCGGATGGCCAGAAGCGCTATTTGACGGACACCGAACGCGCCCAGCGCAGCGCCCGCGCCGGCGCCATGGCGGCCGAGTGCCGCTGAAGCGGCGTCACGGCTTCCACCGCCGGGCCAGCCCAGCGCCGTTCAGGCCTGACTGACGCTGGGCTCGCGCCAGGCCGCCGGCAGCGCCGGCGCGCACACCACCTGGTTGCGCCCGCCTTCCTTGGCGGCGTACAAAGCCTGGTCGGCGCGCGCCATCAGGCCGGTGAACGCCTCCCCTTCCTCCAGCATCGCCACGCCGATACTGACCGTGTAGGCGATGCCTGGCGTCGACGGCCCCAGGTCCAGGGACCGGTCCAGCGCCGCGCGCAGCCGCTCGGCCACGGCCTGGGCCGTATCGAGACCGGCGTCCGGCAGCAGGACGGCGAATTCCTCGCCGCCGATGCGGGCGCAGTAGTCGATCTTGCGGACCACCTCCTGGGTGTGCCTGACCAGCTCGCGCAGCACCTGGTCGCCCACGGCGTGCCCGTAGGTGTCGTTGATGCGCTTGAAGTGGTCGACGTCGACCAGCAGCAGGCCCAGGCCGCTGCCGTGCCGCCGGGCGCGGCCATGCTCGCGTTCGGCGCAGGCGAAGAAGGCGCGGCGCGATGGGGCGCCGGTCAGGTGGTCGTGGTCGGCCGCGTAGGCCGTTTCGGAGAGCACGCGGGCATTGGCCATCATCACCGCGCCCAGCGTCAGGGCCGGCAGCGCCAGCGTGCCGAGGGCGAAGAAGATCAGGTTGTAGACGGCCGGCTCCAGCAGCGAGACCGCCGCATAGGCGTCGACCGCATAGAACAGGCCGCGCGCGGTGTGCAGCAGGCCGAGCACCAGCGCGGCGATGCGCGTGAAGGCGAAGGGTTAGCGCAGCCGCGTGTCCTTCGATACCGGCACGGTCGCGAAGATCGCGAGACAGACGGCGGCGTGGTAAACCGACACCGAGACGACGCGCATCGCCAGCGATTCGATCAGGTGGTGAAACACGACCACGCCGGCAAACGAGGCCAGGCTGCCGCCGACCAGCCAAACGCGCTGCACGGGCAGGCCGAGATGGCGGCGAAAGCCGGTGTACATCAGGGACACGGTGACCAGGTAGATCCCGTTGGCGGTTTCGATCGACAGGAAGTCGGGCACCACGCCGCGCGCCGCGAACAGCAGCAGCGCGATGATCGCCAGCCCGTTGGCCTGCCCCCACTCGCGGATGCCGGCCACCCTGGTGGCGGCGAGCGAAGTCAGCACCAGCAACATGACCACCGAAAACGCGGTGGTAACCAACAGGAGACTCAGGGCACTCAGCATCTGGCAGGCAAGCGGCGGAAGGAAGCGGGGAAGTAAGCGGCGGGCCGCGCAAAGTCCCTCCCCAGGTTCGATGCCGGCCGCACTGCGTGAAATGCAGCACGGCATGCCCGTATTTAATCCAGAGGAAGTTCACCATAATAACAAGAAACAAGCTACAACTTGTCACTTGGTTGCACAGTTGCAACTACATCCTGCGAATTCCAGTGATGCCCATGCTATGCAGGCCGCATGGGCGCAGCACACCTGTCCGGCTCAGGCGGGGCGTTGGGCGGCCGCTTCCTTCTTCGCCGCGCGCTTGCGGCGTGAGTCCTTGGGGTCGGCAATCAGTGGCCGGTAGATCTCGATGCGGTCGCGTTCGCGCAGCACGGTCTCGAGGGTCTTCTTCTTCGCGTAGATGCCGACCGGCTGGGTCACCAGGCTGATCTCGGGAAACTCGACCAGCACCCCGCTCTGCTCGATCGCCTGGCCGATGGTCGTGCCGGGCTCGACGCGCATCGGACGCAGGAACTCGCGCTCCGGGGTCGCGTAGCAGACGTAGACCTGGAGCATCTGAGCTTGCATCTCATCCCGCATCTCAGCCATACACCGCCTCGGCGCGCTTGCAGAAGGAATCGACCATGCTGTTGGCGATCATGCCGAACACCGGACCGACCAGTTGCGCCAGCAGCACGCTGGAAAACTCGTAATGCAGGTCGAAGTCGATCTTGCAGGCGTCGGCGCGCAGGGCCTTGAAGTTCCAGGTGCCCTCCAGCATCTTGAAAGGGCCGTCGACGAGGTGCATCTTCATCTGCGTCGGACGCAGGTTGTGGTTGGAAGTGGTGAAGCTCTGCTTCACGCCGTGGAAGTTGATGGCCAGGCTCGCGACCAGTTTGTCCTCGGTGCGCTCGATGAGCTTGACGCCGCCGCACCACGGGAGGAACTTCGGATAATCTTCCACCTTCGCGACCAGATCGAACATCTGCTCGGCGCTATAGCCTAAGAAAACTGATTTGTGCACTACTGCCATTGGTCAACCGTTTGTTATGATGTTGGATAAGTTGCATTTCGCTCGCGTTTTATATTTTGCAAGCGCGACAGCAGTAGTTTAACCGACCCGCGAATTTTCGCTATTTCATGAGCATTGTTGACAATAAGAAAGCATTTTTCGATTACTTCATCGAGGACCGCTACGAGGCCGGCATCGTGCTGGAGGGCTGGGAAGTCAAGGCGATCCGCGAAGGCCGGGTCCAGATCAAGGAAGCCTACGTCGTCGTGCGCGGCAACGAGCTGTTCCTGTTCGGCGCGCACATCAGCGCCCTGACCACCGCGTCGGCCTTCAGCCATCCGGAAGCCCTGCGCACGCGCAAGCTGATGCTGCACCGTGCCGAGATCGACAAACTGGTCGGCAAGGTCGAGCGCTCGGGCTACACGCTCGTGCCGTTGAACCTGCATTTCAAGGGCGGCCGCGTGAAGTGCGAGATCGGTCTTGCCAAGGGTAAGAAGCAGCACGACAAGCGCGCCACCGAGAAGGACCGCGACGCCAAGCGCGAGGTGGATGCGGCGATGAAGCAGCATCGGCGTTGATGTGGTCAGCCGCGGTCGGTGCAGATCGGGCCAGATCGACCGTCACGATAAATCGAGTTTCACCGATCGACGCGTGGGCGTTCGCAACCCAGGCCACTGGCCTGGATTGCTCCGTCCACCCTACGGGTCAGCGGCGGCCATCTCCGTAACGCAAGCAGCAGGACGTAGGGTGGGCGGCTTTGCCGCCCACGCGTTCAACCAGCCGCAGAGCAGCCGCACGAACGCAGATCACGCCAGCTTGCTCCCCCGCCAGGCCAGGAAACTGAGCACCAGCCCCACCCCCACCCCGCAAGCCAGCAGGAAGGCGCTTTCGAACAGCAGCGGCGCCACCAGCCCCGACACCAGCGCGAACGACATCATCTGGATGAAGCCCAGCATCGACGAGGCCAGGCCCCGGTTGTCCGGGAACAGCGACAGCGCCGTCATCTGGATCGCCGGCATCGCCACCGCCAGCCCGAAGGTATAGATCGCCAGCGGGATCACGGCCCAGGGCACCGCCGCCGGGAAGACCGCGTTGTAGCCGATGTTGAGCACCACGGCGAGCGCCATGGTGCCGAAGCCGATCCACTTCAGTTTGAGCGGCGCGATTTTTGCCGCGCGCTTGCCGCCCCAGGCCGAACCCAGCACCATGCCGCCGATCAGCGGGATGAACATCCAGGCGAAGGCGGTTTCCGGCAGGCCGAGAATCTCCATCACGAAGTTCGCCGCCGAGCCGATGTAGAGCGAGAGGCCGCCGAAGGCCAGGCCCACCGACAGCGACAGCAGCAGGAATTGCGGATGGCGCAGCACCTTCAGGTAGTTGCGCGCGATGGTGCCCGGATGGAAGGGCTGGCGCTTCTCGACAGGCAGGCTCTCGGGCAGCATTTTCAGGCACAGCAGGATCAGCGAAGCGCCGAACACGGCCAGGAAGACGAAGGTCGCGCGCCAGCCGAAGTGCACGTGCAGCCAGCCGCCCAGGATGGGCGCGATCGCCGGCGCCAGGCCGAAGACCATCATGATGTTCGACATCATCTTCTGCGCTTCGGCGCCTTTCAGGCGGTCCTGCACGATGGCCTGGCCGATCACCGAGCCGGCGCCGGCCGACAGGCCCTGCAGGGCGCGGCAGGCCAGCAGCATGCCGAAGGTCGGGGCGAAGGCGGCGCCGATCGAGGCGATGGTGTAGAGCACGAGCGCGGCCAGGATCACACGGCGGCGTCCGAACGAATCGGACAGCGTGCCGTAGAACAGCATCATGAAGGCGAAGGTGAAGAGGAAGACGCTCAGCGTCTGCTGGACGGCGACCGGGCCGACGCCGAACTCGCGCCCGATGGCGGGCATGGACGGCAGATAGGTGTCGATCGCGAGCGCCCCGACCATGCCGAGGCAGGCCAGGATGACGGTCAATAGTCGGTACATCGGAAGGGCTTTCTGGGAAACGTGGCGCGCCGCGACAGGCGGCGCACGGCCGGCGATTGTACAGATATTTCCGTCAGGTCATCGGCCTGCCCTTCAGTCCGGTCAATCCCTGAGCGACATGCCGAAGCGGTCGAAGCGCGGCATCCAGTTGCCCAGGGTATCGGCCGAGACCAGCACGCGCTCGGCGCGGCCGATCAGGTGGTCGCGCGGCACGAAACCGATGTAGCGCGAGTCGGCGCTGTTGTCGCGGTTATCGCCCAGCATCAGGTACTGGCCGGCCGGCACCGTCACCGGGCCGAAGTTGCGCATCGGGGTCCTGATCTGCGGGACGAACTGGACCTGGCGCGCCTGGCCATCGATGCGCTCGCGCACGCGCAGCGCCGGCACCTGGGCCGCGCCGATCGCTTCGACCACGGTCTCGGCCGGCCCCCATTCCGCTTCCCGACCATTGATGACGAGGCGCTCGTTGCGCAGCTCGACCACGTCGCCGGGAAGCGCGACCAGGCGCTTGATCAGGCGCTCGCCGTCCTGCGGGGAATCGAAGGTGACCACGTCGCCGCGCCGCGGTTCGCCGGTGTGGGCGAGGATGTTGTTCGTCAGCGGGACCTTCAGGTCGTAGGCCAGGCGGTTGACGAAGACGACGTCGCCTTCGAGCAGGTTCGGGCGCATCGAGGAGGAAGGAATCGGATTCCAGTCCGCGACCGCCGTTCGGAAGACGCCGAACAGGAACAGGAAGAGGATGAAACCTTTGTTGGCGCGGATGAGGCCCTTCATGCGAATCTCCAGGCAGGGGTGGACAGGTTTGGTCGATGTCGACTTTATACCGGGAGTTTCTTTAACGATGCTTAAGCCTTCGACAACTTCCGTCTCCGACTAGCCCAGCGCATCGGTCCAGACTCTCCGCGCCCAGGCTTCGGCATCCCGGCCTTCCTGCGCCGACGCGTGGTCCGAGAGGATGCCGGCGGCCACGGGCTCCATGCTCGCCTTCGCCGGATCGTAGCGGTACAGCGTCGAGATGCGCATGGCCTGCCTGTCGTCGATGAAGCTGTAGCAGGTGTTGTCGAAGGCCGGCGCCGGGTCTGGCGCCTCTCCCAGCATCAGGGCCACCACGGCGCGCGCGCAGATCTTCGCCTGGGCATTGGCCATGTGGGCCGACTTGGGCAGGCCCGAGTCGATCGCATCGCTGATGACGTGCACAGCGGGCAGGCGCTTCGATGCGTAGCTGAGGAAGTCGACCTCGCACCAGCGCCCTTCGGCAGTGGCCAGGCCGCTGTCCAGGGCGATCCGCCCTGCCCGTTGCGGCGGGATCAGGTTCAGCACGTCGGACCGGACCGTATCGAAGACGGTCCTGACGGTCCTGGTCGCCAGCTCGACCTGCCGTACTTCGCTGCCCGGCACGTACTCGATCATGCCCGGATACAGTTCGCGCCAGGCCCGTTCGAACAGGATGCGTTTCGAGGTGATCACGGGATTCCCGTCGAGCACGATCACCTTCGAGCGGGGCTTGTGGGTTTTCAGGTAGAACGCCGCCTGGCAGGCGCGCTCGTAGGGCGCGGGCGGACAGCGGTAAGGCTGGGGCGGGATCACGATGGTGAACACCCCGCCATCGGGCATGGCCATGAGCTGGCGGCGCAGCAGCCGCGTTTGCGGCCCGGCTTTCCAGGCGTGGGGAATCTGCTGCTGCGCGCGGGCCAGCATCGGATAGGCGTCGTACAGAAAATCGATGCCGGGCGCGACGATCAACCGGTCGTACACCAGCTTGCTGCCCGCCGCCACGATGCGGCGCTTGTCGGCATCGATCGCCGTCACGCGGCCCTGCACGAACCTGACGCCATGCGCGTGCTGCAGCGCCTCGTAGCCGAAGGTGAGCTGGTCCAGGGTTTTCTGGCCGGCCAGCACGCGGTTGCTCACCGGGCAGGAAACAAGAGCGGCCTGCTGGTCGACGAGGGTAACGTCGATGCGCCCGCCGCTCAGCATGCGCACATACTTGGCCGCGGTCGCGCCGCCGAAGCCGGCGCCGACGACCACGACCCGCCCCAGCCTGGCAGATTGGGCGCGGCCGGCCTTGCCGAGCGCCGCGGCCACAGGGGAACTTGCGGATCCGGCCAGGGCCAGTCCCAGGAAATCACGCCTGCGCACGTTCTGCTCCCCGTTCTGCTCCCATTGCCTACTCCCACTCCTGCGCCGGGTAGAGCAGGCTGACGTTGCGCCGGTTGACGGCATCGAAAAGCTGCCAGTGCGCCCGCTCGGAAGCCGCCGCCGTGTCCATTGCCGCCCCCATGTCGGCGCCGCTGCGGATGCTCGCCCTGACGTCGCGCAGCAAGGCCTGCAGGTAGGCGCGCTGCCGGGCCAGGGCCGCGTTCTTGTCGCGGATGACGGGACCGTGTCCGGGAATCGTGCCGACGGCGGCCACCTTGCCTAATTCCTCCGTGGCCCTGAGCCAGCCCGCGACGTCGCCATCGATGGAAGGCGTGCGCTCGACGAAGAGCAGGTCGCCGGTCCACAGCGTGCCGCTCTTGACGTCGAATACGCTCAGGTCGTTGTTCGTGTGCGCGCCCGGCCAGGCGGTCAGTTCAAGCGTGCGCCCGCCCAGGTCGAGGGTCAGGCGCCCTTTCACGGTCTGGTCCGGTGCGACCAGCCTGCTTTTGCGGGCCCGCTCGCCCAATTCCCTTTCCAGGTTGCGCAGGTAGGTGTCGCCACGCGCGCGCATCGCCTGGGGCAGCATGGCATGGCCGACGAGACGTGGAGCGGGCCCGGACCCGGCGGCATCGGCATCGACAAAGGCGGCGTTGCCGAACACGTGGTCGGGGTGCACATGGGTGTTGATCACGTAGCGGATCGGCAGCCGGGTGACCTGCCGCACCGCTTCGCGCAAGGCTTTGCCGACCGCATACGAGCCGCCGGTGTCGATGACGGCAACCGCCTCCGCGCCGACCACGAAGCCGATGTTGGCGATGTCGCCGTCGTATCCTTCCCCGAAATCCTTGTGCTGCCCGATGTGCACGTAGACGCCCGGCGCGACCTGGCTCACCTGCAACGGCGCCGCACCGAGCTGTGCGCAGGCGCAGGCCAGCAGCCAGGCCGCAAGGATCAGGCGCCGCATCAGCTTCCAACGTCCAGTGCGTGGCGGAAGGTCCCTCCCTCGTTGTCGCGGATGGAAACCTGCAAGGCGCCGGGTTGGCGGGCGACGAAGTTGAACTGGATGGATGGGTCTTCGCTGATGCCGATGTGGGTATCGGCCCGCATCACCGTCTTGCCGTTGTAGCTGACCTCGATCTTGTCGATGAAAAATGCCGGCCGGAAGCCATTCGTCGCCAGGTCGCGCTGCAGGCCGGTGTACATCGGGTGCTTGATCAGGAGCCTGGCCTTGTTGACGCTGCCCGGTTTGAACGGGCCGTCGAGCGCCATTTTCATTTTGCCGGCGGCCGCCATGGCCGCCGCGTTGTCGCCTGCCGCCGGGCCGCCGCAACCGCCGGCGGCCTTCACGACCGTCGAATTCACGTAGAATCTGCCATCGCTGGTTTCGGCGACGACGTGCACGGGCGAATCGATCTCGAAGCGGATCCGGGTTGCGATCTCCGCCTTGCCGCTGTCGGGAGTAAAGTGGAACACCGCCGTCAGCGGCACGGGATTCTCGTCGACGATCAAGGTCACCGACTTGATGTACTGTTTCTCAGTCATCGGGTGGTCGATGCTGAAGGCGAAAGGCACCTGTTCGCCGCTGGGCGCGCGCGCCGGCGCCGTCAGGCGCACGAAAGCGGCGGGCTCCAGCTGCTTGCCGGGAAAGTAAGTCTGTTGCAGCGCTGCCCAACCGCCATCCGCCGCCTGCGCCCATGGCGGGCGGCTCGACAAGGCCAGGAGCGCGAGACCGACGAACCAATAGGCACAGCGCGCCTTCCGTGGGCGCGTGCTCGTCAAGCCAGGCTGTATCCAGGTATGGATCGTTGATTTCATTTCCGAAACCAGAGCAGGCAAACAGAGTGCAGGTGTCGAACCGCATTGCCGGCCGCATCGTTGCCTCCGAGGGCAGCGACGGCATGCACGCGGTGCGCCGACACGATGACTATAACGCAGGCCATCGTCCGCATGAGCAGTATCGCATGCCCTTTTACAAAACTTCTCGAAATAGCAACAGAAAACCATGCCAGACAAACCCGAGCTGCCAAGCGCAGCACCCTCCCCCGCGGCATCCATCGATGCCGGAAACAACACCTCGGGCCAGGGCAAGCATCACCCGCTGCCCGAGGGCGTCGCCGCCTGGTCCTGGGGCGCCTTCCTTCTCAGCTGGATCTGGGCGATCGGGAACGGGACCTGGTGGGGCCTGCTCGGCCTGGTTCCGGGCGTCGGCCTGGTCGTCCGCGTCCTGCTCGGCATGCATGGCAGGCGCTGGGCCTGGCAAAACAGGCGCTGGGACAGCGTGGCGCATTTCCAGCGGGTGCAGCGGCGCTGGAGCGTGGCGGGCGGACTGCTGGCCATGGTCCTGGCCGCTATCGTGGCGGCGGTCGCGCTGCCCATCCACCAGGACAGGCAGCTCAGGCAAGAACTGGAAGGCGCGCTCCTGCATGCAAACAGGGCGGCGCAGGCTGTCGGGCGCTATGCCGAATCGCACCGGACCCTGCCCCGCAGCCTGGGCGAGGCCGGCTTCGGCGAGCCGCTGCCGGCCAGCGTGCAAGGCCTGGCGCTCGATCCGCGCAGCGGGGAATTGAAGGTGACGGTGAACGCCGCTTCCCTGCGCGGCAAGGGCTTTGTTCTCGCGCCCACGACCGGGGCCGACGGCGCCCTGCGCTGGCGCTGCCTGCATGGCGAGATTCCCGCGCGGCTGTTGCCGAAGCAGTGCGGCGACAATCCGACCGGCGAACTGGAGCTCTGAGGCGGCAGCGCCGGTGGCGTCCGCCGCATCCGCCGCCCTCGGCCATTTCAGTGTCTCAGTGCTTCTTGCGACGCAGGCTGAACCAGCAGCCGACCGCCACCGGCGCCCCCAGCGCCAGGGCCGATACCGCGTCCCAGATGCCGTCGCCGAGCAAGGCGCTGACCAGGCCAATCACGGTGAGGATGCCGAGCAGGATGGGCATGCCCCAGAGCGCCATGAAACGTCCATTCATCGGGATTCTCCGGTGCGCGCGAGCGCGGGTTGGGCGGCGGGAGCCGCTTCCTGGGTGTGCGTGGCGCCGGCTTTCGCGCTGCGTCCGCGCTTCACCCACAGGTAGAGGCCGCTGCCGAGGACCACGATGGTCGCCAGGTCGAGCATGGCCCACAGGAACTTCATCCAGCCGCCGCCGTAGTCGCCGAAGTGCAGCGGCTGCGAGATCAGCAGCGCGGTCAGGTACCAGGGCAGGTCGCGGTGGTCGGTGATGACGCCGGTCTCGGCGTCGATCAGCACCGGCTTGTACAGGCGCGAAGAGAAGGCCTGGTCGCCGCGCATGAAGACGCCGTAGTGATGCGGACTGGCGAAAGGCGTGCCGGGGAAGGCGATGAAGGCGACCTGCATGCCCGGCTCGGCGGCCATCGCCGTCTTCACGGCCGCGTCCACCGACGCCAGGTGCGCCGGCGGCTTGGCGTTCTTGTAGGGCTCGAGCATGGCGGCGATCTCGGTGGCCTGCCAGACCTTCAGCAGCACGTCGGCCAGGGTGTTCACCACCCCGGTCGCGCCCACCACCAGCGCCCAGACCAGGGTCACGATGCCGAGCAGGTTGTGCAGGTCCAGCCATTTCAGGCGCCTTGTGCGGCCTTCGCGCACCGTGCCGAACTCGAGCTTGCGCATGAAGGGCGCGTACAGCACCACGCCGCTGACGATGGCGACGATCAGCAGCAAGCCCATGGCGCCGAGGAAGAGCATGCCCGGCAGGCCGGCGAAGAGGTCGACGTGCAGGCGCAGCATGGTCGACATGAAGGCGCCGCCCTCGAAGGCCGGCTCCGTGATGACCTTGGCCGTGCGCGCGTCGACCGCGATCGGCTTGTAGTGCTCGTCGTTCGGGTGGTCGCCCAGGGTCACGTTCCAGATCGCCGGCTCGTCGATCTCCTGCGACATGTACATCATGATCTTGCCGGGGTACAAGGCCTTGCCGGCGGCGATCACGTCGTCGAGGTTGGCGCGCGGCGGATCGGCCGCGAGGTCCGGCGCCAGGGCCGGGACTTCGACGTCGTTGCCGAGCAGGTGGCCGATCTCGTGATGGTAGATCAGGGGCAGGCCGGTGAGGCACAGCAGGAGCATGAAGACGGTGCAGACCAGGCTGCTCCACTTGTGGATCCAGCTCCAACGGCGCAGGGATTGATTGGACATTGTGGTTCGGGACAGACGTTGAGCTCCAGATAATAATGGTTCTCATTTACAGTCGCAAGCTTTGCGCGCATAATAATGAGAACAATTCTCATCTAACAACAACACCGCCGCACATGAAACAGCCGACTTTCCGCCTCACTCCCCTCGCCTTTGGTGCCGCCCTCCTCCTTGCCGGCCAGGCACATGCACAAACCGCAGCCCAGACCGCAGGACAGGCCGCGAACGAACCCGCCATCCAGACCGTGGTCGTCACCGCCTCGGCCGACGCATCAAGCCAGGGCCTGCCGAAAGACTACGCCGGCGGCCAGGTGGCGCGCGGGGGCCGCCTGGGCCTGCTGGGCAACGTCGACATCATGGACGCCCCCTTCAACACCACCAACTACACGCACGCGCTGATCCAGGAGCAGCAGGCGCGCAGCGTGGCCGACGTGGTGCAGAACGACCCCTCGGTGCGCGTGGCCCGCGGCTTCGGCAACTACCAGGAGCTGTACGTGATCCGCGGCTTCGCGGTGAACTCGGATGACCTGGCCTATAACGGCCTGTACGGCCTGCTGCCGCGCCAGTTCGTCGCCTCCGAACTGCTGGAACGCGTGGAGGTCTTCCGCGGCGCGAACAGCTTCGTGAACGGCGCGGCGCCGGGCGGCGGCGGCATCGGCGGCATGATCAACCTGCTGCCCAAGCGCGCCCCGAACGCGCCGCTGAACCAGCTCACCCTCGGCGTCGAATCCGGCGGCCAGGCCTATGCGGCGGCCGACATCGCGCGCCGCTTCGGTCCTGACAACCGCGGCGGCATCCGCGTCAACGCCGTGCGCCGCGACGGCGAAACGGCGATCGACCGCGAGGAGCGCGAGCTGAGCGTGTTCTCGGTCGGCGCCGACTGGCGCGGCGACGGCTACCGCGTGTCGGCCGACGTCGGCTACCAGAACCACAAGCTGTACAACGCGCGCCCGAGCGTGACGGTGGCCGCCGGCCTGCCGATCGTCGCCGCCCCCGCCTCCGACACCAACTGGGCCCAGCCCTGGACCGAATCGAAGGAGCGCGACGTCTTCGGCACCCTGCGCGCGGAGGTCGACCTCGGCGCCGACAGCGTGGCCTGGGCCGCGCTCGGCCTGCGCCGTGGCGACGAATCGAACATCCTGGCCTCGGCCACCGTCACGGCCATCGACGGCAGCGCCAACATGACGCGCTTCGACAACGTGCGCGAGGACGACGTGAAAACCGGCGAGATCGGCGCGCGCACCGAACTGCGCACCGGACCGGTCAAGCACGGGTTGTCGGCCACCGTGTCGGGCTTCCATTCGGAGTCGAAGAACGCCTATGCGATGGGCGACTTCGCGGGCTGGAACACCAACATCTACCGGCCGGTCGACGTGGCGGCCCCGCCGACCGGCTTCTGGCCCGGCGGGAACATGTTTGACCCGCTCCTGACCCGCAAGAGCATCCTGTCCAGCGCCGCGATCGCCGACACCCTGTCGTTCGCCGACGATACGGTGCTGCTGACGGTCGGCCTGCGCCACCAGCGCATCAAGGACCAGGGCTTCGATTACGTGACCGGCGTCGAGAACGCGCGCTATGCGAAGAGCGCGAACACGCCGGTGGCCGGCCTGGTCTACAAGCCGGCGAAGAACGTCTCGCTGTACGCGAACTATATCGAGGCCCTGCAGCAGGGCGGGTCGGCCTCGAGCGGCGGCTTCGGCCCGCCGCTGGCCAACGAAGGCGTGCCGCTCGCGCCCTACGTCTCGCGCCAGAAGGAAGTCGGCGTCAAGGTCGACGGCGGCAAGCTGGGCGGCAGCATCGCCCTGTTCACGACCGGCCAGCCCCAGGCCTACATCCTGAACAACACCTTCGGCACCTTCGGCGAGCAGCGCAACCGCGGCGTCGAGCTGTCGGTGTTCGGCCTGCCGGCGAAAGGCCTGCGCCTGCTGGGCGGCGCCACCCTGCTCGACACCGAGCAGCGCAACACCTTGGGCGGCGCCACCGACGGCCTGGAGGCGATCGGCGTGCCGGAAATCCAGGTCAACCTGGGCGCCGACTGGGACGTGCCGAACGTGCCCGGCCTCTCGCTCAACGCGCGCGCGGTCTACACCTCGACCCAGTACGCGGACATCGCCAACACCCAGAAGGTGCCGTCCTGGGCGCGCCTCGACATCGGCGCGACCTGGACCACACGCCTGATGGACCGCGACGTCACGCTGCGCGCCCGCATCGACAACGTCACCGACAAGAACTACTGGGCGTCGAGCGGCGGCTACCCGACCTATGGCTACCTGGTGGCCGGCGCGCCGCGCACGCTGGTGGTGTCGGGGTCGATCGATTTCTGAAGTTTTCGCGCACCGGCGATGAAGGGTGGCGTTGCCGCCCTTTTTTCTGCCGCCGCGAGCATACGGTGGGCACGGAGCGCCTACCCTACGGCTGATGCAACGTTCGTAGGATGGGCGCCCCGTGCCCACCAGTCATGCGCCTGTGCCCCCTACGACAACAGCAGCGCCAGCATCCCGCCCGCCATCGAGACCACCAGCATCAGCAGCACATACCCGAAGAAACGCAGCACGCCGCGCAGCTTGCGCCCCTGCGGACGGGACCGGGCAATGTACCAGGGAATGGCCAGCGGCGTGAGGAAGACGATGGCCGTGCTCAGCCAGCGCGAACGCGGCCAGCCCCGCTGTTCGCGGTCGAGACGGAACCAGTAGAAGCACAGGAAGCTGGACAGCAGACCGGACACGAATGTCCACCACAGCGGCTCCTCGCGCTCGCGCGCGCCCGCCGCCGCCTCGACCAGGGCCGAGACGAACATCAGCGCCAGCAGGGCCAGCGCCGCGCCGCGCGGCGTCAGGACGGGCGCGTAGGCGGGGACGAAAGCCATCACCGCATCCGGGCGTCCGCCGTCCGGAGATGCGGACGTCCCGGCGCCCTCCTCCATCATCTCCCCGCCTTCACGAATCGCGTGGCGCCGGCGGTGGCCAGCCCCTCGGATGCCTGCGCGCGCGTCGGTGCAGCATGTGCCTCAACCGTCGACATTACATTGTGCATGGTCTGCCCATCGCAATCGGCTCAATCAATGCGGCCTGCGGTCCTCGGCCAGTGCCGCCAGCGCCATCTTTTCGACCACGCCGGGCGCGATCAGCTTGAGGATGCGCCCGATCTTGCCCTTGGCCGTCATCACCACTTCCCGCTTGCGCGCGTTCATGCCCGCGATTATGAGGCGCGCGCATTCCTCGACGCTCATCGCGCCCTCTTCCTTGAGACCACTGACCCCGGCTTCCTCACCCTGGGCGTTGAAGCCGCGGTAGCGGATCCGGGTCGCGACCACGCCGGGATAGGACGTCGTCACGCTGACGCCGGCGCCTTTCAGCTCGGCCCGCAGCGCCTCGAAGAAGCCGGTCATGGCGAACTTGCTGGCGCTGTAGGCCGTGCGGCCCGGCACCCCGACCAGTCCGGCCAGCGAGGACACCGCGACGATGCTGCCGCGCACCGCCTTCAGGTGCGGCAGCGCGGCCTGGGTGCACCAGATTGCACCCCACAGGTTCACCCGCATCAGCTCCTCGTACCAGTCCAGGTCCTCGACTTCCTCGAACAGGGCGTGGGCCGAGCGCCCGGCGTTATTCACCAGCACATCGATCCGTCCGAAACGCTCGACTGCCGTGATGACCAGCCGCCGGCACTGGATGCGCACCGACACGTCGGTCGGCACGACCAGCACCTGCGCGCCGGAAGCAGAGCATTCAGCCGCGACCAGCTCCAGTTGCGGCGCGTTGCGCGCCGCCAGCACCAGCGCCAGCCCGGCACCTTCGCTGGCGGCCAGCTGGCGC
>DEKZ01000445.1 GCA_002354135.1 Massilia sp. UBA2709 | reverse complement strand
CCGCGCGCTTCCATTGCCGCGCGCCGCTGCGCCAGCACGCCGGCCGGCACGCGCAGGTCGATGGTGCGCGCCGGGATGTCGATGTCGATCATGTCGCCTTCTTCCACCAGGCCGATCGCGCCGCCCTCGGCCGCTTCCGGCGAGGCGTGGCCGATCACCAGGCCCGACGAGCCGCCGGAGAAGCGGCCGTCCGTAAACAGCGCGCAGGTCTTGCCCAGACCTTTCGACTTGATATAGGACGTCGGGTATAGCATTTCCTGCATGCCGGGGCCGCCCTTCGGACCTTCGTAGCGGATGATGACCACGTCGCCGGCCTGCACCCGGTCGTCCAGGATCGCTTCCACCGCGGCGTCCTGGCTTTCGAACACGCGCGCCTTGCCCGAGAACTTCAGGATGCTCTCGTCCACGCCGGCGGTCTTCACGATGCAGCCCTTCTCGGCGATGTTCCCGTACAGGACCGCCAGGCCGCCGTCCTCGGAATAGGCGTGCGCGCGGTCGCGGATGCAGCCCAGGCTGCGGTCCAGGTCGTTGTCCGGGAAGCGCTCGGACTGCGAGAACGCCACCTGGGTCGGCACCCCGCCGGGCGCGGCGCGGAACAGCTGGTGCACTGCCCGGTCGTCGCTGCGGCGGATGTCGTACTGCTCGATGGCGTCCCCGAGGGTAGGGCTGTGCACGGTCGGCACCGAGGTGTCGAGCAGGCCGGCGCGCGCCAGCTCGCCCAGGATGGCGACGACGCCGCCGGCGCGGTGCACGTCCTCGATGTGGAACTTGTCGGTCATCGGCGCCACCTTGCACAGGCAGGGCACCTGGCGCGAGATGCGGTCGATGTCGGCCATCGTGAACTCGACCTGGGCCTCGTGGGCGGCGGCCAGCAGGTGCAGCACCGTGTTGGTCGAGCCGCCCATCGAGACGTCGAGCGCCATGGCGTTCTCGAACGCCGCCCGGGTGGCGATCGAGCGCGGCAGCACCGAGTAATCGTCGCCCTCGTAGTGGCGTTTGGCCAGCTCGACGATCAGGCGGCCGGCCTTGAGGAACAGTTCCTTGCGGTCGGCATGGGTGGCGACGATGGTGCCGTTGCCGGGCAGGGACAGGCCGAGCGCCTCGGTCAGGCAGTTCATCGAATTGGCCGTGAACATGCCCGAGCAGGAACCGCAGGTCGGGCAGGCCGAGCGCTCGATCTCGGCCACGTCGGCATCCGACACGGTGGAATCGCCGGCCTTGATCATGGCGTCCACCAGGTCGAGCTTGATGACCTTCCTGCCGTTGTTGACGACCTTGACCACCTTGCCGGCCTCCATCGGGCCGCCGGACACGAAGACGACCGGGATGTTCAGGCGCATCGCGGCCATCAGCATGCCGGGCGTGATCTTGTCGCAGTTCGAGATGCAGACCATGGCGTCGGCGCAGTGCGCATTCACCATGTATTCCACCGAGTCGGCGATCAGGTCGCGCGAGGGCAGGGAATACAGCATGCCGCCGTGGCCCATGGCGATGCCGTCGTCGACGGCGATCGTGTTGAACTCCTTGGCGACCCCGCCCGCCGCTTCGATCTCGCGCGCCACCAGCTGGCCCAGGTCCTTCAGGTGCACGTGGCCGGGCACGAACTGGGTGAAGGAATTGACGACGGCGATGATCGGCTTGTCGAAGTCGCCGTCCTTCATGCCGGTCGCGCGCCACAGTGCGCGTGCGCCCGCCATGTTGCGGCCCTGGGTGGTGGTGTGGGAACGGTAGGTCGGCATGGAATCTCCTGGCGCGGCTGGCGAATATGAAAACGATAGGGTGCAGTATGACAACTGATTTGTCTAATATATGATTGCATCCTCTGTGATTCGTTTGACGTATCGAAGAGCGCTGGAGCAAGTTCGAGCAAGGCCGGTCCGCGCGGGCAGGGAGAGTCCTGCGAACAGGTCGGACGTCCGGTCGCCACCCGGATATCTGGCTGCCGTATCTCGGATATCACCAAATGCGATTGGATTTATATGCCGCGCTGCAGCATCATTCACTTGTCTCCTCTACTTTCTCCTCCAGGAAAATAGATTCCGTGCCCGCCTCCAGTGGGCATTTTTTTTGCGCCAAGCCCTGCATCGGTGGCCCCTTCCCGGCCGGACCGGGCGCCAGGACTTAGAACTTCAGCATTTCGCCGTCAGCCGGAATCCGGACGCGGTCCTGGATGCCGTGCTGCCGCACGTGCTCCCGCAGTTCCTTGCGGCTCAGGGTCATGTGGTTGATCGCGTCCATGTGCGACGCGACGATGGTGGCGTTCGGCACGGCTTGCGCGGCGTGCAGCACGTCGTCCTTGCCCATGATGATCGAGCCGGTGTAACCGACCAGGCGCGCGTTGCCCGCGTTCAGCACGACGACGTCGGGCTTGAATTTGGCCAGGGTCTGGTCGACTTCGCTGCGCCAGATGGTGTCGCCGACGACGTAGACGGTTTTCGCGCCCGGGGCCTGCAACACGATGCCCATGGCCGTGCCCAGGAACTCGGCGATCCGGGTCTTGCGGTACATCTCGTCCGTGCCGTGCTGGCCGCCGGTCCTGGTCAGCTTCACGCCCTCGAACAGGGTGTTCTCGCCGAGGATGCGTACATCGGTGAAGCCTTGTGCGCGGATGATCTTCGCGTCGGCTTCATGCTGGACGAACAGCGGAATCCCCTTCGGAATGAACCCGTTGTTGCCGCCGTCCCAGTGGTCGAGGTGGGTATGGCTGACGATCACCGCATCCACGCCGGCCAGGACGTCCGGGGCCGGCATCGGCAGCTCGACCAGCGGATTGCGGCGCTCGCTGCGGAAGGTGCCGTCAAAGCCCGGGTAGGCGCCTTTTTTCGCCAGCAGCGGATCGAGCAGGAAGGTCTTGCCGGCGTAGCTGATCTTTGCCGTCGCATTGCGGATCTGCTGGAATTGCACGGTCTTCTCGGCCGGGGCGGCGGCAGCGCCAGCTGCCAGCGCCGGGGTGCCGGTGGCGCCAAGGGTGAGGGCAATCGCGATTGCGCAAACGGTCTTCATCGTTTTCATGTGGTCGTTCCACGAGTGGTTGTTGGAGGCAGCATTGTGGTCGAGGGGCCCTTCCATTAGAATTGACCCGTAAGCCAAGTTGCGAAACTTTCGGGCCATCGCCCGCCATCCACACGCCATGTCCACTGCATTACCTGTCGTCGCGCTGATCGCTTAGCCGAATTTCAGCCCCTTTCACTTTGCCGTTCCCTACCTGGTGTTCAACTCCGAATTGCCGGAAGGGCGGCTGTTCGACCTGAAGATCGTGTCCTCCGGCGCGCGGCCCCTGGCGGCCGAGCGCGCATTGTCGGTGCAGCCCGATGGTGGGCTGGAACTGGCGGAATCGGCGGACATCCTCGTGGTGCCGGGTTGGCACGACCTGGACGCGCCTCCGGACCCCGACCTGGCCGGTGTGCTGAGACGTGCGCACGCGCGTGGCGCCCACGTGGTGGGACTGTGTTACGGCGCGTATGCGCTTGCCTATGCGGGGCTACTCGACGGCAAGCGCGCCGCCACGCACTGGATGGCGGAGCAGGATTTCTGCCTGCGTTTTCCTTGTGTGAAGCTCGACATGAATGCGCTCTATGTCGAAGAAGACAGGCTGATCACGTCCGCGGGAACCGGGGCAGGGCTGGACTGTTGCCTCTACATCGTGCGTGAATACCATGGTTCGAAAACGGCCAACAAGATCGCGCGCACGATGGTGATTCCGCCTCACCGGGAAGGAGGGCAGGCGCAGTTCATCGAGCAGCCGGTCGCGGTGTCGACCCAGGACGCGCAGATCAACCGCCTGCTCGACTACCTGCGTGAAAACCTGGAGTTGCAGCACACGATCGACGACCTGGCGGCGCGCGCATCGATGAGCCGCCGCACCTTCACCCGCCACTTCGGCAAGGCGACCGGCATGAGCTTCGTCGACTGGCTGGTCAACGAACGCCTGCGCCGCACGCGAGAACTGCTCGAGACCACCTCGCTGCCGGTGGAGAGGATTTCCGAGATGGCGGGCTTCCAGACGCCGGTATCGTTCCGGCAGCATTTCAAGAGCCGCTTCCAGGTCAGCCCGCGGGACTGGCGCCGCACGTTCGGCCAGGACAAGAGCGGTATCGATTAGCATCGGCGCAGCAGTCGATCATCCCACGAACAGCAAAGGCGGGGCCCACACATGACGCAGGCGCAATCGATCGAAATAGGCCTGGTTCTTTATCCAGGCGTGCAGCAGGCGTCCGTCCTCGGCTTGACGGACCTGTTCGGCGTTGCGAATCGCATCGCCGCATCGTATGCACAGCAACCCGGTCCTTCCTTGCGAATCACGCACTGGCGCCAGGACGAACCTGAGGCTACGCCCGTGCGTGTCTTCGACAACGAGGCGAGCGCCGGGTCCGTGCTCACCGCCCTTATCGTTCCGCCGACGCTCGCCGAGCCCGCCGATGTCGCGCCAACGGCCTCCCTGACGTCGTGGCTGCGCGAGCAGCACGGAAGCGGCGTCGTTCTCGGTTCGGTATGCGCCGGGGCCTTCCTGCTGGCCGAGACCGGGGTGATGGCGCAGCGCCCGATGACGACGCATTGGGCCTACGCGAACCAGCTGCAGGAGCGTTTCCCGGATGTGCGCGTCGATGTCGACAGGCTCGTCATCGATGACGGCGACGTGATCAGCGCGGGCGGCCTGATGGCGTGGACCGACCTCGGCCTGCGCCTGGTGGACCGCCTGCTCGGCCCGACGGTCATGATCGAGACGGCGCGCATGCTGCTGGTCGATCCGCCCGGGCGCGAGCAGCGCTATTACAGCGTGTTCTCCCCGAAGCTGACGCATGGGGACGCGGCCGCACTGCGGGTCCAGCACTGGCTGCAGGCGACCCAGGCCATGGACATCGCGCTGGCGACCCTGGCGGCGCAGGCCCGGCTCGAGGAGCGCACCTTCCTGCGGCGCTTCCAGAAGGCGACAGGCATGACGACGACCGAGTATTGCCAGCGCCTGCGCGTCGGGCGCGCCCGCGAACTGCTGCAGTTCAGTAATGCGCCGACCGACCGCGTGGCCTGGGAGGTGGGGTACAACGACCCGAGCGCCTTCCGCAAGGTATTCACCGCATGGTCGGTCTGACCCCCGGCGAATATCGCCGCCGCTTCAGCGCGCGGCGGGATGAGGCGGCCCTGGCCGAGTAGGGTGTGTTCGTTGAGGCAGTCGATTGGCGGTTTCAACCCGCAAGATGTCGGCAGCGCCACTTCGCCCGGCGGTGATAAACCCCGACAATGAGGTTTCTCTGTCCAACCACCAGGAAAACATCATGAAGAAACGCGGTCTGATCGTCGTCGATCTCCAGAACGAATACCTGCCGACCGGCAAACTGCCGCTGTCTGGCATCGAAGCCGCGGCGGCCAACGCTGCGCGCGTGATCGCCGACAGCCGCAAGAACGGCGTCCCGGTGTTCCACATCCGTCACGAATTCGTCAATAACGAAGCGCCGGTGTTCGTGCTGGGCACCGACGGCGTGCTGATCCAGCCGGCCGTCGCTCCGGTCGGCGACGAGCCGGTGATCGTCAAGCACTACGTCAACTCCTTCCGCGAGACCGACCTCAAGCAACAGCTCGACGCAAACGGTGTGGAAGAGGTGGTAGTGGTGGGTGCAATGAGCCACATGTGCGTCGACGCCGTGGTGCGCGCGGCAGCCGACATGGGCTACCCGGTCACCGTGCTGCACGATGCCTGCGCCACGCTCGACCTGAGCTTCGGCGGCGTGACGGTGCCGGCGGCACACGTGCATGCCGCCATGATGGCCGCATTCGAGTTCGGCTATGGCACGGTGAAATCGACCGACGCCTACCTGTCGGCGTAAGAGGAGGCGCAGTGCGTCTGGCGGGCGGACCATCGTTGCCCCGCCAGTCGCGGTGCGCACCTGTCCGCTTCTATGCCAGGATGTTCTCGGGCATGGCGTACGCATCGGCAATCAGCTCGGCCGAGCGGTAGATCGCTTTCTGCGAGTGGCCGAGGTTCAGGATCATCAGCTCGTCGGCATGCACGCGCTGCTGCCAGGTGGCGAGCTTGTCGGCCACCTGCTCCCCGGTGCCGCTCATGATCTTGGCATTCCACATCTCCATGACGTGCTTTTCCATCTCCGAGTAGTCATACGTCTCGGCTTCCTCCGGCGTCGGTACGACGAAGGAGCGGCGCGTGGTCATGCGCATCATCGCGTGGGAATAGGCCCAGGCCTGGCGCCGGGCCTCCTGTTCGTCGTCGGCCGCCATGCCCCCGAAGCTGGCGATCACGTAGGGCCGCTCCAGCACCGCCGAGGGCTTGAAATTGCGGCGATAGACGTCGAGCGCGGCCACCACGTTCTGGTCCGCCAGGTGGGCGGCGAAGGCGAACGGGAAGCCGAGTCGTGCGGCGAGGCGCGCCGAGTAGTCGGAAGAGCCCAGCAGCCACACCGGCGGACGTTCGAACGAACGCGGGATGCCATTCTCGATATCCTGGATGGGGCCGGGCACGGCATAGACTTCGTCCTCCCTGAAAGGATGACCATCCGGGAAGTCGCCCTCCAGGAAGTGCAGCAGTTCCTCGAACTGAGCCGGGAAATCCTCGGCGCCGACCTGCCCGCGCCGCAATGCAGCTGCGGTGCGCATGTCGGTGCCCGGCGCGCGGCCGATGCCCAGGTCGATGCGTCCTGGCGCGAACGAGGCCAGCAGGCCGAACTGCTCGGCCACGACCAGCGGCGGGAAATTGGGCAGCATCATGCCGCCCGCGCCCAGCCGGATATTGCGGGTCTCGCCGACCAGGCGGGCCAGCAGCATGGCGGGCGAGGAGGTCGTCACGCCCGGCATGGCGTGGTGCTCCGCAACCCAATAGCGGGTGAAGCCGCGCCGGTCGACCAGCCGGGCCAGCGCGATGCTGCCCGCCAGCGCCTCGGACGCCGGTACACCCCGTCCGGCCATGGCGAAGTCGAGGATGGAAAGTGGGACTGGTGCATTGCCGCGGCGGGTGCCGAAAATCGAAGTGCTCATGATGGTTCTTTCGAATGAGTGGACTCTGTGGACTGCGCATGTGGCAGCTCCACGCAATCCACCATCATGGTGTGAAAGGCCAGTCTGGACAATTGACCTGCGCGACAAGAATGGAAAGTTTCGGGCCAAGGGCAGTGCAGGGTGGAGGCACACAGACCTGTCCCGGCATGCGCCGTCATCGCCAGCTCCACGCGGATCCGGTTGAGTGATTCAGGTAATGACGAGGAACTCGACCGCGCCAACCTGCTGGCGCAGTTCCTCGCGCGCATAGTGCGCGTCCTCGACTTCGCGCCACGTGACGCCGGCCGGCGGCGCATGGCGGGCAGCGGAAAAGCGCTCGCGCATGTTGACGACGATGCTGCCGTCTCGCGGCCATCCGCTGCTCCCGATACCGGTCAGCTGGTTCCCCGCGCGCAGCTCGGCGAGCAGGGCGGCGCGGATCGGGCCGGGCAGGCGC
>DEKZ01000105.1 GCA_002354135.1 Massilia sp. UBA2709 | reverse complement strand
GCGCGGCGCAGCCAGGCGCTGCCCGGAATGCGCGGGGCCAGGCCCGGCGGCGGCAGGCGCGGCGGCAGCCAGCGCAGGCCGAGCAGGATCAGCACCGTGGTGACCGTCTCGACCATCAGCTGGGTGAGCGCCAGGTCGGGCGCCGACAGCCACAGGAAAGTCAGGCTGACCACCACGCCGACCCCGCCGGCCAGGATCAGGGCCACCAGCCGGTGGTATTTCGCCTGCCAGGCGGCGCCGACCGCGCAGGCCGCGCCGATCACCCACAGCAGGGCGAACAGGATGTCGATGTCGGCCAGGCCCGGCATCGGCAGGGTGGGCAGCGGGCGCACCAGCAGCAGGGGCACGATCACCATCGCCGCCATCAGGACCAGCAGTTGCGGCTGCAGGCGCCGGGTACCGGTGTGGCGCAGCAGCCAGGCCGAGGCGCCCGAGATCGCCAGCAGGGTGTTTTCGTAGGCTTGCGCGCCCTTGAAGCGGTGCAGCACCGGCACGCGGTCGCGTTCGGCCAGGGCGAAGCGGCGCCGCAGCACGACGTAGAAGGCAAAACCGCCCACCAGCGCGACGATGCTCATCGTCAGCGGCAAATTGAAACCGTGCCAGATACCGAGGTCGTACTCGGGCATGTTCGGCCCGAGCACCGCGTGCGCCGCCACTTCCAGCACGTCGCCGACTACGCGCTCGGGCATGATGCCGACCGCAATGCACAGCACCACCAGGCACTCGACCGGGAAGCGCATCCAGCGCGGCGGTTCGTGCGGGCGGTGCGGCAGGTCCGTGGCCAGCGGCCCGAAGAAGACGCTGATGAAGCGCAGCGAATAGGCCACGCTGAAGATCCCCATCGCCACCGCGGCATACGACATCGACCAGTCCTCGGTGCCGCCCACGTGGGTGGTCTCGGCGAAGAACATTTCCTTGGACAGGAAGCCGTTCAGCAGCGGCACGCCGGCCATCGCGGCGCTGGCGACGATCGCCAGGGCCGCCGTGTAGGGCATGGCGCGGCGCAGCCCGCGCAACAGGCGCATGTCGCGCGTGCCGGTCTCGTGGTCGACGATGCCGACCGCCATGAAGAGCGAAGCCTTGAAGATCGCGTGGTTCATGGTGTGGAACACCGCCGCCACCACCGACAAGGGTGTGCCGATGCTCATCAACACCGTGATCAGGCCGAGGTGGCTGATGGTCGAGTAGGCCAGCAAGCCCTTCATGTCGTGCTGGAAGATGGCGAAGAAGGAGCCGATCAAGAGGGTGCACACGCCGGCGCCGCCGATCAGCCAGGTCCAGGCCTCGGTGCCGGACAGGGCCGGCCACAGGCGGATCAGGAGGAACACCCCGGCTTTCACCATGGTGGCCGAGTGCAGGTAGGCCGAGACAGGGGTCGGCGCGGCCATCGCGTGCGGCAGCCAGAAGTGGAAGGGGAATTGCGCGCTCTTGGTCAGGGCGCCGAGCACCACCAGCACCAGCGCCGTGAGATACAGGTCGTGGGCGCGGATGCGTTCGCCCGCGGACAGGACCGCGTCGAGATCGTAGCTGCCGACGATGTGGCCGAGGACCAGGGCGCCGGCCAGCAGGCACAGGCCGCCGGTGGTGGTGACGGTGAAGGCCATGCGCGCGCCGCGCCGGGCGTCGTTGCGGCTCTGCCAGTAGCCGATCAGGAGGAAGGACGTCAGGCTGGTCAGTTCCCAGAACACCACCAGCTGGATCAGGTTGCCCGACAGGACCACGCCCAGCATCGCGCCCATGAAGGCGAGCATGTAGGCGAAGAAGCGCGCCACCGGATCGCGCGGCGACATGTAATAGCGCGCATAGAGCAGCACCAGCAGGCCGATCCCGAGCACCATGACGGTGAACAGCCAGGCCAGCCCGTCCATGCGCAATACCAGGTTCAGGCCGAAGGCGGGCAGCCACTCGTAGTCCGCGCGCAGGACCTCGCCGGCGGCGATGTCGTTGAAACGGGAGACGGCCAGCGCCAGGGCCAGCGCCGTGGCGATGCCCGCCGCGCCGGCGGGACGGTTGCGCGAGCCGTCCGGCATGCAGCCGGCGACGAAGGCGCCAATGAAGGGAAGCAGGATGAGGAGCTCGAGCATGGACGTCAGCCGGCCTGGCGTGGCGGGCGCATGCTGCGGAAGATCGTGTCGTTAGTTGTTCTCATCGGAAGCTCCTGTGCAGGCCAATAGGGTGTCGCAGTCCAGGCTACGCAACAGTTGCTCGCCCTTGCTACCAATGAACAATCGTAACATGCCGGCCTGGCCATGCAGTCCAAGCACGGCCAGGTCGACCGCATGCTCGCGGACGTAGCGCGCGGTCGCAGCTTCCGGCGCGCCGGGCGCGCTGTCGATCAGGATGCGCGCGCGCCCCTGCGGCGGCAAGCCGCAGTCGTCGAGGAAACGCTCGCAGCGCAGGCGCAGGCCGCTCCCGCCATCGCCCTTGGGCGGGGCGTCGGCCAGGGCTTCCAGTCCCGGCTCCTGGGCGTGGAAGGCGATCAACTGGGCGTCGGGAAACAGGCGGGCGGCAGTCGCCAGCGCCAGGCGCGCGGCGGCGGAAAAATCAAGGGGCACGAGGATGCGCCGGTAAGGCGCGCGGGCGCGCTGGCGCACGACCAGCAGTGGCCGGCCCAGGTTGCGGGCGAGCCGCTCGACGGTCGAGCCGAGGAACATCTCTCCCAGGGTATTGATGCGAGCGGCGCCGGCGATGACCAGGGCGCTGTCCAGGCGCGCGGCCGCCTGCTGGACGGCGTCGGCGACGTCGCCGTCGGCGAAATGCAGGCTGACGGGAAAGCCGCAGCCTTCGAACTCTCGGGCGATGTCGCGCCGTGCGTCGAACTCGGCTTCGGCGCTGGCGTCCGGACCGGCCAGCCATTGCACCACCTCGGCCGGCACTTGCGGGCCTTCGCGCACGGTCAGCAGGTCGAGCGCCGCCTGCCACTGCGCGGCCAGTTGCC
>DEKZ01000322.1 GCA_002354135.1 Massilia sp. UBA2709 | reverse complement strand
TCCGACCCGCTGTCGACACTGGTCGCGGCCGGCGCCCTGTTCAAGGCCGGGCGCATCACGCCGGCCGACATCGAGGCCGCCACCGAAACGGCCTCGAACCAGGGCTGGCGGCGCCCGCTCCTGATGTGGCTGGGTGTGTCGCTGCAGCGTGCGCGCGCGGCGGGAGACAGCGCGGCGGTTGCGCGCATCGAGCGGCGCATCGCGCTGGCCTCGGGTACGGCGCCGCGGCAGTAAGTCCACGCCGGACCGTTCACCGGGGCAGCGGGAGCTGCGCCGGAAAGTGTTGCATGCGGCGGCGCTCCCTACACAGTGGGAGGCGTGCCGGCAAGGCCTTCTGCTAGACTGGCCCCATGGTCACATCGCTGACTTCCCGCGAGCATCGAGTGCGCGCGTTGCATCCGGCAACGCTGGCCACGCTTTTGTGCGGCGTGGCTGTCAGTTGGCTGCTGTTCTATTTCCTTCAGGCGTCCGAGCACGCCAGCCACGATGCCTCGGTCGACCGCCGGGTGGAAGCCCGGACGGCGGCCGTGGCGCGCAGTTTCGACGACGCCGCCGAAGCGGTGCGCGCGGTCAACCTGCTGTTCAGTTCGACGAAGGGCGTGAGCGACGCGCAGTTCGCCGGTTTCGCCGCGCCGCTGGCCAGCTGCCATCCCTATATCCAGGCGCTGACGGTATTTCGCTTCGTGCGCGGCGAAGAGCGCGCCGCCTACGAGGCGCGGCGGCAGCGCGACTGGCCCGGTTTCGAGATCCGCGAGCGCCGCGGCGACGGGTTCGTGCGGGCCGCGCAGCGCCCCCTGNNATGATCATTCCGGTGCCGGTCGACCACGTCGCCCACGGCTACGACATCTGGGCTTTTCCGCCGCACCGCGCGCTCGTCGAGCGCACGCTGGCGAGCGGTTCCTGGACCGCCAGCGGCGTGATCCCCCTGATCGAGCCGCGCGGCGGCCATGGCATCGTGATCGCGCTGCCGCTGCGCAGCGCCGATTCGGCGGGCCGCAGGGCCGACGGCGTCACCGAGGTGGTGGTCAACGTCGCCGACCTGGTCGAACAGAACCTGCTGCGCGCCAGCCTGCTCAGGCACCGGGGCGTCGAGCTGGCCTGCTCGGCAAGGCCGACGGCAAGGCGGCGATGGTAGAGGTGGGGCGCTACGGCAGCGCCTTTCCGGACGAGCAGCACTGGTGGGCCGGCCTGGCCGGCGCCCACATGGTCGAGCGCAAGCGGCGCTTCGACGTGTATGGCCAGCCCTGGGAGCTGCACGCGCGTTCGCGCGAGCCGGCCGCGCTGCATGCCGGCTCGATCGCGCTGTTCGTGCTCAGCCTGGCGTTCACGCTGGCCCTCACAAGCTACGTGCAGACCAGCGTCAACCGCAGGCGCCAGGTCGAGCAGCTGGTCGACCTGCGCACGGCCGATTTGCGGCGCACCTCCGAGACCATGCGCCTGTACTTCCGCGCCATCGAGTCGAGCGCGAACGCCGTGATCCTGGTCGGCGCGACGCGCGACGAGTACCCGATCGAGTACGTCAACCCGGCCTTCGAACGCATGCGCGGCTATGCTGCGCACGAGCTGGTCGGCAAGCCGCTCGAGGACCTAATCGACGGCCTGCCCGAGCAGGCGGCCGTGTACGAACTGCAGAACAGCATGCGCCAGGAGCGCGAAGGGCATGCGCTGCTGCGCCTGCGGCGCAAGGACGGCAGCGAGCTCTTTGCCGAGGTCTACGTGGCGCCGGTGCTGGGCGAGCGCGGTAAGGTCGAGCATTTCGTCATCACCGAGTACGACGTCACGACCACCAAGGAATACGAAGCCCAGCTCGAGCACCGGGCGCGCTACGACGCGCTGACCGGCTTGCCCAACCGCGTCCTGCTGGGCGACCGCATCGAGCGCGCGATCGCCTATGCGCGCCAGCACGGGCAGGCGCTGTGGGTGGTCGCGCTCGACCTCGACCAGTTCAAGTACGTCAACGACAGCCTGGGGCACCCGGCGGGGGACCGCCTCCTGAAGCAGGCCGGCCAGCGCATCTGCACGGCCGTGGGGCCGGCCGACACCACGGCGCGCACCGGCGGCGACGAATTCGTCCTGCTGCTGGTCGACCGCGCCGGCGCCGAGCAGGCGGCGGCAACGGTCGGCGACGTGCTGCATGCGGTCGGCCAGCCTTTCGAGGACGATGGCCAGCGCATCCACGCCGGCTGCAGCGCGGGCAACGCCAGCTTCCCGGCCGATGGCGACGACGCCGAAANCCTGGNCAAGCACGCCGAGATCGCGATGTACGGCGCCAAGGAGGCCGGACGCAATACCATGCGCTTCTACCTGCCGGGCATGAACGAGCGCGTGCAGGACCGCCTGGCGCTGGCGGAGGCGCTGCGCGACGCGCTCGGCGCCGGCCAGTTCGAGCTGCATTACCAGCCGCAGCTGGCGCTGGCGTCGAGCCGCGTGGCCGGCATGGAGGCGCTGATCCGCTGGCGCCATCCGCAGCTGGGCGTGCTGGGGCCGGACCGCTTCATCACGCTGGCCGAGGACACCGGCCTGATCGTGCCGATCGGCGCCTGGGCCTTGCGCTGCGCCTGCCTGCAGGCGGCGCACTGGCAGCGCGCCGGGCACGGGCCGCTGCGGGTGGCCGTCAACCTGTCCTCGCGCCAGTTCAGGGAGCCGGGACTGGCGGAACTGGTCCGCGCCACCCTCGACGAGACCGGGCTGTCCCCGTCCTGCCTGGAGCTCGAGCTGACCGAGAGCCTGGTGATGGAGGGCGTGGAGCTGGCGATCGAGGCCATGCGCGAGCTGAAGGCCATGGGCGTGCAGCTGGCGATCGACGACTTCGGCACCGGTTATTCGAGCCTGGCCTACCTGAAACGCTTCCCGATCGACGTGCTGAAGATCGACCGTTCCTTCGTGCGCGACATCGAGACCGATGCCGGCAGCGCGGCCATGGTCGCGGCCATCGTCTCGCTCTCGCACGACCTCGGCATGCGAGTGATCGCGGAAGGCGTCGAGACCGCGCCGCAACGCGAATTCCTGCGCGCGCGCGGCTGCGACGAGATCCAGGGCTACCTGTTCAGCCGGCCCTTGCCGGCGCCCGGGTTCGAGCGGCTGTTGCAGGAGGAAGCCGCGCGGGTCTGAGTCCCAGGGAGCGGCGTGCAAGCACGCGGGATGCGGACGAGGCCTCTGTCAGAGCGCGTGGCCCAGCGAGGCGACCCGCGGCAGGGCAGGCCGGGCGGCTTCGGCGGGCGGGCGCAAGGCCCAGGGCAGGGCATTGTGGATGGTGGTCGCCGCAATCGCCGCCTGGCCGGCCGCCACCGCGATCTGGTTCAGGCCCATCACCACGTCGCCGATGGCGTACAGACCGGGCACGGTGGTGCGCTGGTGGTCGTCGACGACCAGCTTGTCGCAGTCGCCGGTTTCCGCGCCCAGGTCGGCCGCCAGTTTCGAGCGCGCCGACTCGCCCAGCATCGGGTAGAAGACATCGAACTCGCGGCTTTCGCCGTCGGCGGTGTTGAGGATGGGTTTCATGTCCGGGCTCATGGACACGCCCAGCAGCGGCGACTCGATGTAGCGCACCCCGGCCACTTCGATCTGGCGCCGCTCATCGTCGCTCAGCATCGATTCCTTGCCGCGGTCGAACAGGGTGACGTCGGCGCTGAAGGAGCGCATGAAGAGGGCGTGCCCGACCGGATTCGTTTCCGAGGTAACGACGGCAATGCGCCTGTCCATCACGTCGTAGCCGTCGCACACGGGGCAGAGGCGCACCGCGCCGGCGGCCACCGCCTCGCGCCAGTTCTCGATCGGCAGCCCGCAATCGGCCACGCCGGTGGCGAGCAGCACGGTCAGGGCGCGGATGGGGCGGGTCTCGCCGGCGTCGTCCAGGTAGTCGGCGACAAAACAGCCGTCCTCGAGGCGCAGCCCGGTGATTTCGCCGTGGCGCACGTCGCCGCCGTAGCGCTTGAGCTGTTCGGTGAGATTGACCAGCAGCTGGGAGCCCGGCACGCCCTCGGGAAAGCCGGGATAGTTGTGCGAGACGGGGATCAGGCAGAGGCGGCTGTTGCCCTTGTCGACCACCACGATGTTGCGGGTGAAGCGGCGCAGGTAGATGGCCGCGGTCAGCCCGCCGGGGCCGCCGCCGATGATCAGGGTGTCGAAAACATGTTCGGTGATGTCATCCATGATCCCGATTATCGGGAAGCGCGCGCCCGCCTTCCATCGGCGCGCGTGCCCAGGCCGGGTAAGAGGATGCTTACAGCGACTTGCCGTCCAGCGCCTCGGGCTGCAGGGTGACGTGGTCGATGCCGTGCTTGTCGAGCAGCATGGCCTTCACGCGGCGCAGCACCGCCGGCCATTCGCGCAGGTCCCTGATCTCCAGGTGGCCGATCAGGGCAGGGTGGCCGGGCGACATGTCCCAGACGTGCAGGTCATGCACCGAGAGCACGCCCTCGACCTCGGCCAGGTCGGCGCCCACCTGCAGGTAGTCGATGCCGTGCGGCACGCCTTCCATCAGGAAGTGATAGGACTCGCGCAGGATGCCGACCGTCGACTTCAGGATCAGCAGCGAAACGAAGATCGACAGGATCGGGTCGATGCGCACCCAGCCGGTGAAATAGATGATGGCGCCGGCGGCGATCGCGGCCACCGAGCCGAGCAGGTCGCCGAGCACGTTGACCAGGGCGGCGCGGGTATTGATGCTGTCCGTGTCGCGCGAGAGCACCCAGGCCACCACGATGTTGATGGCCGCGCCCAGCGCCGCCACCACCAGCACCACGCCGCCCTGCACCGGTTCCGGGTGGGTCAGGCGCTGCACCGCCTCGTAGACGATCCAGGCGACCAGGGCCAGCATCGCCAGGCAGTTAACGAAGGCGGCCAGGGCTTCGGCGCGCACGAAGCCGAAGGAGTGGCGGCTCGAGGGCGGGCGCCTGGCGATCAATTGGGCCAGCAGGGCCAGGCCGAGGGCGGCGGCGTCGGTCACCATGTGGCCGGCGTCGGAAATCAAGGCCAGCGAATTCGAGACGAAGCCCGTGACCACCTCGACCAGCGCAAACAGGAGCGTGAGCACCAGGGCGAAGCCGAGCGCCTTGTGGCTGCGGGTCTCGATGGTGTGGCCGTGGCGGGCGTCGCCGTCGAGGTGGGCGTGCAGGTGTTCGGAACTGGGCGCCTGTTGCTGGGCTGGCTGGGATGACATGGTTGATGCGTGAAGGTTTGACAAGCCGGCAGTGTAATGGATATCGGCCTGGCCGCGGGGAGGGCGGTCCGGCCGGCGGCGGGATGGTGGCGGTACGAAGCCCGGATTTACTTAATTCCGATCAACCCTTGCATGGGCGGCGCGCTGTCTCTATAATGCACGTCATCGGGCGGTTAGTTCAGCTGGTTAGAATACTTGGTCGACATCCAAGGGGTCGCAGATTCGAATTCTGCACCGCCCACCAGAACATCAGATGAGTGCGGGGAACTACGGTTTTCCGCTCTTGTCGCAAGTTAAGAGCGAGAAAGGCACAAACGGTTATGACACCGCGAACTACAACCTGGTTGTGGGGGAATCGCTAGACGCGGTACGGTGGCCTTTTGTCCGAACAGACTCGACAACACTGAAAAAACGCGCCTGGTGCGCGTTTTTTTTTCGCCCCAATATTTTCCATTTCAAATTTATTAATTCTTAGCGGGCGCAAGCGGCGCCGATTGGAGATCAAGATGTTGAATGTGCGACTCCCGGACGGCTCCAGCCGTCAATTCGAAGGACCGGTCACCGTTGCCCAGGTGGCCCAGAATATCGCCCCGAGCCTGGCCAAGGCCGCCCTGGCCGGCAAGGTCAACGGCAAGGTGGTCGATACCTCCTTCCTGATCGAGTCCGATGCGGATCTGGCGATCGTCACCGACAAGGATCCGGAAGGCCTGGACGTCATCCGCCACTCGACCGCCCACCTGCTGGCCTATGCCGTCAAGGAACTGTTCCCGGAAGCCCAGGTCACCATCGGCCCGGTCATCGAGAACGGCTTCTACTACGACTTCTCGTACAAGCGTCCCTTCACCCCGGACGACCTGGCCGCGATCGAAAAGAAAATGGCGGAGCTCGCCAAGAAGGACGAGCCGGTCACCCGCAAGGTGCTGCCGCGCGACGAAGCCGTGGCCTATTTCAAGTCGATCGGCGAAGACTACAAGGCCGAGATCATCGCCTCGATTCCGGCGAACGAGGACGTGTCGCTCTACTCGGAAGGCAAGTTTACCGACCTGTGCCGCGGTCCGCACGTGCCTTCGACCGGCAAGCTGAAGGTCTTCAAGCTGATGAAGCTGGCCGGCGCCTACTGGCGCGGCGACTCGAACAACGAGATGCTGCAGCGCGTCTACGGCACCGCCTGGGCCAAGAAGGAAGACCAGGAGCAGTACCTGCACATGCTGGAAGAGGCCGAGAAGCGCGATCACCGCAAACTCGGCAAGCAACTGGACCTGTTCCACTTCCAGGAAGAAGCGCCGGGCCTGATCTTCTGGCATCCCAAGGGCTGGACCATCTGGCAGCAGGTCGAGCAGTACATGCGCAAGACCTATCAAAGCACCGGCTACAACGAGGTGAAGGCGCCGCAGATCCTCGACGTCACCCTGTGGCAGAAGACCGGCCACTGGGACAATTATCGTGACAACATGTTCACGACCGAGTCGGAAAACCGTTCGTATGCGCTCAAGCCGATGAACTGCCCGGGCCACGTGCAGATCTACAATGCCGGCCTGCGTTCCTACCGCGACCTGCCGCTGCGCTACGGCGAGTTCGGCCAGTGCCACCGCAACGAGTCCTCGGGCGCGCTGCACGGCCTGATGCGCGTGCGCGGCTTCACCCAGGACGATGGCCACGTGTTCTGCACCGAAGAGCAGATCGCGCCGGAGGTGGTGGCTTTCCACGCCCAGGCGATGAAGGTCTACGACGATTTCGGCTTCCACAACATCGACGTCAAGATTGCCCTGCGTCCGGAAAACCGCATCGGTTCCGACGAGGTCTGGGACCAGGCCGAAGAGGCGCTGCGCTCGGCGCTGCGCGGCTGCGGCGTGGAATGGACCGAGCTGCCGGGCGAGGGCGCTTTCTACGGCCCGAAAATCGAGTACCACCTGAAGGACAGCCTGGGCCGTCCATGGCAGGTCGGCACCATGCAGGTCGACTTCTCGATGCCGGGCCGCCTCGGCGCGGAATATGTCGCGGAAGACAACACCCGCAAGGTCCCGGTCATGCTGCACCGCGCGATCGTCGGCTCGATGGAGCGCTTCATCGGCATCCTGATCGAGAACTACGCCGGCGCGCTGCCGCTGTGGCTGGCGCCGGTCCAGGTCGCCGTGCTGAATATTTCTGACGCGCAAGCCGATTACGTCAAACAGGTGGAGGCGAAGCTGCGCGAAGCTGGCCTGCGCGTTCACGCTGATTTGCGGAACGAGAAGATTACTTATAAAATTCGCGAGCATTCCGTCCAAAAACTGCCGTACATCCTGGTGGTGGGCGACAAGGAACGTGAAGCGAATACGGTGGCCGTGCGTGCCCGCGGCAACGTCGACCTGGGCGTGATGTCCGTCGACGCGCTCGTGGAGCGCCTGGTGAGCGAAGTCGCTGCCAAGGCGAAATAAACGATACAATACGCCCGGTCAAATTTAATACTTTCGAAGGAATAGACATAGCTACTGACAAACAGCATCGCATCAACGGCGAAATCACCTATCCGGAAATGCGCCTGAACGGTGTGGACAACGAACCGCTGGGCATCGTGAGCCTGGCGGAAGCGTTCCGGCTGGCCGAGGAAAAGAACGTCGACCTGGTGGAAATCGCCCCGAACGCGAGTCCCCCGGTCTGCCGTTTGATGGACTACGGCAAGTTCAAGTACTCGGAGCAGAAGAAGGCCCACGAAGCCAAGCTGAAGCAGAAGGTCATCCAGGTCAAGGAAGTCAAGTTCCGCCCGGGTACCGACGAGGGCGACTACAGCATCAAGCTGCGCAACCTCATCAAGTTCCTGGACGAAGGCGACAAGACCAAGATCACGCTGCGCTTCCGCGGCCGTGAGATGGCGCACCAGGACATCGGTTTCCGCATGCTCGAGCGCCTGAAGGCCGACCTGGAGCCTTACGGCCAGGTCGAGCAGTTCCCGAAGATGGAAGGGCGCCAGATGATCATGATCATCGCGCCGAAAAAGAAGAAGTAATTCTTCGTTTCGCCAGATTCGCCTTGGGCCAGGTCCGGCGCCGCAGCGCAAGCTGCCGCGCCGGGCTTGGCTTTTGTCGTTTCGGCCGTGGTTCTTCGTAGGGTGGGCTCTCGAGCCCACGCGGTCTCACGGTGTGCGTCTTTGCGCCGCAAAACGCTTCGGAATGCCGGCGAACCCGTCTTTTGCTTCTGCCGCAGCTGATCGACCGCTCCACCGCGTGGGTTCGAGAACCCACCCTACAAACCCCTGATTCACAACACTATTTCCCCACAACCTGTGCTAGAATCTACGGTTCCTGTTTCTCGAAACAGGTTGTAGTGGGTTCGCACTTGCTGCAAAACAAGTGAAAGCAGGCATCCAAGAGCGGCGTTGCCGCCACCTGCAATCCTGTTACATATGAGGCTGTCCGTCAAAGGACAGAAGACTATGCCAAAAATGAAAACCAAGAGCTCCGCGAAGAAGCGTTTTCGCGTGCGTCCGGGCGGTACCGTCAAGTCGGGCATGGCGTTCAAGCGTCACATCCTGACCAAGAAGACCACCAAGAACAAGCGCCAGCTGCGCGGCACCCGTAACATCAATGCGTCGGACGTGACCAGCGTCTATCGCATGATGCCATCTGCTTAATCTCACACTAAGGAGCGAATATGCCTCGAGTAAAACGTGGGGTTACTGCACGTGCCCGTCATAAGAAAGTTCTTGAGCTTGCCAAAGGCTACCGTGGCCGTCGCAGCAAAGTATTCCGTATTGCCAAGCAAGCAGTCATGCGCGCTGGCCAGTACGCATACCGCGACCGCCGCAACAAGAAGCGCGTCTTCCGCGCACTGTGGATCACCCGTATCAACGCTGCATCGCGTTCGCACGGCATGACCTACAGCGCGTTCATGAACGGCCTGAAGAAGTCCGCGATTGAACTGGACCGTAAAGTCCTGGCCGACATGGCTGTGCACGACAAGCCGGCATTCGCCGCGATTGTCAACACCGTCAAGGCCAAGCTGGCTGCCTAAAGCAACCGGTTAGCAGGACCAGCGCCGCTTGCGGCGCTTTAGAAGCGGGGCAGAGGTTCAGACCTATGCCCCGTTTTTGATTGTGGTGGGACCTCGAATAAGCTACTGCGCGTTGCACTGTTGTCCTGCGATGCTCGCTGTACTACTCGTACAGCTCCGCTTCTCAGACAACATTGCTGCCGCTCGCTACGCTTTTTCGAGATCCTGTGGCTCTCCTGCCACTACAAAGACAGGAAAAGAATACGCATGAACTCGCTGGAAGAACTCGTCGTCTCGGCCCAGGCTGACTTTGGCGCCGCCCCTGATGCGGCCGCGCTGGAAAACGCAAAAGCGAAATACCTCGGCAAGACCGGCCAGGTAACCGAACTGATGAAGGGCCTCGGCAAGCTCGAGCCTGAACAGCGCAAGGCCCAGGGCGCCCTGATCAATGCCGCAAAAGAAAAAATCGAACAGGCACTGACCGCGCGCCGCGAAGCGCTGGCGAACGCCCAGCTGGAAGCGCGCCTGAACGAGGAAAGCATCGACGTGACCCTGCCGGGCCGCGGCCGCTCGATGGGCGGCATCCACCCGGTGATGCGTACCTGGGAACGGGTCGAGCAGATCTTCCGCTCGATCGGCTTCGACGTGGCCGACGGCCCGGAGATCGAGACCGACTGGACCAACTTCACCGCCCTGAACAGCCCGGAAAACCACCCGGCGCGTTCGATGCAGGACACTTTCTATATCGAGGGCGAAGACAGCGCCGGCAAGCCGCTGCTGCTGCGTACCCACACCAGCCCGATGCAGGTGCGCTATGCCCGCACCCACACGCCGCCGATCAAGGTGATCGCGCCGGGCCGCACTTACCGCGTCGACTCCGACGCCACCCACTCGCCGATGTTCCACCAGGTCGAAGGCCTGTGGATTGGCGAAGACATTTCCTTCGCCGATTTGAAGGGTGTCTACCTGAACTTCGTGAAGGCCTTCTTCGAGACCGACGACCTGCAGGTACGTTTCCGTCCGTCCTACTTTCCGTTCACGGAACCGTCGGCCGAGATCGACATCGCCTTCGGTTCGGGGCCGCTGAAAGGCCGCTGGCTGGAAGTCTCTGGCGCCGGCCAGGTGCACCCGACCGTGGTGCGCAACTTCGGCCTGGATCCGGAAAAGTTCATCGGCTTCGCATTCGGCTCGGGCCTCGAGCGCCTGACGATGCTGCGTTACGGGATCAACGACCTGCGCCTCTTCTACGAGGGCGATCTCCGCTTCCTGAAGCAGTTTAATTAAGGCTGGCCTCGAAGGAAACCGCGGCGTCTGCCTCGGTTTTCTCGGTCACTTATAAGAAAACCTGATAAATAGCGCAGCTACAAGGTAAAAAGATTATGCAATTCTCCGAAAACTGGCTCCGTTCCCTGGTCGATCCGAAAATGAATTCGGACGAGCTGGCCCACCTGCTGACGATGTCCGGCCTCGAAGTCGAGGAAGTGGAAGCCGTCGCGCCGCCGTTCTCGAACGTGGTCGTGGCCGAAGTCGTGGAAGTCGCCAAGCACCCGAACGCCGACCGCCTCAACGTCTGCCAGGTCGACGTCGGCAGCGGCACCTTGCTCAACATCGTCTGCGGCGCGCCGAACGTGCGCGCGGGCATGAAGGCGATCTGCGCCAAGGCCGGCGCCGTACTGCCGCCCGGCAGCGACGGCAAGCCGTTCGAGATCAAGGTCGGTAAACTCCGCGGCGTCGAGTCGCAGGGCATGATGTGCTCGGCCAAGGAACTGAAGATCTCGGAAGAGAGCAGCGGCCTGATGGAGCTGCCGGAAGACGCGCCGGTCGGCACGAATATCCGCGACTACCTCGGCCTGAATGACCTGAAGTTCACCATCAAACTCACCCCGAACAAGGCGGACTGCCTGTCGGTGCTGGGCGTGGCGCGCGAAGTCGCCGCTCTCACCGGCTCGCCGTTGACGTTCCCGGCCACCCGTCCGGTCGCCGTCACCACCGACGAAATCCTGCCGGTGAAGATTTCGGCGCCCGACCTGTGCGGCCGTTTCAGCGGCCGCGTGATCCGCGGCCTGAACGCGAAAGCCGCGACGCCCGAGTGGATGAAGCGCCGCCTGGAACGCTCGGGCCAGCGCTCGGTGTCGGCCCTGGTCGACATCTCCAACTACGTCATGCTGGAAGCGGGCCAGCCTTCGCACGTGTTCGACCTGGCCAAGATCCATGGGTCGATGGACGTACGCTGGGGCAAGAAGGGTGAGAGCCTGAAGCTCCTGAACGGCAACACCATCGAAGTGGACGAGTGGGTCGGCGTGATTGCCGACGAGTCGGCGCTCGAATCGCTGGCCGGCATCATGGGCGGCGACTCCACTGCCGTGACCCTCGACACCACCGACATCTACCTGGAAGCGGCCTTCTGGTGGCCGAACGCGATCCAGGGCCGCGCGCGCCGCTACAACTTCTCGACCGACGCGGCGCATCGCTTCGAGCGCGGCGTCGACTACGCCGGCACCGTCGACAATATCGAGCGCATCACCGCGCTGATCGTCGAGATCTGCGGCACCGCCGACACGAAAGTCGGTCCGGTCGACGACCAGGTCGTGAACCTGCCGCAGCGCGCGCCGGTCGCGCTGCGCACCGCGCGCGCCGCGAAAGTCATCGGCGTCGAGATCACCGACGACATGGTCGCCGACATCTTCACCCGCCTGCAGTTGCCCTTCGTCCGCGAGGAAGGGCAGTTCGCGGTCACCGCGCCGTCCTACCGTTTCGACATCGAGATCGAGGAAGACCTGATCGAGGAAGTCGCGCGCGTCTACGGCTTCGAGAACATCCCGGCCAACCCGCCGGTGGCGCCGAGCGCCATGCTGATCGAGCCGGAAAACACCCGTTCGCTGTTCGCGGTCCGCCACCAGCTGGCCGACCTCGGCTACCAGGAAGTGGTCAACATGAGCTTCGTGGAAAGCGCCTGGGAGCAGGATTTCGCCGCCAACGAACAGCCGATCAAACTGCAGAACCCGATCGCCAGCCAGATGAGCGTGATGCGCTCGACCCTGATCGGCGGCCTGCTGGCCAACGTGCGCTACAACCTGAACCGCAAGGCCGGGCGCGTGCGCGTGTTCGAAGTCGGCGCCGTGTTCAAGCGCAACCCGGATGCCGTCGACGGCCCGCTGTCGGTGGCCGGTTTCGACCAGCCCAAGCGCGTCGGCGCCATCGCCTACGGCCCGGCCGTGGACGAGCAGTGGGGCGCCCCGACCCGCGCGGTCGACTTCTTCGACGTGAAAGCCGACCTGGAAGCCCTGTTTTCGCCACGTGTGGTACGCTTCAACAAGGCTGAGCACCCGGCGCTGCATCCGGGACGCTGCGCCGTGGTCGAACTCGACGGCCGCGCCATCGGTTTCATCGGCGAGCTGCACCCGCGCTGGCTGCAGAAGTACGACCTGCCGCAGGCGCCGGTGCTGTTCGAGGTCGACGCCGCCGCCTTGCAGGAACGCGTGGTGCCGCGCTACAGCGAGATTTCGAAGTTCCCGGGCGCCACGCGCGACCTGGCGCTGGTGGTGAAGCACGCCGTGCCGGCCCAGGCCGTGCTCGATACTTTCACCGCTGCAGCGGCCGCTCATCCGAACGGCAAGATTCTGCAAGCCGTTGTTTTGTTTGATGAATACCGCGGCAAGGGCCTGGAAGCGGACGAAAAATCGCTTGCTTTCCGCTTTAGCTTGCAAGATACTCAATCGACCTTGCAGGACGACGCCGTGGAGGCCGTGATGGCTGCCGTGGCTGAGGCGGCAAAAGAAAAACACAGCGCAAAATTGCGCGGGTAATTTCCAAAACACGTTTGATCTGAAGGCAGGGCTTCAAAATTAACCATAACGACGTAGACACGGCCGTATTCCAGGAGGCGCTGGCGGCCGACCTGCATCGCGCGATGCAGGTGGCGCGGGTAAGGAAGGAAGCCGAGAAGGACCTGCCGACCCTCACCAAGGCCGAGCTGGCCGAGCTGCTGTTCGAGCAGGTCGGCCTGAACAAGCGCGAGGCCAAGGACATGGTCGAAACCTTCTTCGACGAGATCCGTAACGCGCTCGAGCGCGGCGAGGCCGTCAAGCTGTCGGGCTTCGGCAACTTCCAGTTGCGCGACAAGCCGCAGCGGCCGGGCCGCAATCCGAAAACCGGGGAAGAGATCCCGATCACGGCGCGCCGCGTCGTGACTTTCCACGCCAGCCAGAAACTGAAGGGCATGGTCGAAGAGACCAGCCCGGCGTCGCTGGCGCGCGCTGCATAAGTGAGCCATGAACGACCGTCCGAACAAGAACGAACTGAGCGCGCTGCCGCCGATCCCGGCCAAGCGCTACTTCACGATCGGCGAAGTCAGCGAATTGTGCGGGGTCAAGCCGCATGTGCTGCGCTACTGGGAGCAGGAATTTACTCAGCTTAAGCCGGTCAAACGCCGTGGAAATCGCCGCTATTACCAGCACCACGAAGTGTTGCTGATCCGGCGTATCCGCGAGTTGCTGTACGAGCAGGGCTTCACCATCAGCGGCGCCCGCAACCGCCTCGACAGCCGCGCCAGCGACCTCGCCGGCGGCATCGAACCGGCCCCGATCGAGGAAACGCCAAGCGTCGATGTGCCGAAGTTGCGCGAAGAATTGCTTGGCATTCTCGCATTGTTGAAGCACGGTTCCCGGCCCGCATAAGCCTGGTGTAGCTCAAGCATTCGTGCGCCTGTTGTAACAGGGCGTGGGAATGCTAAAATGTTACATGCGCTTAGCTCATCGGACGCATGACAGCCGGGCGTGGAAAACCGTTCCCCCGGCTCTTTCCTGTGCCAGGAAAATTTAAGGGAAGACAATGATACGCGTTGCCATTTGTGACGATCACCAGATAGTTCGAGCAGGATTCAAACAGATTTTCTCGTCTTCCGGCGAGTTCGAAGTCGTCGCTGAAGGCGCCACCGGCCGCGAGGCCCTGGACATCGCACGCCGCGAAATTTGCGACGTGCTGCTGCTCGATATCGCGATGCCAGACCAGAGCGGGATCGACATCCTGCGCACCATCCGCCAGGGCCAGCCGAACCTGCCGGTGCTGATTCTCTCCGGCTACCCGGCACAACAGTATGCGCTCAACCTGTTCAAGATGGGCGCCAACGGCTACCTGAACAAGGAATGCGAGGCGGACGAGCTGAAGACGGCCGTGCGCACCGTGTACCAGGGCCGCCGTTACGTCAGCTCGACTGTCGGCGAACTGCTGGCCCAGAGTTTCGACCGTGACCCGAATACCGCGCTGCATACCGAGCTGTCGGACCGCGAATTCCAGGTGTTCCTGCGCCTGGCCAAGGGCGCGACCGTGTCCGACATCGGCAATGCGCTCTCGCTGTCGATCAAGACCGTGTCCACCTACCGTACCCGCATCATGGAAAAGATGGGCCTGCAGTCGAACAGCGACCTGACCTACTACGCCATGAAGAACAACCTGCTCGACTGAGCAGGTGCCGGCNNGCGTCCGCCTCCGCCGGCCTGTGAGCCGGCACGCGGCCCAGGCCGCACGCAAGCCGCCGCGTCGTGACCGGCCCTGCGCCGCTCACCCGCTTTCTGTTTCCTCCCGCCTACACTTCAGCCCCTTCCGGCTGCGCCGACAGCCGGACCGGGCTATAATCGGCCCGGTCCGACTAGTTGCGCGAAAGGAACCCAGCAGATGTACTTCACCATCGATCCCGCTCCCCAGCGTGCGCGTGCGCTGCCGCTGTACAAGACACTGCTGTGTTTTGCCTGCGTGCTCATCCTGGTGGTGAACGGCTATTTCCTGCTGCGTAACCTCGACGGTTTGAAAGCGGCCAACACCCTGCAGGACCGCACGGCCCAGGTGACCGACGAGCTGCAGCACCTGAACCTGCTGGTGACCGATGCCGAAAGCAATCTGCGCGGCTATTTCCTGTCGGGCTCGGAGCTCTACCTGGGCAGCGTGCAGATGGCGCCGACCCGCATCGACACCCAGTTGCGCAAGCTCGGCGGCCTGCTGGCCGACAACCCGTCGCAACAAAAGAACCTTGCCCAGTTGCGCGCGCTGGTCGAGCGCCAGCTCGGCATGATGCAGCAGGCGCTGGCGATCTACCGCGAGGGTGGGCTGAACGACATCCTCACCATCACCGGCGCGCCCAGCGACGGCGACAGCGACGAGATCCGCCTGCAGGTCGTCATCATGCTGAGCGAACAGAACGAACTGCTCAATGCGCGCAGCGACGCCTTCTACGGCCAGTACCGCCACGCGGTCCTGCTCGGCCTGGGCATCAACGCGGCCGCCATCTTCGTGCTGCTGCTGTTCTACCGCTCGGTCCGCCGCAGTTTCGCCGCGCGCATCGACGCCGAGCATGCCCTGCAACAGACCAACGAACAACTCGAATCCATTGTTGCGCGCCGCACCGAGCAGTTGTCGGTGCTGTCGCGCCACCTGATCCACGTGTCCGAGGAAGAAAAGTCCAAGCTCGCGCGCGAACTGCACGACGAAATGGGAGCGAACCTGACGGCCATCGGCATGGACCTGAACACGGTCGCCGAAGCGCTGCGCGGCAGCCGTCCGGACCTGGTCGCCATGCTGACCCGGGCGCGCGGCACCCTGGTCGACACCGTGCAGCTCAAGCGCCGCATCGTCGAGGACCTGCGCCCCAGCCTGCTCGACAACCTGGGCCTCGCCGCGGCCCTGCAGAGCTATTGCGAGGACTATGCCCGCGTCACCGGGCTGGACTGCGACGTGCTGGTGGAAGGCGACATCGACGCCGCCGGTCCCATGCACGCGATCGCGCTGTTCCGCATTGTCCAGGAGTCGCTCAACAACATCGCCAAGTATGCCCAGGCGAAGAGCGTGATCGTCCACCTCGGGAACGAAGACGGCGAATTGGCGTTGGAAGTCAGCGACGACGGCGTCGGCATCCCGCCGGACGCCTTGACGCGTTCGAAGTCGCACGGTCTGCTGGGAATGCGGGAGAGGGCCTTGCTGCTGGGAGGGAAACTCGAGGTCGACCGTGGGGTCAATGGGGTGGGAACCTGCATCCGCGCCAGCATTCCGCTGGACCCGCAGTCCTCCGCGGCGTCCTTGCCTGCCGGCTCAGTGCTGAGCCTGGCTGGCGGGGGTACTGCAAACACCAAAACCGGCGACGCCAAAGCCGGAGCGCCGGACCCATCGCCAGTCTTGCCGGCGATGGGGAACGACGATCTTGGGGAACTCAGGGCGTAACGGCCGCTTTGCTTAACGCGCCACGTCCATCAGCAGGCGGTCGTATTCGGTCTTCGCGACCTTGTAGCACTCGCCGGCGTACTCTTCCAGGCCGGCGCGGTCGAGGACCGTGATATTGCCGCGGCGGTACTGGATCAGGCCTTCATCCTGCAGCTTGCCCGCGGCGGCGGTGATGCTCTCGCGGCGCACGCCCAGCATGATCGAGATGAGTTCCTGAGTCACTTTCAGTTCGTTGCCCGGCGAACGGTCCAGGCGGTCGAGCAGCCAGCGGCACAGCTTCTGTTCGATCGAGCTGTGGCGGCCGCCGACGGCGTTCTGGGCCATCTGGGCGAACAGGGCGTTGGTGTAGCGCATCAACAGCTGGGGCAGGGCGCCGCCGGCCATGAAGGCGTCGCGCAGGTACTGGGTTTTCAGGCGGTAGCCGTAGCCGGCGCTCTGCACGACGGCGCTGCACATGGCGCGCTCACCCATGAAGAGCGACACGCCGACCACGCCTTCGTGGCCCACCACGGCGATCTCGGTGGTGGCGCCGTCTTCCATCACATACAGCAGCGACACGATTGCCGTGGTCGGAAAATACACGTATTCCAATTTGCTGCCATACTCAAACAGTTCCTTGCCAAATGGCAGGGGAACGAGTTCCAGGTGCTCGAACAGGGTTTCCAGGTCGTGGCGCGGGAGAGCGGCCAGCAGTTCGTTCTGCTGGGTACCGCTGACACTGACAACTGGACGCGACGCAGCTTTGATTTCTTCCTTGGTCGAAGGAATCTGGTTGACCGATTGCGCTTTTTGCGTGGCACCACCAAGTTGAGCGTTGTTCATTTTCTGTCCTCTTATCTCTAGCTTTACTACGTCAGGGGCGATTGCTGGAGGCACTGTTGACACTGCCTCATCGCGATGTGTGTACATTAAAGCTATAGTCTGTTGCCGAACATAAGATTAGGGGTTGCCCCTGTGTAGGCTGGATGTAGGATGTTTTGTCAGTCCAGTCCTACTAGGAAAGATGCGCCGATTCATCCTTTGATCCCCGCTTTTGTTTGGGTCAGGAAACGAATTTGCCCCATAATGTGCGCCTAGGCTTTTTCCCCGCATTTTTCCCTGAATCCGTTCGCGCATGCACATCTTGCTCGTGGAAGACGATGCCGTCCTTGCCGACGGCCTGACCCGCACCCTGCAAGCCCAGGGAATGCAGGTCGAGCTCGCACGTGACGGCCTGCAGGCCGACGCCCTCCTGCAGCGCAAGCCACCCCTTGTCGCCGTGCTCGACATCGGCCTGCCAGGCATCGACGGCTTCGAAGTGGTGCGGCGCCTGCGTGCCCGCGGCGACGCCACCCCGGTGCTGCTCCTGACCGCGCGCGACGCCGTCGAGGACCGCGTGCGCGGCCTGGAAACGGGCGCCGACGACTACCTCGTGAAACCCTTCGCCACGCCGGAACTGGTGGCGCGCATCCGCGCCCTGGCCCGGCGCAATGCCCCGAAAAGCAATGTGCTCGCGCTCGGCAACATCGTCCTCGACAGCAGCGCGCGCCGCGCCCGCGTCGGCGAGCGCCCGCTCGAGCTGTCGGTGCGCGAGTGGGCCGTGCTCGAATACCTGCTGCAGCATGCCGGCCGGGTGGTGTCGAAACAGCAGATCGTCGACGCCATCGCG